>NZ_JBFBFA010000020.1:0-126446 GCF_040683915.1 Kitasatospora sp. NPDC093102 | reverse complement strand
CTCGGCCAGACCGTCGTCATGGTCACCCACGACCCGGTCGCCGCCTCCTACGCCGACCGCGTCGTCTTCCTCGCCGACGGCCGCATCGTCGACGAGCTCCACAACCCCACCGCCGACACCGTCCTGGACCGCATGCGCCGCTTCGACGCCAAGGGCCGTACCAGCTGACACACCGGCAGCCGAAGCCCGCTCACCGACCCTCCCAGGACACCCCATGTATCGCACCGCACTGCGCAACGTGCTGGCCCACAAGGGCCGACTGCTGATGACGGCGCTGGCCGTCATGCTCGGCACCGCCTTCGTGGCCGGCACCATGGTCTTCTCCGACACCTTCGGCAAGGCCATGCGGGACAGCAACTCCAAGAGCTACTCGGACGTCTCGGTCCAGGTGGTGGACCGCGCGGCCGGCTCCAGCGCCTCCACCCGGCAGAAGAGTGAGGGCGGCTCGGCCACCCTCACCGACGCCACCCTCCAGCAGCTGGCCGCCCTGCCGGGCTCCGCCGGCGCCCGTGGCGTGGTCAGCGGCTTCACCGGCGTCGCCGACAAGAAGGGCGACCTGATCGGCCAGTTCTGGGCCGCCAAGGGTGCCAACTTCGCGCCGGGCCAGGACGGCAAGGACCCGCGCTACCCGATGGTCGAGGGCCAGGGCCCGAAGGCCGCCAAGGAGATCGCGCTCGACCGCAAGACCGCCGACAAGGGCGGCTACAAGGTCGGCGACACCGTCCGGGTGGCCGCCAACGGGCCGGTGGTCGAGGCGAAGCTCACCGGGATCTTCACCACCGACGACCCGGTGGTGAACACCGGCGGCACGCTCACCCTGTTCGACAAGGCCACCGCCCAGCAGACCCTGCTGGAGCCGGGCCGCTACAGCAGCATCGTGCTCACCGCCAAGCCCGGCACCAGCCAGGACGCGCTGCTCGCCGAGGCCCAGCCCAAGGTGCCGTCCGTCCCCCAGTTCGACGTCGAGACCGGCGCCAAGCTCAACGCCGACGAGCAGGCCATGATCACCAAGGCCACCGACAGCCTGCGCACGATGTTCCTGGCCTTCGCCTGCATCTCGCTCTTCGTCGGCATCTTCATCATCGCCAACACCTTCACCATGCTGGTCGCCCAGCGCACCAAGGAACTGGCCCTGATGCGCGCCGTCGGCGCCAGCCGCAAGCAGGTCACCCGGTCCGTGCTGATCGAGGCCCTGCTGATCGGCACCGTCTCCGCCGTGGCCGGTCTGCTGGCCGGCGTCGGGATCGGCGCCGGGATGCAGTCGCTGATCGGCGCGATGAACGAGAACATGCCGAACGGCTCGCTGGTGATCAAGCCGCTCACCATCGTGGTGACGGTCGTGGTCGGCATCCTGGTGACGGTCGCCTCGGCCCTGCTGCCCGCCATCCGCGCCTCCCGGATCGCCCCGGTGGCCGCGATGAGCAGCGGCGACCAGCCGGTCTCCCAGAAGAGCCTGGTGGTCCGCAACACGATCGGCTCGGTGCTCGCCGCCGGCGGCCTGGCACTGATCGGCTACGGCGCCTCCACCGGCAACGACAGCGGCCGGATACCGGTCGCCCTGGGGGCCTTCCTGACCCTGATCGGCGTGTTCGTCCTGCTGCCGCTGCTCTCCCGTCCGGTCGTCGCACTGGTCGGCCCGCTGCTGCGCGGACTCGGCGGCACCCCGGGCAAGCTCGCCCAGCAGAACGCGGTGCGCAACCCGCGCCGCACCGCGGCCACCGCCGCCGCGCTGACCATCGGTCTGACCCTGGTCACCGGCCTCACCGTGATCGGCGCCTCGGTCAACGACACCATCGACCGGGCCGTCACCAGCTCGATGAAGGCCGACTTCGTCGTCGGGGCCGCCAACGGCATGAGCCTGTCCGCGCAGGTGCCCGCCCAGATCGCCAAGGCCCCCGGGGTGGCCGCCTCCTCGGCGATGACCACCACCGACTGGAAGCTCAACGGCACCTACAAGACGATCAGCGGCCTGGACCCGGCCACCCTCGACCAGCTCGCCGACGTCCAGCTGACCAGCGGCTCCACCGCCGGCTTCGGCAGCGGCCAGCTGCTGCTCGACGAGGACGCCGCCAAGAAGCTGAACGCCACCACCGGCTCGGTGCTGAACGTGACCTTCCCGGACGAGTCCACCGGTCAGCTCACCGTCAGCGGCGTGTACAAGGCGGGCGGCGTGCTCGGCAAGGTCATGCTGGCCAACAGCGAGATCGCCAAGCACGAGCCCAAGCCGTACATCTCCGACGTCCTGGTCAAGGGCAAGGACGGCGCCACCGACGGCCTCAAGCAGGCGATCAAGGACGCCACCGGGGCCAACCCGGTGATCGAGGTGAAGTCCCGCCAGGACATCCGGGACGGGTTCAGCCAGACCATCACCTTCGCGCTGAACGTGATGTACGGCCTGCTCGGGATGGCGGTCCTGATCGCGATCCTGGGCGTGGTCAACACGCTGGCGATGTCGGTCTTCGAGCGCAAGCGCGAGATCGGGATGCTGCGGGCGATCGGCCTGGACCGCGGGGGCATCAAGCGGATGGTCCGTCTGGAGTCCGTGGTGATCTCGCTGTTCGGCGCCGGCATCGGCCTGCTGCTCGGCTGCTTCATCGCCTGGGCGATCAACGGCACCCTGAAGTCCAGCCTCTCCGGCCTGACCACGGTCCTGCCGTACGGCCAGCTGGCGTTGTTCCTGGCGCTGGCCGGGGCGGTCGGCCTGGTGGCCGCGATCTGGCCGGCCCGCCGGGCGTCCAAGCTGGACATCCTGTCGAGCATCAAGACCGACTGACCGGTCCCCGGAACGAGAGAGGTCCCCTGCCGAAGGTTTCGGCAGGGGACCTTCTACTTCTGTACTCCGCCCGGTCGCACGGCCGGCTGAGCACCACGGAGGTCGTGGTCCGGCAATGCTGCCGGGCGGAGGGCCTCCGACTCATACCCCGGTGCTCCCACACCGGGGTCTCAGTCGCTTACTTGCTCGCGAGTTCCTTGTCGGCGGCCGGCTTGGCGGCCTCGACGGGCTTGGTGGGCGGAGTGACCTCCTGGATCGGAAGCTGCGGCTTCTCCATCTGGGAGAGGCCGACCATCTCGCGCTTGAGGAACATCGCGAGCGTCCAGTCGGTGAAGACGCGGACCTTGCGGTTGAAGGTCGGCACCATCGCGCCGTGGTACAGGCGGTGGAACCACCAGGCCGGACGGCCCTTCAGCTTGTACTTGCCGAAGAGGATCGCCACGCCCTTGTGCAGGCCGAGACCGGCGACCGCACCGAGGTTCTTGTGCTTGTACTCCTTCTGCGGGAAACCCCGCATGCCGGAGACCACGTTGTCGCCGAGGACGACGGCCTGGCGGCAGGCGTGCTGCGCGTTCGGCGGGCACCAGGCGCCCTCGCCGGCGGCGAGGTCCGGCACCTGGGCGTTGTCGCCGGCGGCCCAGACGTAGTCGAAGCCCTGGACCTGGAGGGTCGGCGCGGTGT
The DNA here is from genome assembly GCF_040683915.1 of Kitasatospora sp. NPDC093102. Classification (NCBI taxonomy): domain Bacteria; kingdom Bacillati; phylum Actinomycetota; class Actinomycetes; order Kitasatosporales; family Streptomycetaceae; genus Kitasatospora; species Kitasatospora sp. NPDC093102. Next base: position 122,992 of record NZ_JBFBFA010000020.1, on the reverse strand, counting down.
CGACGTGGCCGCGCGGGCCCAGCGGCAGGCCGAACTCGGCCAGCACCGGGTTCGGCTTCACGCCGGCCGTCCACACGATGGTGGAGGCGTCCATCTCCATGCCGTTCTTCAGCATGACGTGGCCGTCGACGCAGGAGTCCATGGAGGTCTCGATGTAGACCTCGATGTTGCGCTCCTCGAGCTTCTCCTTGGTCCACAGACCGAGGTCCGGGCCCATCTCGGGGAGGATGCGGTTGGCCGCCTCGACCACCACGAAGCGCATGTCCTCGCGGCTGACGGTCTTGTACAGCTTGGCCGCGTCGCGGGCCATGTCCTCGATCTCGGCGACGGTCTCGATGCCGGCGAAGCCGCCACCGATCACCACGAAGGTCAGCGCCTTGCGGCGGATCTCCTCGTCCGTGGTGGACTCGGCCTTGTCCAGCTGCGCCATGACGTGGTTGCGGAGGCCGATGGCCTCCTCGACCGTCTTCATGCCGATGCCGTTCTCCGCCAGACCCGGGATCGGGAAGGTGCGGGAGACCGAGCCGGTCGCGACGACCAGGTACTCGAAGGGCAGCTCGTAGCTGTCGCCGGCCGCGGGCTGGATGGTGGCGACCTTGCGGGCGTGGTCGACGCCGGTGACGGACCCGGTCAGCACCTCCGCCTGCTTGAGGGCGCTGCGCAGCGGCGCGACGAGGTTGCGGGGCGCGACGTTGCCGCCGGCCGCCTCGGGGAGGAAGGGCAGGTACGTCATGTACGACCGCGGGTCCACGACCGTGACGGTCGCTTCGCCGTAGCGCATCTTCTTGAGGATGCGCATCGCGGCATACAGGCCGACGTAACCACCGCCGACAATGAGGATGCGAGGACGCTCCGTGGTGCTCATATCCGAAAGTATCCAGCACCGTCCGGAGCAGCCTTCGTGAGCCCGGTCACAAGTTGACGGACCCCCCGTGCTACACTGCGCGGCCGCAAAACCGGGCCCGGCGCGGGGCCCCGCACCCCTGGGCGACCCCGCGCGAACGCGCGCCGGAGCACTACCGGCCTGAGCAGCAACGATCCGCACAACGCCCGGGTTCCCGCGCGTGTTTTCGATATTCAAACCTCGAACCAGGTCTGACCTGCGATCTCATGGGCGACCCGGTCGGCGGGCCTTCGGTCCCACATTTCGGACGTAGCGGGCGAGCCGGTGCGACGAATGACCGGATCGCCATGTGAAGAAATTCACGAACTTTCCCGTCCGGGCTCGGGCGCGCCCCGGCCCCGACCCCCCGAAAGGGGTGTCGGGGCCGGTCCGGGTAAGCCCTGCACGGGGTCAGGGGGCAATACCCCAGGCGATTCCGTCGAGGATGTCGTGCTCGCTCACGACCACCTCGGCGGCGCCGGTGCGCTCCATGATCTCCAGCAGCTCCAGCGCCCCGGCCGCGATCACGTCCACCCGGCCCGGGTGCATCGACGGGATGGCCGCGCGCTCGGCGTGGGTGGCGGCCAGCAGCTCCCGGGCGATCTCGGCGACCCGCTCCCGGCTCACCCGCGAGTGGTGGATCGCCGCCGAGTCGTAGCCGGGCAGGCCCTGGGCGATCGCGGACACCGTGGTGACCGTGCCGGCCAGGCCCACCAGGGTGGCCGCGCCGGTCAGCGGGACGACCTCCTCGGCCCGGTCCAGCTCAGCGCGCACGTGCGCCCGGGCCGCCGCGACCTGCTCCTCGGAGGGCAGCTCGGCGTCGCCGAAGTACCGCTCGGTGAGGCGCACGCAGCCGATGTTCACCGAACGCGCCGCCTGCACGTCGTCCGTGCCGAGCACGAACTCGGTGGAGCCGCCGCCGAGGTCGAACACCAGGTACGGGGCGGGGAACTGACCGCCGGTCAGCTCCTTGGTAGCGCCCACGAAGGACAGGTGCGCCTCCTCCTCGCCGCTCACCACCTCGGGCTCGACGCCCAGGATGTCGCGCACGCCCTTGACGTACTCGTCGCTGTTCTCGGCGTCCCGGGAGGCGCTGGTGGCGACGAAGCGGAGCCGCTCGGGGCCGACGCCGAAGCCGGAGATGATCTCCTGGTACTCCCGGCAGGCCGCGAAGGTGCGGGCCAGCGCGTCCGGGTGCAGCCGGCCGGTCTGGTCCACGCCCTGGCCCAGCCGGTTGACGATCATCCGGCGGTCCAGGTCGGTGATCTCCCCGGTCTCCGGGTCGAGGTCGGCGACCAGCAGGCGGATCGAGTTGGTGCCGCAGTCGATCGCGGCCACCCGGGTCGTGCTCACTCGGACTCCTGCTCCGCCGCGGCCTCGTCGGCGGCGCGCTTCTTCGCGGCGCGCTCGGCGGTCTTCTGCTGCTTGGCGGCGATCACGGCCTCGTGGTCCTGCCCCTTGGCACGGTTGCGGGCGACCCGCTCACCGGCGGCCTCGACCTCGGCCGGGGAGACGCACGGGCCCTTGGCCCACCAGTCCTCCAGCATGCCGAGCGCCTCGTCGCCGAGCGGGTTGACGCCCTCGCCGGCCGCCAGCGAGTGGCCGACCAGCACGTGCAGGCACTTCACCCGGTCCGGCATGCCGCCCGCGCTCGGGAAGCCCTCCAGCACCTCGATCGCGTCGCGCCGGGCGATGTAGTCCTCGTGCGCCTTCTGGTAGGCGGCGGCCAGCTCCGGGTCCTCGGCGAGCCGGGCGCTCTGCTCCTTCATCACGCCCTCCGCCTCCAGGGTGCCGATCAGCGAGGCGGCCTTGGGGCAGGTCAGGTAGTAGAGCGTGGGGAACGGCGTGCCGTCCGGCAGCCGGGGCGCCGTCTCCACGACGTCCGGGTTGCCGCAGGGGCAGCGGTGCGCCACGCCGCGCAGGCCGCGCGGCACCCGGCCGAGCTGGGCGGCGATGGCCGCGATATCGGCGTCGGAGACGGTGGGGTGGTTCTCAGTGGTCATGGGGGGAGGTGTCTCCAACGGGGGACGGTGGGAGCGGAAGGGGGGTGGCGGGGGCCGCCGCAGCGGTGTCGGCGGCGTCCACCGAGTCCCAGATGCCGACGTACCAGGGTTTGGCGGCCTTCGCCTCACCGGCGCTTCCGGGGGCTGTGTTCTGGGAAGGGGCGGCACCGGCCGCGGACGAGGAGGGCTGGGCGGAGGACCGACCGGCCGGATCCACCGCGATGTACGGGGTCTCCCCCGGCACCGCGTAGTGCAGCCGGGCGCGGGCCTGCGCCTTGACGTACTCCGGGTCCTGCCAGCGGGCCTTCTCCCGGCGCAGCTGCTCGACCTGCTGGCGCGCGTGGTCGGCCTTCGCCCGCTGGGCGGAGATCTCGGCGCGCTGGGAGATGAACTGCCGCGTCGGGTAGGCGAGGATCGCCACCAGCGAGCAGAGCACCAGGACGAGGACGGTCGCCCGGCTCGTGAACCGGGGCCGGGCCGCCAAGCCCGGGATCCTCCAGCCAGCCATCTCCCGTATCCCCTCCTGGTCGCGACGGTGCCCCGCCGTCCACCCTACGGGGTGGACGGCGGGGCACCGGTCAGGCGTGCGTCACCGGGAACGCCCGGCCCTCGTGCTTGCCGTGCTCGACAGTCCGCGTGGCGGTGCTGATCACTCCGCGGAGCGGAAGCGCGGGAAGGCGCCGCGGCCGGCGTACTCGGCGGCGTCGTCGAGGATCTCCTCGATGCGCAGCAGCTGGTTGTACTTGGCGACGCGCTCGGAGCGGGCCGGGGCACCGGTCTTGATCTGGCCGCAGTTGGTGGCGACGGCCAGGTCGGCGATGGTGACGTCCTCGGTCTCGCCGGAGCGGTGCGACATCATGCAGCGGTAGCCGTTGCGCTGGGCCAGCTCGACGGCGTCCAGGGTCTCGGTCAGCGAACCGATCTGGTTCACCTTCACCAGCAGCGCGTTGGCGGTGCCGGTCTCGATGCCGCGGGCCAGGCGGGCCGGGTTGGTGACGAACAGGTCGTCGCCGACCAGCTGGACCTTGTCGCCCAGCTTCTCGGTCATGGCCTTCCAGCCGTCCCAGTCCGACTCGTCCAGCGGGTCCTCGATGGAGACCAGCGGGTAGGCGGCGACCAGCCCGGCGTAGTACTCGATGAGCTCGGCGGAGGTGAGCGCCTTGCCCTCGAACTGGTAGGCACCGTCCTCGTAGAACTCGGAGGAGGCGACGTCCAGGGCCAGCGCGACGTCACGGCCGGGCACGTAGCCGGCCTTCTGGATGGCCTCGACGATGAGGTCCAGGGCCTCGCGGTTGGAGTCCAGGTTCGGGGCGAAGCCGCCCTCGTCGCCCAGGCCGGTGGACAGGCCGCGCTCCTTCAGCACGCCCTTGAGCGTGTGGTAGACCTCGACGCCCCAGCGGACGGCCTCGGAGAAGGACTCCGCACCGATCGGGGCGATCATGAACTCCTGGATGTCGACGTTGGAGTCCGCGTGCGAACCGCCGTTGAGGATGTTCATCATCGGGACCGGCAGGACGTGCGCGTTCGGGCCGCCCAGGTAGCGGAACAGCGGCAGGTCGCTGGCCTCGGAGGCGGCGTGCGCGACGGCCAGCGAGACGCCCAGGATGGCGTTGGCGCCGAGCGAGGACTTGTCCGGGGTGGCGTCCAGGTCCAGCATGGCCTGGTCGATCAGGCGCTGCTCGGTGGCGTCGTAGCCGACCAGCTCCGGGCCGATCTGCTCGATGACGGCCAGGACGGCCTTCTCGACACCCTTGCCGAAGTAGCGGTTCTTGTCGCCGTCACGCAGCTCCAGCGCCTCGAAGGCACCGGTGGAGGCACCCGACGGGACGGCGGCACGGCCCGTGCTGCCGTCGTCGAGGCCGACCTCGACCTCGACCGTGGGGTTGCCGCGCGAGTCGAGGATCTCACGGGCTACGACGACATCGATGGACGGCACGAGGCATCTCCTTGCGGAAGCAGGGTCCGGTCTGACGGTGGTGCTGTCAGCAGGACGATTGCGGAGTCGTTACGACCAGAGCCTAACCGCCCGGGCTCCCGGGGCCACGCCGACCTCGGTCCCGTCTCAGCGTGTGGCCCCACTACCCACCGGTAGTTCACCTGCTTGCCCCAGCTTGTCCCACCGGAGCGGGCGAATGCGGACGAAGGGGACCGGCAGGACCGGCCCCCTTCGGACGTCGGGACGGAACGGCGTCGGCGCCGGGTGCGACGGCTCCGCGCCGGACGTGACGGACCGGCGTCGGGCACGACGGCCCGGCGCCGGCCGCGACGGCTCAGCCGAGGTGCAGCACCTGGCCGGGCAGGATCAGGTTCGGGTCGCCGCCGACGGTGGCGTGGTTCTGCTCGTACAGCGCGTTCCAGCCGCCGGACACGCCCTGGGCGGCGGCGATGGTCGACAGGGTGTCACCCGCGCGGACCGTGTAGTCGTGGCCGGCGGCCTGCGGGGCCGACTGCGCGGCGTGCGGGGCGTACTGCGGCTGGGCGGCGGCCTGGCCGGCGTACTGCTGGTAGACGCCCTGGTGGCTGGTCCAGTACCAGGCGCCGTTGTTCTGGTACCAGTACACCTTGGCGTCGGCGTCCCAGCCGGCCTTGCCGGAGAAGCCCGGGGTCTGCGGCTGCGCCTGCTGCTGCGGGACGGCCTGCTGGACCGGCTGCGCGGCGGGCTTCTGCGCCGGCTTCTGGACGGCCGGCTTCTGCGCGACCGGCTTCTGCGCGACCGGCTTCTCGGCCGGCTTGGCGGCGGGCTTCGGGGTCTGCTGCTTGGGGGCGGACTGCGCCTTGGCGTCCGAGGAGGTGTCGACCACGGCCGGGGCGCCGCCCTTGGTCAGACCGGCCTTCTGGGAGCAGACCGGCCAGGCGCCCGGCCCCTGCGAGGCCAGCACCTTCTCGGCAACCGAGATCTGCTGGGCCTTGCTGGCCTGGTTGGCCTGCGGCGCATAGGCGGTGCCGCCGTACGCCTTCCAGGTGCTGGAGGTGAACTGGAGGCCGCCGTAGAAGCCGTTGCCGGTGTTGATGCTCCAGTTGCCGCCGCTCTCGCACTGGGCGACGGAGTCCCAGGTGGAGGCCGGGGCGGCGGAGGCGCCGGTGGCGGTGAGGAGCGGCATCGCGAGTCCGACGCCGGCCACACCGGCGACGGCGATGGCCTTCTCGGCCTGGGTGCGACGACGGTGACGGCCAGTTCCAACGAACAGCATGAAGAGGTCCCTCTCCGTACGCCTGCGAGGTGAGCTGTCGGGTTCGGACCGGGAGGTGGCCCGGCCGCCGTACGCGGAAACGATTCCGCTCGGGCGGCTTCACCCCAAGCCGTGGGGAGACGGCAACAAACCTGGTTCCCCCGCCCCTGCCCAGGGTTCTGGTCGGTTTCCCGTGGCGCGGCGGGCAGGATTCGGCGTTCCGCGCACGAGGTCCGCAGCTGCGAACTCCAGGGAGAGTAGACAGATCATCAGACCAATCACAAGCTCATATCGTCAATATCACACGAAAATTACGGCCCGTGTCCGATCGCCTACCAGCGGCGGCGTTATGTCCGGATTGATGGGTGTTCACACCCTCGGCGGCAGCCGATCGGCGACGTCCGTCGCGTGACCTCAGCGCGCCGAGGGCGCGGAAGGAGCGTGCGGAGGCGTGTGCGGGGAGCGGCTCTCCGGACTGAATTCCACCGGGAGTTCGCGCAGCCCACGCATGATCAGACCGCCGCGCCAGCGGAGATTCTCCGGGCTTTCCGCGAGCCGCAGATCGGGCAGCCGGGAAAGCAGCGTGGCCAGCGCGGCGCGCCCTTCCAGCCGGGCCAGCGGGGCACCGATGCAGTAGTGGATGCCGTGCCCGAACCCCAGGTGGGGGTTGTCGGCCCGGGCCAGGTCGAGGGTGCTCTCGTCCGCGAACCGGGCCGGGTCGCGGTCCGCCGCCGCCAGCACCACCAGCACCGGGTCGCCGACCGGGATGTCCACCCCGCCGATGGTCAGCGGCCGGGTCGCGAACCGCCAGGTCGCCAGCTCCACCGGCCCGTCGTAGCGCAGGAGTTCCTCGATCCCGCTCTCCAGCAGCGCGGTCTCCCCGCGCGCCACCGACTCCTGCAGCAACCGGCGCTGCTCCGGATTGCGCAGCAGCGCGTAGGTGCCGTTGCCGATCAGGTTGATGGTGGTTTCGAAGCCCGCGAAGATCAACACGAAGCACATGGCGGCGGCCTCGTTCTCCGTCAGGTGCTCGCCGTGGTCGCTGGCACGGATCAGGCCGGAGATCAGGTCGTCACCGAGGTCGGCCCGCTTGCGGTGGATGAGGTCCACCAGGTAGGCGCGGATGCGCTTGACCGCCCGGCCCACGCCGCCGCGTTGCCCGCCGTGGTGGCGGATCATCATGCCCGCCCAGTCACGCAGATCGTCCTGGTCCTCGGCCGGCACCCCGAGCATGTCGCAGATCGCGTAGATGGGGAGCGGGAAGGCGAACTCGTGGATCAGGTCCGCCGAACCGCGCTGCGCGAAGCCGTCGATCAGCCGGTCGGTGAGTTGCTGCACCCGCGGCTCGAACTCGGCCACCCGGCGCGGGGTGAACGCCTTCGACACCAGCCGGCGCAGCCGGGTGTGGTCCGGCGGGTCGATGTTCAGCAGGTGGGTCATCAGGTCCGCCTGCCGCTCCCCCGGGATGCCCACCCGGCCGGTGCGGTGCGCCTGCCCGCTGTGGTGCGCCGGGTTCTTCGACAGCCGGCCGTCCGCGAGCGCCTGCCGGGCGTCCGCGTACCGGGTCACCAGCCAGGCGTCGACGCCGCTCGGCAGCGTGGTGCGGTGCACCGGGGCGTGCTCGCGCAGCCAGGCGTAGGCGGGGTACGGGTCGGCGGCGAACTCCCAGGTGAACAGCTGCGGGGCGGTGGCGTCAAAGGGCGCGGCGGCGGGCCGGGCGGGGTCGGGCTGAGCTGGCATGGACCGACCGTATCCGGTGCGACGGGCCCGCCCTCCCTCCGGCGGGCCGCCGCTCCCCGCCGGCGGATCGCGTCCGGCGCACCAACACTCCATGGCCCGCCCATGGACGGGCCGTGGACGGCCCGTGGACAGCTCTTGGCCGACTCTTGGCCGCGAGGCGGGCGTGAGCCTGGTCACCTGAGGGGTAATCCCTGTTGCGGAGGGTCAGGACCTGCCTACGATCCTCCGCAGTACGCGTGGGCGCCGGTGCGGTGTCGTCCACAGGGAAGGAGCAGGCCATGCGGATCAGCGGGTCAGTCGTCGTCATCGCGGTCCTCGACGGCGGGTCGGGCGCGGGCCTCGCCCGCCGGTTCGCCGCGGCCGGCGCCACCGGAATGCTGATCGCCGACCAGCACGTCGGCATCGCCGAGGACCTCGCCTCCGAGCTCGACCGGACCGGCTGCCCCGTCGTCGGCGTCTGCGGCGACATCCGCCGCCCCAGCGACGTCGCCGCCCTCGTGGACACCGCCGAGAAGCACCTCGGACCGATCGACCTGTTCGCCGTGGCCGGCCCGGACGGCGAGCGGATCGTCTCGCTGGCCGAGCTGCCCGACCACCTCGACCTGGAGCGCCTCGCCGAACTCGTCGTCCTCGTCGGCGAGGCCATCGGCGAACTCGTCCCGCCGCAGCGGCGCCCTGAGCCCGCCGCCACGGCGGCCTGAGGCCCGTCACTCCGAGCCCGGGCCCGTCACTCCGGCTTGAGGCCCTCGGCCGCGCGCACCGCGTCCCGGTAGCCGCGCGCGGCCGACCGCAGTGCCGCGTCCACGTCCACCCCGGCGTCGTACGCCCGCTGCGCCACCGCGAGCAGCAGCCGGCCCGCCGAGTCGGCGGTCAGCTCGGCCGGCAGCTCGTACGGCTCGTCCGGCACCCCCGTGAAGCCCGCCCGGCGCACCCGGGACACCAGCTTCGCCGCGTACGCCAACGAGGGCAGCCCGGCCGGCACCCCGTCCAGCACCGACTCGCGGTCCGCCTTCTCGGCCGCCTTCAGCTGCTCCCAGTTCGCCTCCACCTCGGCGGCGCCCCCGGCCTCGACGTCCCCGAACACGTGCGGGTGCCGGTACATCAGCTTCTCGACGATGTCCCCGGCCACGTCGTCGATGGTGAACGGCTCGGCCGGGTGCTCCTCGGCGATCCGGGAGTGGAAGAACACCTGCAGCAGGACGTCACCCAGCTCCTCGCGCAGCGTCTCCCGGTCCCCCTCCTCGATCGCCTCGACCAGCTCGTACGCCTCCTCGACCAGGTACTTCACCAGGCTCTCGTGCGTCTGCTCGGCGTCCCAGGGGCAGCCGCCCGGGGAGCGCAGCCGGTCCATCACCGTCACCAGGTCCAGCAGCCGTGACCCCGGCAGGTCGTACGAGCCGGGCAGCACCTCGATCTCCGGCACCTCGCCGGCGTGCTCCACCGCGAGCCGCGCCAGCGCGTCGGTCAGTCCCGGGTCCCCGTCCGGACTGCCCAGCCACACCGTCGGCCCGGCCCCGGCGGGCTGCCCGGTCAGCAGTCGCGCCAGCGCGGGCGCCGACCCGGCCGGCACGGCCTCCACCACCACCCCGGCCTGCCGCACCGCCGCCACCTGCGGGTGCCCCTCGTCCCCCACCAGCACCCGCCCCGCCGACCGCAGCGCCTCCCACGCCGGCCACGCCAGCAGGCCGGGAGCCACCCGGTGGGTGGTGGTCAGCAGGATCAGCTTCGCGCCCGGAGTCTTCGTCGGCACAGCATTCGTCGTCACACCCCGAACCTACCTCCGCGCCCTCACCCCGCCCGCCCGTTTCTCCCGGAGCTCCCACCCCAGGCCCGGGCGCGGCGTCCCCGTTACAGCGCGGGACGTCGGCAGCGGCCACCGGGTCGGTGCCGTCGCTGCGCGCGCAGGGAGGTGAGGGCCGGAGACACGGGCGCCGGGGGGGGTGGTGGGGATCAGCGGTGGGGCGGGGGCCAGGGGGTGGAGGCGGAGGTGAGGGTGGACAGGGACTGACGGAGGCGGCGGACGGCGGGGTGGTGGGGGCCGTCGCGGCGTTCGCGGTCGAGGAGGAGGGGGAGCAGCCACTGCCACGCGTTCCGGGGGTCTCCGGTGGCGGCGAGGTGGAGACCGATGCGTTCGCGGAGGTCGTAGCTGCGCTCGGGGTCGGTGTCGAGGCCGGATTCGAGGCGGGCGGTGTGGGCGGCGAGGAGTGCCTGGTACTCGGCGAGGGCTTCGGCGCCGTGTCCGAGCCGTTCGAGGCAGATGGCGGCGCGGAAGCGGTGGTCGAGGCCCTGGGGGCCGTGCGGGCCGCCGTCGGCGGTGGCGACGAGGCGGCGGTACTCGGGGAGGGCCTGCTGGGGGTGGCCCTCGTGCAGGAGGATGCGGGCGTAGATGGTGCGGATGGTGCGCACCAGGGGTGCGGCATCGCCGAGTTCGGCCTCGGCCCGGGGCAGCAGGCGGGCGGCGAGGCCGAGCACCTCGGTGTGGCGGCCGGCGTCGACCAGGTCGGAGAGCCGGGCGCACTCGGCGCCGAGGTCCGGGCCCGCGGGGACGGCGGGGGGTGTCGCAGGGGCGGGCGGCATGAGGAAGGGCCGTGGCTCGGAGCGGACTGCGGACGCCGGGGCGGCCGCCGAGGCCGGCGGCTGCGGCTGGTGCGGGTAGCGGAAGGGACGGGCCGGGTCCGGCAGCGGGGTGTAGCAGGGCTGCGGGGCGCCGTCGGCCGGGGGCAGCAACGGGAGCAGCCGCGCGTACACGGTCCGGGCGTCGGCGGGCCGGTCGGCGGGCTGCTTGGCGAGCAGGTCGAGCACCAGCTGCTCCAGCGGCTGCGGCACCTCGGGGCGCAACTCCCGCAGGGGGACGGGCGGTTCGTCGACGTGTCGGCGCAGGACACCGAGCGCGGTGGGCGCCCGGAACGGCTCCTCGCCGGCCAGCATCTCGTGCAGCAGGCAGCCGAGCGCGTAGAGGTCGCTGCGCGGGTCGGTGGTGGCGGCGAGGGCCTGTTCGGGGGCCATGTAGGAGGGGCTGCCGACGGGCACGCCGGTGAGGGTGAGCCGGGTGGTCTCGGTGTCGAGGGCGGTGGCGATGCCGAGGTCGAGCAGGACGGTGCGGCCGTCCTCGCGGACCATGACGTTGCTCGGCTTGAGGTCGCGGTGGACCACCGGGATGGCGTGGACGGCGGCCAGCGCCGCGCAGAGCTGGGCGGCGACGGCCGCCGCGCGCTCGACGGGGAAGGGCGCGTCCTCGGCGATGAGGTCGGCCAGACTGACGCCGGGGATGCGCTGCATGACGAGGTAGAGCTCGCCCTCGTCCTCGCCGGCGTCGAAGACGGTGACCAGCCCGGGGTGGTCGAGCGCGGCCGTGACCCGGCACTCGCGCAGGAAGCGGCGGCGCAACTCGTCGCCGTGGCGGGCCCGTTCGCCGCCGGAGCCGGTCCCGCCGGCGACCAGGTGCTCGGGGCGGAGCAGCTTGACCGCGACCTGACGGTGCAGTCGTTCGTCCTGGCCGGCCCAGACCTGGCCCATGCCGCCGTGGCCGATCTTCTCGGTGAGCCGGTAGCGGCCGGCGATCAGCCGGGCGGCGGTCACGGCCGGTCCTCGCGGGCCTGGCGGCGCAGCAACTCGCCCAGCTCGCGCAGGTCGTGGGCGGTCTCGGGAGCGGGAGCGGAGGGGGCCGGGGCCGAATGGGCAGGAGCCGATGGGGCCAGGGTGGCGGGCGCGGGCACCCCGTACCCGGGCACGGTCGCCGCGTAGGGCGAGACGTTCGGCACCGCGTACGGCGACACGGCCTGCGGTACGGCCTGCGGCGCAGGTCGCCCGGCCAGCCAGACCGCGCGGCTGTCCATCACCAGGAAGTGCGCCGTCGGCAGGAACCAGAGCACGGCCAGCGCGATCTCACCGGTGGTGTCGGCGGTCGGGTTCTTCAGGCCGCCCGCGACCCCGGCGGAGACGATCATGGTGAGCAGCAGCGCGCAGAACACCCCCGCACCGGCGATGTCGTACGCCCGCCGGCGCCGGACCGCCAGCAACAGCGAGGGGACGACCCCGAGCAGGCCGACGGTGAGCAGCGGGACCAGCGCGCACAGCGCCCGCGCGGTCACCCCGAACCGCCCGGGAATCGGGGCCGGCCCGGCCACCGCCGCCGGCCCGGGCAGTGCGCCCGGCGGGTAGCCCGGCACGTAGCCCTGCCCGTGCCCCGGCCCGTACGCCGTTCCGCCGGGCGGCGGTCCGAACTGCCCGGGGTACTGCCCTGACATGCGCGCTCCTGAGCTGGTGAGGACCGGCACCGAGGGCGGTGCGGACGGTTCCGCTCACCGTACCGCCCGGCCCGGTCGGTCCGGAGGGCTTCCGTCCGCCCGCTGCCGCATCGGTATCGGACCGCCCGCCGCACCGTCACCGGCGTGCGTCGGCCCTGAGCCGCTACTGAGCCGGGGTCACCTCCGGGACGGGCCTCAGGCCGGCGGCACCAGGGTGCCCGTCGCCAGGGCGTCGGTGGCGGCCTGGGCGAGGCTACGGCCGAGGGCGGCGGCCTGGGTGAGGGCGGTGTCGAAGGCGGCGAGGCGGGCGAAGACGGCGCCGAGGCGCTGCTGGGCGGGGAGCGGGAGTCGGGGCAGCTCGACCCGGCGGATGTCGAGTCGGGCGGTGGTGGTGGCGTGGCTGGCGGCACGCCGGGTGCCGGCGGTGGAGCGGAACTGGCCGGCCAGGAACTCGGGGTCGAGGGCCGAGGGGTCGGGCCGCAGGAGGTGGAGCTGACGGCCGAGGGCGGCACCGACCAGCGGGCCCTCGGCGGGGACGACCCGGGCGGTGCCGCCGCCGAGGGCGGGGACCAGGACGTCGCCGGGGCGGGTGCGGACGTCCCCGGCCGGTCCGGGGCCGGTGGCCAGGACAGCGCTGGGCGCGGCGCCGGTGGCGAGGTCCTGGTCGGTGACGACGGGGGTGCCGCCCGGCTCCGCGCCGGCCGGCCGGGTGGCGGCGCCGGTGCCGGTGCCGGTGCCGGTGCCGGTGCCGGTGCCGGTGCCGGTGCCGGAGGAGTACACCTCCAGCGCACCACCGCGGACCAGCTCGCCGATGGTGACCACACCGACGGGGGCCGTCCCGGACACCCCGTCGGGCGCGGCGTCCGGCTGCGGCACCAGCGTGGCCGGATCGGGCAGTTCGGCCAGCAGCTCGGCCAGCCGGCCGCCGAGGTGGGAGAGTTCGGCCGCGCCGCCGAGCGGGGCGGCGGGCGGCACGTGCCGGGCCGGGGAGAGGTCGGTCTCGTCGTCGAGCAGGTCGATGGCGGCCATGGTCCGGTGGACGCCGGGGCGGTCGGCGGGGACCGGCAGGCCCTCGCGGGCGGCGAGGTCGAAGCCGCGCCAGGCCTCCAGGACGGTGCGGCGCAGCTCGGGCCAGTCGACCTTGTCCCGGCCGCCCTCGACGGCCGGCGACCCGGCGGCCGCGGCCGGACCGGAGTGCGCCGCCCCGGCGTCGAGCAGCAGCACCTGGCGGAAGTCGCTCCCCGGCCGGGGCGCGCGCAGCACCCACAGGTGCAGCGGGACGCCGTACGGCGGGGCGGCTCCGGCGGGCAGCGCGATGACGGCCCGCAGCGCGCCGGAGCGGAGCAGTTCGGCCCGGATGCGGCGGCCGGCCCGGCGGGCGGCGACGGTCGGCGGGAGCAGCAGCGCGGTGAGGCCGCCGGGGCGGGTGTGCGCGAGGCAGTGCAGCACCCAGGCGAGTTCGGACTCGCCGCGCGGCGGGACGAGTCCCCCGGGCCAGCGGGTGTCGAACTGCAGCTCGTCGTGGCCCCAGTCGCGTTCGTTGTACGGGGGCTGGCAGAGCACGGCCTCGAAGGTGTCGCCGGGGAAGCCGTCGGCGCGCAGCGCGTCGCCGGCCCGCAGGTCGAGCGGGAGCGGCCCGGGCTCGTCGGCGGGGGTGTGCAGGGCGATCCGGAGCCGGGCGAGGGCGGCGGTGACCGGGTCGGCGTCCTGGCCGTACCGGCCGGTGGTCGGCGGGTGGGCGAGCAGGACGGCGCCGAGGCCGACGGCCGGGTCGAGCACGGTGGCAGGGACACCGGCGACGGCGGCGAGCAGTTCGGCGGCCTCCGGCGGGGTGGGGCTGAGCTGACGGGTGTTGGCCTCGGCGTACCGGTTGAGCAGCTGCTCGTACGCGCCGGCCGGGCCGGCCTGGGCGGCGAGTTCGGCGAGCAGCCGGGCGAGGTCCAGCTGGGTGCTGCCGAGCAGGCCCGGGAGGCCGAGGGTGCGGGCGCCGTCCGGACCGAAGGCGTGCACGGCGGTGCCGGCGACGGCCCGGGGCAGCGCGAGGGCGAGCCGGGTGCCCGGCCGGCCGGCGAGCTCGGCCCACCGTTCGGGCTCGCGGTGCAGCAGCAGGAGCAGGGCACCCACCTCGACCAGCGGGGCGGCGGGGTGGCCGGCCGGGTCGCGGAGGGTGTCGACGAGCTGCCAGACCCGCTCCAGCAGCGGGAGTTCGGCGATCTTGCCCTGGGCGCGCAGCCAGGACTCGACCTCGTCGAGCGCGAAGGCCGGGCTGGCGTCGGTGCCGCCGACCGGGCGCGGGAAGTCGGGGTGGCGGCGGCGCCAGTTGCTGACCGCGGCCCGGCCGACGCCGGCCAGCCGAGCGATCTCGGCGGCGGTCACTTCGGGACGGTCCGGCACGGGGGCTCCTTCGGTGGGGGCTGCGACCGCGCAGCGAGGGGCGCTGTGACCGCACAGCATAGCGATGCCCCTTCCATGCACGGTTCACATGTGAACAGAGCTCTTTTGTGAAATAGCATTGACATGGTTCACGGCTTGGTGGTGTGATCCTTCCGTCGCCGCCGAACGGGGGCGGCGCAGGGAAGACCACCGATCACCGGGAGACACCCCATGTCCGCGAACGCCCGCCGCACCGCCGTCCGCCGCACCGCCACCCGCCGCACCGCCACCCTGCTGCTGGGCGCCGCGCTGGTCGCCCTGGGCGCGACGGCGTGCAACTCCACCGGCGGCTCCTCCGTCTCGACGGAGGCGAAGCAGCCGGCGGCCACCGCCGGCTCCGAGGCCGCCAAGCCGGCCGGGAGCAAGCCCGCCGACACCGCCAAGGCCCCCGCCAAGGTCGGCGACACCATCGCGCTCAAGGGCAACGACCCGGCCGACACCGCCGACGTGACGCTGGTGAAGGTGGTCGACAACGCCGAGGGCGAGGACGAGTTCACCCACCCGGCCGACGGCAAGCGCTTCGTCTCGATCCAGTTCCGGATCAAGGCGAGCGGCAAGAAGGCCTACAGCGACGCCCCGGGCAACGGCGCCAAGGTGGTGGACGCCCAGGGCCAGGCCTTCGGCAGCACGGTCGCGACCACCAAGGCCGGCCCGGGCTTCCAGGTCCCCGCGAACATCGCCCCCGGCGAGAGCGCCCTCGGCTTCGTCACCTTCGAGGTCCCGAAGGACGCCCAGCTCGACAAGGCCCAGTTCGGCCTCGACAGCGGCTTCGCCCCGCAGACCGGCCAGTGGAAGCTCGGCTGACGCGTCCGTTCACAGTCCGGCCGGCCGCCGCGCAGCGCCGACGACGGCCGGTGCCCGTACACACGGAACGGCGGCCCCGGGGCAGAGCCCGAGACCGCCGTGGACCACCCGGAGGGCGGACGCTACTTCTTCGCCCCCGCCAGGTCGTCGAACATGGCCGACAGGAACTCGCTGCACCAGCCCAGCAGTTCCCGCCCGACCAGCGGCTTGCCGCCGATCCGCCCGGTGCTCGGGCGCGGCACCAGCAGTTGCTGGGCCGCCGCCTTCACCTGGCTGCGCGGGTAGAGCCGGTTCAGCCGCAGCTGCTGGGACTCCCGCAGCTCCACCGGTCCGAAGCGGACGTTGGAGCCCTGGAGGGTGATGTCCGCGATCCCGCACCGCCGGGCGTACAGCCGCAGCGCCGCGACCAGCAGCAGGTTCTCCACCGGCTCGGGCAGCTTGCCGTAGCGGTCCACCAGCTCGTCCCGGACCTGCTTGATGTCCTCCTCCGAGTTGACCGCCGCGATCGAGCGGTACGCCTGCAGCCGCAGCCGCTCGCCGGGTGCGTAGTCGTGCGGCACGTGGGCGTCGACCGGCAGCTCGATCTTCACCTCCAGCGGTTCCTCCTCCGGCTCCCCGCCGCCCGCCAGCGACTCGCGGAACTCCGCCACCGCCTCGCCGACCATCCGCATGTAGAGGTCGAAGCCGACGCCCGCGATGTGCCCGGACTGCTCGCCGCCGAGCAGGTTGCCCGCGCCGCGGATCTCCAGGTCCTTCATCGCGACGTACATGCCGGCGCCCATCTCGGTGTGCTGGGCGATGGTGGCCAGCCGCTCGTGCGCGGTCTCGGTGAGCGGCCTCTCCGGCGGGTACAGCATGTACGCGTAGCCGCGTTCGCGGCCTCGCCCGACCCGGCCGCGCAGCTGGTGCAGCTGGGAGAGGCCGAAGGTGTCGCCGCGCTCCACGATCAGGGTGTTGGCGTTGGAGATGTCGATGCCGGACTCCACGATCGTGGTCGACACCAGGACGTCGAACTCCTTCTCCCAGAAGTCGACGACGACCTTCTCCAGCTGGGTCTCCCCCATCTGCCCGTGCGCGGTGGCGATCCGTGCCTCGGGCACCAGGTCCTTCAGCCGGGCGGCCGCCTTGTCGATCGACTCCACCCGGTTGTGGATGTAGAACACCTGGCCCTCGCGCAGGAGTTCACGCCGGATCGCGGCCGAGATCTGCTTCTCGTCGTACGGTCCGACGAAGGTCAGCACCGGGTGCCGCTCCTCCGGCGGGGTGGTGATGGTGGACATCTCGCGGATGCCGGTGACCGCCATCTCCAGGGTGCGCGGGATCGGGGTCGCGGACATGGTGAGCACGTCCACGTTGGCGCGCAGCTTCTTCAGCTGCTCCTTGTGCTCGACGCCGAAGCGCTGCTCCTCGTCGACGATGACCAGGCCGAGGTCCTTGAACCTGGTCTCGGAGGAGAAGAGCCGGTGGGTGCCGATGACGACGTCCACCGAGCCCTCGAACAGCCCCTCCAGCACGGCCTTGGCCTCGCTGTCGGTCTGGAAGCGGGACAGCGCCTTCACCGTCACCGGGAAGTTGGCGTAGCGCTCGGCGAAGGTCGAGAAGTGCTGCTGCACCAGCAGCGTGGTCGGCACCAGCACCGCCACCTGCTTGCCGTCCTGCACGGCCTTGAACGCGGCCCGCACGGCGATCTCGGTCTTGCCGTAGCCGACGTCGCCGCAGATCAGCCGGTCCATCGGGACGGACTTCTCCATGTCGGACTTGACCTCGGCGATGGTGGTCAGCTGGTCCGGCGTCTCCGCGTACGGGAAGGCGTCCTCCAGCTCGCGCTGCCACGGCGTGTCCGGGCCGAAGGTGTGCCCGGGGGCGGCCATCCGCGCCGAGTACAGCCTGATCAGGTCGGCGGCGATCTCCTTGACCGCCTTCTTGGCCCGCTGCTTGGTCTTCGCCCAGTCCGCGCCGCCGAGCCGGTGCAGCGTCGGGGCCTCGCCGCCGACGTACTTGGTGACCTGGTCGAGCTGGTCGGTCGGCACGAACAGCCGGTCGCCGGGGTGGCCGCGCTTGGCGGGGGCGTACTCCAGCACCAGGTACTCGCGGGTGGCGCCCTGGACGGTGCGCTGCACCATCTCGACATACTTGCCGACGCCGTGCGCCTCGTGGACGACGTAGTCGCCGGCCACCAGCGCCAGCGGGTCGATCGCGTTGCGGCGGCGCGAGGGCATCCGCCGCATGTCCTTGGTTGAGGACTTCTGACCGGACAGGTCGGTCTCGGTGATGACGGTGAGCTTCAGCTTCTCGTCGACGAAGCCGTGCTCGATCGAGCCGCAGGAGACGTGGACGACGTCCCGGGTGGGCGCCTCGGCGAGGTCGGCGACCAGGCGGGCGGGGATGCCCTCGTTGCCCAGCACCTCGGCGAGCCGGGCGGCCGGGCCGTGGCCCTCGGTCACCATGACGACCCGCCAGTCGGCGGCCAGCCGCTCCTTGGCGTCGGCGATCGCCCGGGCGGTGTCGCCCCGGTAGGCCTCGACGGCGTGCATGCCGAGGGTCAGCGTGTTGGCGTCGCCGTGCCAGTCAGCGGCTCCGCCGCGGGCCAGGATGCCGTCGACGGTCGACTCGCTGGTCGCGAACGGGCTGACGGACCACCAGGGCAGCCCGATCTCGCCGGCGTGCTCGCGCACCTCGGCGAGCGAGCGCAGCGAGGCGGCGGAGACGTCGATGGTCTCCAGGTCGATCGGCCGGTCCCCGCCCGCCGCGGCCGCGACCCAGGAGGCGTGCAGGAACTCCTGACTGGTCGCCACCAGGTCGGCGGCCCGGGTGCGGACCCGCTCCGGGTCGCAGACCACCGCGACGGAGCCGAGCGGCAGCACGTCCAGCAGCAGCTCCATGTCGTCCACCAGCACCGGCGCCAGCGACTCCATGCCCTCGACCGCGATGCCCTCGGCGATCCTGTCCAGGATCTCGGCCAGCCCGGGGTGCTCGACGGACAGCTCGGCGGCCCGGGCCCGCACCTCGTCGGTGAGCAGCAGCTCCCGGCAGGGCGGCGCCCACAGGCCGTGCTCGGCGATCTCCAGCGAGCGCTGGTCGGCGACCTTGAAGTACCGGACCTCCTCGACCTCGTCACCCCAGAACTCCACCCGCAGCGGGTGCTCCTCGGTCGGCGGGAAGACGTCCAGGATGCCGCCGCGGACGGCGAACTCGCCGCGCTTCTCGACCAGTTCGACGCGCGCGTAGGCGGCGGCGGAGAGCCTGCGGGCCACCTCCTCCAGGTCGTACGACTTACCGCGCCGGACGGCCACCGGCTCCAGCTCGGCCAGCCCCTTGACCTGCGGCTGGAGCACCGAGCGGACCGGGGCGACGATCACCTGGACCGGCCCGGCCGCCGGGTCGTCCGCCCGCGGGTGCACGATCCGGCGCAGCACGGCCAGCCGGCGCCCGACGGTGTCCGAGCGGGGCGACAGCCGCTCGTGCGGCAGGGTCTCCCAGGCCGGGAACTCGGCGACGGCGTCGGCGGGCAGCAGCGAGCGCAGCGACGCCGCGAGGTCCTCGGCCTCGCGGCCGGTCGCGGTGACGGCGAGCACCGGGCGGCCCCGGTCCCCGGCGGCCTGCCCGGCGAGCGCGCGGGCCAGTGCGGCAATGGCGAACGGCCGGGCGGCGGGCGGCCCGACCAGGTCCAGGTGGCGGCGTCCACCGGCCGCGGCTCCGGGGGCGGTGGCCGCCTCGATCGCCTCGGCGAGCGCCGCGTCCCGCGCGACGACATCGAGCAGTCCGGTCAGGCTCATCTGGGGTCTCTTCTTCGTCCCGTGGCTGGTGCTGCCCCCGGGCGGCGAAGGCCCGCCGGGGCAACGCGAACGGCCCGGCGCGCCGAGCGGCCGGGGGTCTCCAGCCTACGCCGCGGCACGGACACGCACGTGGTCCACGGCGTCGGCAGGGCCGGACCGGGGCTGGACCGGGGCTGGAACGGTGGCCGGACCGGGGCCGGACCGGGGCCGGACCGCCGGGCACCCGCTCGACCGCCCATCCCGTTTTGTCAGGAGCACATCCGGGAACGAACGACTGGACGGAACACCGGACCGGCCGGTGGACGAACCAACCGTGAGCCGCACCGGACCGGGCACGGCTATCCGCCACGAACTGGACATACTCCTGTCACTGGCCGTCCATGGAGATCGCGCACCATGGTGAACGTGCCCGCCGCACCCAACCGTGGGGGATGGCTGTGGGGGCACTGTCGCACCCCCGATGGGGGTCGGAGGTGCGAGGCCGGGCGGCCCTGGGTGGGGGCGCCCGCCCAAGCGCCGGGAACCGTGGCGCCCTTTCCTGGAGGGCGCCACGGGTCTCGGCCTCTTTCGCTCCCGGGGGGCTTACCCCGCCGGCCGCCGTCCTACCCCGGACAGCCGCCGCCCGTTTCCCCGGCCCCACTCCACCGTCCCGACCGCGCCCGGCACGGCGAAGGCCCCCGGAAACCCGGGCGGTTTCCAGGGGCCTTCGCGACGCGAGGACGGACGGCCGGTCAGCGGCGGCGGTAGCTCACCGTGTGGGGGGTCGCGTAGGCGCTGCCGTCGTCCACGATGACGATCTTCGGGACGATCCGGGTCTCCTCCTCCGACCGTCCCTCGGCGCCCTTCCCGACCGCGGCCTTCCCGTCGACCGCCTTCCCGTCGACCGCCTTGCCGTCGACCGCCTTGCCGTCGAGCATCTCCTCGGCGGGCGGCGAGGCCGGCTTCGGCGGCACCGGGCCGGCCGCCACGGGACCGCCGATGGCCTTGGCGGCGCTGCCGCCGACCACCGGCGTCCGCAGCACGGTCGCCGACTTCTCCTGGGCCGGGCCCTTGTCCCCGGCGCGAGCCGCGGGGGCCAGGGCCTTGCGCAGGTTCGCCACCGGGATCTCCCCGGTGTCCGCCTCCGAGTCCACCGGCGCGGCGTCGGCGACGGCGTCCTCGACCGCGTCCTGCGGAGCGGGGACCGCAGCAACCTCGGCGGAGGCCCGGGAGGTCGCGACCGCGGCGGCCGCGGCGGCCGCCACCTCGGGCTCGATCTGGCCGACCGCCGCCCCGGTGAGCGAGGCCAGCGTGCCCTTGATGTGGTCCAGGTGCTGCTGCACCGTCTCCAGCCGGGTGTCGAACTCGCGCTGCTCGTCCTCGCTCGCCGCGTTGATCTTCTCGGCCTCCCGGCGGGCCTGCTCGACCAGCTGGTCGGCCTTGGCCTGGGCGTCCGCCTCCAGCTGCTTGATCCGGTTCAGCACGGTCTCGCGCTGCTGCTCCGCCTCCTTGACCCGGCGCTCGGCGGTCGCCGAGACCTCGGTGTCCTCGGCGTCGGCCTTGGCCTGGGCGGCGGCGAAGGTCTCGTCGGCCTTGCGGCGCCGGGCGGCCAGCTCGGCCTCGGCCTGCTCGCTGGCCTCGGCGGCGGCCACCCGCACCTTGGCGGCGTAGGCGGTGGCGGTGTCCCGGACGGAACGGCTCTCCCGGTCGGCGTCGGCCCGGATGCCCTCGGCCTCGGCGCGGGTCCGCTCCTCGGTGCGGCGGACGGCCGCATCGGCGTCGGCACGGGTCGTGGTGGCGTACTCCTTGGCGGCGCGGCCGGCGGCCTGCCCGGCCTCGTAGACCTCGTCCCGCAGGTCCTCGGCGAAGCGCTCGGCCTTCTCGCGGACGGCGCGCGCCTCGTTCTCGGCCATCGCGGCCAGTCCTGCGGCCTGCTCGCTGAGCACCTGGTAGTCGGGCTCCGGGGCCTCCTCGGCGGTCCGGCGGATGTCGGCCAGCCGGGCCTCCATCTGCCGGATGCCGGCGCCCAGGACGCTCAGCCGCTCCCACGCCTCGTCGCGCTGCGCGGTGAGGGCGGCAAGGGCTCGGTCGACCTGCTCGGGCACGTAGCCACGGCGGGCCTGGGTGAAGCCGTACTGGGGGACGGCGTCGCTCATGGGCTCTTCCCCTCGTTTTGCGGGCTGCGGAGCCCATGATCGGACGGAACGGACGGATCCGGAACCGGTTCGGAGCCCGGGGCCGGATTCCGCCGTCGTACGGACCGGATTGTGTCGAGGACTGGTCGAATGGACCTACCCTCTTGACCTATTTTGCGCAGATCCGGGCGAAACCCCAACGAGGCACAGCTGCGGCGACATGCCGAAGGGGTCGTCCCGGACACCGGAACGACCCCTCCCCACCTGCGAGGATCGGCGACGGCCCGCTACAGCAGGCCGTCCCAGAACTGCTCCAGCAGCACGGCCCACCAGGTGTCCGCGTTCTGCAGGGCCGCCGGGTCGATCGCGGCGAGCTGGGCCTGGAAGTCGGTCGTCCAGCGACCGGCCTGATCCGGCGTCAGCCCGTACCGCAGCCGCCACATCCGGCCCAGCAGGGCCAGCGAGCGGACGAACTCCGGTACACCGCTGTTGACGAACCGGGGCGGCTGACCGGTTCCCTCGATGTCCACGGCCACCACGTGCGCGGTGCCGTACTGGACGCACAGCTGGCGGCCGTAGTCGTTGCCCAGCACCAGGTAGCCGCCGAAGTCCGGGCCGGCGGCGAGGCCGCGCTCGGCGGCCAGCTCGGCGAGCGTCGGGATCGGACGGCCCTCCTGCGCCTGCGCCCAGAAGAACGGCCCGAAGTCGCGCGGCAGCCCGGCCCACATCAGGGTCTGGGACACCGGCTCGGGCACGCCCTGGCGGGAGACGGCGCGCTGCTCGTAGCGGAACAGGTTCTGCCCGAAGGCGGCGCCGATCTCCTGGGCGAGCTGCTGCGGCGGGAGCGGCGGCAGCGCCTGGACCGTTCCCGGCGCGGGCAGCGGCACCCGGAACGGGCGGACCCGCTGGGCACCGGAGGCCAGCTGGTGCAGCTCGTCCAGGTGGTCGAGCAGCTCGGCCATCCCGGCCTGACGGGATGCGTGGTCGCGGCCGTACGGGGCGGTGTGGGTGAGCCGGACGTTCGGCCAGGACGCGGCGATCATGCGGTTGCAGTAGCCGCCCGGCAGGTCGCACGACTCCAGCTCGGTGTAGAGCTCCAGCACCTGCTCCGGCGGCACGTTGAGCCGGCGCAGGTCCTGGAGGATCTTCCACTCCGGGTGCGGGGTGCCGGGCTCGCTGCGGTGCAGCAGCTTCTGCTCCGAGCCGTCCGGGCCCCGGTAGCTGAGCGCGGCGAAGTACCCCGGACCGACCGCGGGCACGCCCGGGGGCACCGGCGCGGGCTGCGGCGAGCCGGGCACCGCCGCGGGCGGGACGACCCCGGCGGCGCCGCCCGCGTTCGGGTAGCCGTAGCCGGCCGAGGGCGCGGCGGAGGCCACCGGGCCGCCGGGCGGCGGCGGGACGGCGGGGCCGCCGGACGGCGGGGTGCCCGGGTCCGCCGGGCCGCTCAGCAGCGCCGGGTCGATCGCGCCCGCGAGCTGGGTCGCCTCGTACGCCGTCCCGGACGCGGGCGGGCCGGCGATCGGCGCGCCCTGCGGGGCCGCCGGAGCCTCACCGCCGCGCAGGCCCGCCGGGGGCGGGGGCGGCGGGGTGGAACCGGCGCCGCGGCCGCCGGGACCGGCGGCGGGCGTGCCGGCGCCGCCCGGGGTGTGCTTCAGCTCGGCGGGCGGGGGCGGCGGCGGGGCCGAACCCGCGTTGCGCCCCAGCCCGGCAGGGGCGGCACCCGCGCCGGGGGAACCGGCGGGGCCGCCGCGCAACGCGGCCGGCGGGGGCGGCGGCGGGGCCGAGGCCGTGCCCCGGCCGGGCCCGCCCTGTGGCGCGGCTCCCTCCGGAGCACCGGGGGCCGGGACGCCGGGGGCCGAGGCACCGGGGGCCGGGGCACCGGGCAGACCGGCGAGGCCGGGCAGACCGCCGGGCGGGGCCAGCATGGTCGGCGCGTGATCCACCGGCGCACCGCCGGCGGGCGGGGCGGCCGGGGCGGCCGGGGCTCCGGGCAGGCCCATCAGCCCGGGCATGGCGTCCGGCGAGGCGAGCAGGGTGGGAACCGGCTCGGCGGCCGGGGCGGGTGCCGGGGCCGGCACCGCGGCAGGCGGCTCGGCAACCGGGGGCTGCGCCCCCTGCAGCCGGGCGGCGGACGGCGGGACCGGGGGCACGCCGAAGCCGCCGCCCGCCGGCGGCATCAGCATGGTCGCCGCCTCGGCACCCGCCGGCGCGGCAGGCTCGGGCAGGTCCGAGCCGGTGGTCCGCAGCCCCTCGGGCATCAGGACGGCCCCGGCCGGCGGCTGGACCGGCGCGACGGGCGCGGCCTGCGGCTGCGGCTGCGGCTGCGAGGGCCGCGGAGCGACGGCCGGCTCCTCGTGCCCGGCCGGCGGCGCGAGCATGGTCGGCGCGTCACCGGCGGGCCGGTCGGAGACCGGCGGCTCGGTCAGCACGGCCGGCGCAGGCAGCGGCGCCGGCGCGGACAGCACGGCCGGCGCGGGCAACAGCGCCGGCGCGGGCGGTTCCACCACGGGTGCGGCAGCAGCGGCTGCCGGGGCCCCGGCAGCCGCCCCCTGCGGGCCGGCCGGTGCCGTCCCGAGCCGCTCCGCCTCCGCCGCGATCGCCGCGGCCCCCGCCTCCTGGAGCCACTGCGGCGGGCTGAGCAGGAAGGAGGTCGCCTCCACGGGCCCGGGCGAGGGCTTCGCCGCCCCGGCCGGGTTGGCCGCCACCGGCCGCCCGTAGATCTCCTCGTACTGTCGGACCACCTCGTTGACTGGCAGCGCGGGCCACAGCGTGCTGGCGCCCGAGTCCCGGGCGATCACCAGCCGCGCCTCCCCCGAGCCGCCGCCCGCACCGCCCGTGCCGCCCGTGCCGCCCGTGCCGTCGGCCGCGCCCGCGGGCGCCACCGCCCAGCAGACGAAGCCCAGGTCGAACTCCCGGACCCGCACCTCGCGCTGCTGCGAGCGCGGCACCCCGCCGTTGATCCACTCCTCGGCGAGCTCCTGCGCCTGCGCGTACGTCACCACGCCCGGTTCACCCCTGTCCGCATCCTCTTCGTCCCCCGTTCCACCGACACCCTCGCGACCACGTGCTTCAGCCCACCGGGACGGCCCGGGCGAACCCGCCGTCCACCATCAGCTCCGCGACCGTCTCCAGCTCCGGCGGGCTGCCCGCCAGCCGCAGCAGGAAGGCGTCGAAGTCCTCGCCGCAGGGCAGCAGCAGCCGGGCGCAGCGGTCCTCCGGGGCCTCCGGGGCGCCGGTGTCGCGGGCATCGTCGTAGAGGTGGAACCAGACCGAACCGGCCCGCTCGCCGCGCACCTTGAGCGCGACCAGGCCGCCCTGCGCGTAGGCGATGCCCAGGTAGTCCTTGGTGAGGTGGTCGCGCAGGCACTTGTTGGCGTACACGACGTCCTCGGTGCCGTACTCCTCGCTGAGCGTCAGGAACGGCTGGTCGAGCAGCAGTCCGAGCTCGGTGTCCAGCGCCACGCCGACCGGGGCGCGGCCGCCGCCCAGCTTGAGGAAGGTGCGGTAGGCGTCGGGCAGCCGGTAGCCGAGGCGCTCCTCGGCGCGCTGGACCAGGTCCTCGGGGACGCCGATCGGGTCGCCGCCGTCCTTGGCCAGCGAGAAGTGCACCGGCCGGCGCTCCTGGAGGGGGCGGGTGCCGCGGCGGGTGTGGTCGGCGGCGGAGACGGCCAGGCCGCCGTGGTGCCGCAGCAGCGCCTTGACCTCGACCGGGACGAGCTCCATCCGCCGCCAGCCGGGGGCGGCCCGGCCGACCGCGTGGTGCCAGGTCCAGCCGGGCGGGGTGGCGACGGCGGTCGCGAGGTCGGCCCAGAGCGGGTGGCCCTGGGTGTAGAGCGCGGCATTGGCCGAGACGTAGTCGGTCAGCCGCAGCTCGTCCACGCCGAAGCCCTCCGGCGGGTCGGCCACCTCGGCCACGGCGGCGGCGTACGGGCCGAAGTCCGGGAATCCGTACTCGTCCACCCTGACCCCGGCGGGGTGCCGCTCCGCGCGGACCGGGTCCGGGAACTGCACCACCTGACCTGCGTACGCCGCGTTCGGTGCGGCGGCGACGCCGGGCCGACCTGTCGTCATCTGGGAGCCCCCACTGGCTGCTGCAAATACGGTGCTTGCTGGGCACCAGCCTAGGGCCTGCCCTCAACTCCCCGTCCGTCAGGCGGACGACGGGGGACCGGGGGCAGCTCCCGGCGCCGGTCCGCGGCCCGGGAGCACCCGCGGGGTCACAACCGCCCGCCCGGCGCCCGCGCCGGCGTCTCGGCCACCCGCGGCTGCCGGGCCTCGGTGAGGTGCGGGTGCGGCGGCAGGCCGAGCAGTTCGCGGGCGGCCCGCCGGCGACCGGGAACGCCCCCTCACAACGGCCGAGGTGACGGAACGCGGGTTGCGGGCGGACCGGCACCGGCCGGTCCGTCGCGGCGCCGGCGGCCGCCGCACCCCGGTTGTGCGGTTGTCGGTGTCGTTTGACAGGCTTGCCCCGGACCGGCCCGGTCACTCCGGCCGACGCCGGGTTACGAGGAGGAGGACGACGGATGACCACCGGTGAGCCGGCGGGCCCGCCCGTGCTGCGCCACCACCGCGACAGCCTGCTGCCCGCCGTCGCCGCCGCGCTGTCGCTCAAGGGCGGCGAGGTGCACACCCTGGCGGGCGACAAGGACGCGCGCCGCCCGGTGCTGCACCACCTGGTCGCCGACTTCCTGAACACCCTGCCGGCGGAGGCCCGCGAGCGGTTCACCGGCCGCTGCCCGGAGGCCGTCCTGCTCTCCCAGTACCTGGCCGCGGTCGACGGCAGGCGTTCCAAGCGCGCCGCCCGCAAGCCGATGACCCTGCACGAGGCCCGCAAGTCGCTCAAGGGCTCCCGGATGACGACCGTGCGCATCCGCGAGGAGGGCGACCCGGCGCACGGCAGCCACGCCCCGCCGTGCCGCTCCTGCGCTCCGATGCTGGAGCACTTCACCGTGCGCAGCGTCGCCGTCGGGCCGCCCGCGCACTGACCGGCCGAGCGCCGGCACGTCCCCCGTCCCCCAGCCCTGGAGCCCGCCCTGAACCCGCCCATCCCGCCCGCACCGGCCACCCTCTCCCCCGCCGACACCCGGACCCGCCCGCGCTTCCCGGCCGACGTCGCCGCCGAGCTCAAGGCGGCCGGCTGGCACCCCGGCCGCTGGCAGATCCGTCAGGCCGAGGAGTGGGCCGACACCCTGGCCGGGTACGGCGCGCCCACCGGCGTACGGCACGCGGTGTTCCCGGCGGCGGTGGAGGCCTGGGCCGAGTTCGGCGGCCTCGCCTTCGACCTGTCCGGCCCGGGCCGCCAGCTGGCCCGCACCCCGTTCCTGATCGACCCGCTGTGCGGCCTGCACCAGCCGCGCACCCTGTTCGACCTCGGCCGGGCGCTGGGCACCCGGCTGGCCCCGCTCGGCGAGGAGGCGTACGGGCAGGCGCTGCTGGCCGTCGACGAGGAGGGCCGGGTCTTCAGCCTGGACCACACCGGCGAGTGGTTCCTCGGCCAGGGCATCGACCAGGCGATCTCCACCCTGGTCCTGGGCACCGCCCCGGAGCGGCTGCGCACCGCCGAGGAGTACTGAGGGCGGCTCAGGGGCGTCCGGCCACCCCCGCCGCGCGCTGACCCGGCGCGAACCGTCGGACCCGCCTCAGCGCAGCCGTTCGGCCCGCACCGCCAGCCGGGACGGCAGCACCGCCTCGATCCGGAACCCGCCGTCCGCCTCCGGCCCGGAGGAGAAGGTGCCGCCCAGCGCGATCACCCGCTCCCGCATCCCGACCAGCCCGTTGCCCCCGCTGGGCAGCTTCGCCGCACCCTTCTCGCCGCCCGGGCAGGCGTTCACCACGGCCACCCGCACCCCGTTCGGCGCGTAGGAGAGCAGGACGGACACCTGGGCGCCGCCGGCGTGCTTGTGCGCGTTGGTCAGGCCCTCCTGGACGACCCGGTAGGCGGTCTGCTCGGCCTCGCCGGTGAACTCCTGCCGGCTGCCGCTGACCGTCAGCGTCACCGCCATCCCGGCCGCCCGGGACTGGTCCACCAGCCGCGGCAGCCCGGTCAGCGAGTCGGGCTCCGGCTGCCGCTCGTCGTCCATCCGCAACACCCCGAGGATCTCGCGCAGTTCGTTCAGCGCCTGCCGGCCCACCTCGCCCATCAGCTTGGCGCTCTGCGCCGCCTTGTCCGGGTCCTTGCCCGCGATCCGCTCCAGCGCCCCGGCGTGCACCACCATCAGCGACACCCGGTGCGCCACCACGTCGTGCATCTCCCGGGCGATCCGGGTGCGCTCCTCCAGCCGGGCCCGGCGGGCGCGCTCCTGCGCCTGCTCGGCCAGCAGGTCCAGCTCGGTCTCCAGGCCGTGCGCGCGGTCCTTGAGCGAATCGATCAGCCGCCGCCGCGCGCCGACGTACAGTCCGGTCACCACCGGGGCGACGGTCAGCCCGACCGACACCAGCAGCGACAGCAGGATCTGACCCCACAGCGGCGGCGTGTCCACCGGCGCGTCCCCGGGCGTCATCAGCGACACCGCCATCACCGCGGCCGCCTCGGCGAAGGCCAGTGCGGACAGCGCCACCACCCGGCGCCGCCGCAGGGGCCACTCCCAGGTCGACGCCAGCGTGTACAGCGCCACCACCAGCAGCACCACGCCCAGCATCCCGGGCATCACCAGCAGCGTCACCAGCACCGGGACGGCCGGCCAGCGCCGGCGCACCACCAGCGATCCGCCGGCCAGCGTGCCGAGCACGGCTATCCCGACCGCTCCCGCGGTACTGACATGGATCCGGGCGGAGAGGAAGGCGATCGTGCTGATCGCGCACTCCACCGCGGCGAGCAGCGCCAGCCCGATGTCCAGGAAAGCGCTGCGCGGCCGCTTCCACCACCAGAACGAACGGACCGGCACGCGCTCCCCAGGCGACTTGCTCATGCCCCACAGCGTAAGCGGCAACCCCCTCCCCTCCCCACCGGGATTGCCCGGAGCACTCCACGGAGCCGCCAAGTGGTCCAGACCATAGGTGGTTTTCGGCAGCCTTGTCCGCCATCCGGCCACCTCGCGGACAGCGCCCGCCCCGACACCTATGCTGGTCGCGTCGGACAGCGCGGTCCGCACGCGTCACACCTGCCACACGCGTGTGGACCTGTGACGATGAGCCGTTGCCGAACCCCACCACCACAGGGAGCCAGCCGTGACCGCTCCGGTCCCCAACCCGGCGGACAGCCCCACGCCCGTCGTCGCCGACAATGCCGCGTTGCGTGCGGACATCCGCCGCCTCGGTGACCTGCTCGGCGAGACGCTGGTCCGCCAGGAGGGCCCCCAGCTGCTGGGCCTGGTCGAACAGGTCCGCCTGTTGAGCCGCACCGACGGCGAGGCCACCGCCGAACTCCTCTCCGACATCGACCTGGACACCGCCGCCAAGCTGGTCCGGGCGTTCTCCACCTACTTCCACCTCGCCAACGTCACCGAGCAGGTCCACCGCGGCCGCGAGCTCGCCACCCGCCGCGCCCGGGAGGGCTCGCTGCTCGCGCAGACCGCCGACCAGCTCGCCGAGGCCGACGCCAAGCACCTCCAGGACACCCTCGCCCACCTGGCGGTCCGCCCGGTCTTCACCGCGCACCCCACCGAGGCCGCCCGCCGCAGCGTCCTCAACAAGCTGCGCCGGATCGGCGAACTCCTCGACCGCATCCACCGCGACGAGCTCACCTCCGGCCTGGCCGCCGCCGACCAGGCCTACGCTCCCGCCCGCCACCCGGCCACCACCCCTGACCGGGCCGCTGCGCGGCGCACCTCCCTCCAGCGCTCCGCCGACCGCCGGCTGGCCGAGGTCATCGACCTGCTCTGGCAGACCGACGAGCTGCGCATCGCCCGCCCGGAGCCCACCGACGAGGCCCGCAACGCCGTCTACTACCTGGACGAGCTCTACCGCGAGGCCGTCCCCGAGGTCCTGGAGGAGCTGCACGAGGAGCTCGCCCGGGTCGGCCTCGGCCTGCCCGAAGGCGTGCGGCCGCTCACCTTCGGCACCTGGATCGGCGGCGACCGCGACGGCAACCCCAACGTCACCCCGCAGGTCACCTGGGACGTCCTCAACCTCCAGCACGAGTACGGCATCAAGGACGCGCTCGCCGCGATCGACGACCTGCGCAACACGCTCTCCACCTCCGAGCGGCTGGCCGGCGCCTCGGTCGAGCTGCTCGCCTCGCTCAACACCGACCTGCACCTGCTCCCCGAACTCAGCCCGCGCTACAAGCGGATGAACGCCGAGGAGCCCTACCGCCTCAAGGCCACCTGCATCCGGCTCAAGCTGGAGAACACCCGCGAGCGGCTGGCCGGCGGCACCCCGCACATCGAGGGCCGCGACTACCTCGGCACCCGCGAGCTGATCGCCGACCTGCGGCTGATCCAGGACTCGCTGCGCTCCCACCGCGGCGAGCTCATCGCCGACGGCCGCCTCGCCCGCGCTATCCGCACCGTCGAGGCCTTCGGCCTCCAGCTCGCCACCATGGACGTGCGCGAGCACGCCGAGGCCCACCACCACGCCCTCGGCCAGCTCTTCGACCGGCTCGGCGAGGAGGCCTGGCGCTACGCCGACATGCCCCGCGAGTACCGGCAGAAGCTGCTCGCCAAGGAGCTCCGCTCGCGCCGCCCGCTCGCCCCCACCCCGGCCCCGCTGGACGAGGCCGGCACCAAGACCCTCGGCGTGTTCAACACCATCCGCCAGGGCTTCGAGCGCTTCGGTGACGAGATCGTCGAGAGCTACATCATCTCCATGTGCCAGGGCGCCGACGACGTCTTCGCCGCCACCGTGCTGGCCCGCGAGGCCGGCCTGATCGACCTGCACGCCGGCATCGCCAAGATCGGCATCGTGCCACTGCTGGAGACCACCGACGAACTCCAGCAGGCCGACCGCATCCTCGACGAGATGCTCTCCGACCCGTCCTACCGCCTGCTCGTCTCGCTGCGCGGCGACGTCCAGGAGGTCATGCTCGGCTACTCCGACTCCTCCAAGTTCGGCGGCATCACCACCTCCCAGTGGGAGATCCACCGCGCCCAGCGCCGGCTGCGCGACGTCGCCCACCGCTACGGCATCCGGCTGCGCCTGTTCCACGGCCGCGGCGGCACCGTCGGCCGCGGCGGCGGCCCCTCGCACGAGGCCATCCTGGCCCAGCCCTGGGGCACCCTGGAGGGCGAGATCAAGGTCACCGAGCAGGGCGAGGTCATCTCCGACAAGTACCTGCTCCCCTCGCTGGCCCGGGAGAACCTGGAGCTGACCCTCTCCGCCACGCTCTCCGCCTCCGCGCTGCACACCGCCCCGCGCCAGGCCCCCGAGTCGCTGGCCCGCTGGGACGCCGCGATGGACCAGGTCTCCGAGGCCGCCCACACCGCCTACCGCACCCTGGTCGAGCAGGAGGACCTGCCGAAGTACTTCTTCGCCTCCACCCCGGTCGACCAGCTCGCCTCGCTGCACCTGGGCTCCCGCCCGTCCCGCCGCCCCGACTCCGGCGCCGGCCTGGACGGCCTGCGGGCCATCCCGTGGGTGTTCGGCTGGACCCAGTCCCGGCAGATCGTCCCCGGCTGGTACGGCGTCGGCTCCGGCCTCGCCGCCGCCCGCGCGGAGGGCCTCGGCGACGTGCTGGACGAGATGTACGGCGAGTGGCACTTCTTCCGCAACTTCCTGTCCAACGTCGCCATGACGCTGGCCAAGACCGACCTGCGGATCGCCCGCCACTACGTCGAGCAGCTGGTGCCCGGCGAGCTGCACCACGTCTTCGACCAGATCAAGGCCGAGCACGCCCTCACCCTGCGCGAGGTGCTCCGGCTCACCGGCGAGAGCGAACTGCTGGAGCACAACCCGGTGTTGAAGCAGACCTTCGCCGTCCGCGACGCCTACCTCGACCCGATCTCCTATCTCCAGGTCGCGCTGCTGCGCCGCCAGCGCGAGGAGCTCTCGGCCGGGCGCCAGGACGACCCGCTGCGCGCCCGCGCGCTGCTGCTGACGGTCAACGGCATCGCCGCAGGCCTGCGCAACACCGGCTGACGGCCGGACCCGAGAACGGCCGAGGGGCCGGTGTCCCAGGACGGGACACCGGCCCCTCGGCCGTGAGGTTCCTACTCCGCGCCCTCGCCCTCGCCCGCGCGCCTGCGCTTCAGCCACAGCGCCGCGCCGCCGGCCGCCACCACCAGGCCGCCGCCGACCGCCAGCAGCCCCGCGTCGGGGCCCATCGAGTCTCCGAGCACCGGGCCGAACTGCGCCGCCGCCGGCTCCGGGGAGACCGCCGGGTCCGACTCCGCGACCGGCTCGGCGTGCGCCACCGCACCGCTCGACAGCAGGACCCCTGCCGCCCCCAGCGCACCGGCCGTACCGACTCGCCGTCCGAGCCGCTTCAGCCCGGTCACCCGGCGAACCGGACGCAATCTCCGCATCGAGAACTCCCCAGGACTCGTTCGCGTACCAGGCCGACGCTATCCGATCCCGCACAGGGTTCTCACACCGATTCAGGTTTGGACGGGCAAGCGTTGTACGACTGTTGCGTACCCTGCACGCAGCCCTGACGGGCAGTCAGGAGTTGTACGTGCTCTGGGCCCGCTCCAGCCCCTCGGACAGCAGCGCCTCCACCGCGTCCGCCGAGCGGTCCACGAACCACTCCAGCTCCTTGCGCTCGGTCGCGGAGAAGTCCTTCAGCACGAAGTCCGCGACCTCCATCCGGCCCGGCGGACGGCCGATCCCGCAGCGCACCCGGTGGTAGTCCGGGCCCAGCGACTTGGTGATCGACTTCAGCCCGTTGTGGCCGTTGTCCCCGCCGCCCAGCTTCAGCCGCAGCGCCGCGTAGTCGATGTCCAGTTCGTCGTGGACCGCGATCAGCGCCGAGGCCGGCACCTTGTAGAAGTCGCGCAGCGCCGTCACCGGCCCGCCGGAGAGGTTCATGAAGGACATCGGCTTGGCCAGCACCACCCGCCTGCCCGCCAGCCGCCCCTCGGCCACCTGCGCCCGGCTCTTGTGCGCCTTGAACTTCGCGCCCATCCGCTGCGCCAGCAGGTCCACCACCATGAAGCCGATGTTGTGCCGGTTCCGGGCGTACTGCTCCCCGGGGTTGCCCAGCCCCACCACCAGCCAGGGGCCGTCGTAGTCCTCGCTCATGCCCCCGCGCACCTTTCCGTGATCCGCTCGCTCATGTGCTGCTCCTCGCCTTCGCGCTCGACGTCATCATCCCGGACACGCCGCTGCCCCGGGCGCTCCGACGGGAGCGACCGGGGCAGCGGTCTCAGCGACCAGCGCTAAGAGGCTCAGGCCTCGGTGCCCTCGGCCTCGGCCTCGACGGCCTCCTCCTCGGCCGGGGCGGCCTGGGCGGCGATGACCTGGAGGACGACGGCGTCGGCCTCGACGGCCAGGGCGACACCGGCCGGCAGGACGATGTCCTTGGCGTGGACGGCGGCGCCGGCCTCCAGGCCCTCGACCGAGACGGTGACGGCCTCGGGCAGGTGGGTGGCCTCGGCCTCGATCGGCAGGGCCTGCAGGACGTGCTCCAGCAGGTTGCCGCCCGGGGCCAGCTCGCCCTCGGTGTGGACCGGAACCTCGACGATGACCTTCTCGCCGCGCTTGACCAGCAGCAGGTCGACGTGCTCGATGCTGCGCTTGATGGCCTCGCGCTGGACGGCCTTCGGCAGCACGTACTCGTCCTTGCCCTCGATCGGCACGACCAGCAGGGCGTTCGGGGTCTTCAGGGCCATCATCAGGTCGTGGCCGGGCAGGTTCAGGTGAACCGGGGCGTGGCCGTGGCCGTAGACGACACCCGGGACGAAGCCGGCGCGGCGGGCGCGACGGGCGGCACCCTTGCCGAACTCGGTACGGGTCTCAGCGGCAAGGCGGATCTCGGACACGACTGCACTCCTCGTGGAAACTGGCGCGGGGGTGCAGACAACGCGAAAAACCGCCGGGACCACACCCTCATTACGTTCGGGGGTCACTCGGCGGCAACGGCCTGCCGGCGGACGGGAATCCGGCACCGGCAGCGCGTCGATCACGGAGCGGGCACCCGTCGAGCAGGCACACGGCATCCCTCGCCGAGCAGTTTCACGAGTCTAACCGCATCGGTGGCCTCCCGCGAAATCGGCGGCGGCCCCGGTCCGTCCGGACCGGGGCCGCCTGCACGGGCCTTCGTCAGTGCACGCCCTCGAAGAGGCTGGTGACCGAGCCCTCCTCGAACACCTCGCGGATCGCGGCGGCGATCGACGGGGCGATGGACAGCGTGGTGATCTTGTCCAGCTGGAGCGAGGCCGGGGTGGGCAGCGTGTTGGTGAACACGAACTCGCTGACCCGCGAGTTCTTCAGCCGGTCCGCGGCCGGGCCGGAGAGCACACCGTGGGTGGCCGCCACCACGACGTCCGCGGCGCCGTTGTCGAACAGCGCGTCGGCCGCGGCGCAGATGGTGCCGGCTGTGTCGATCATGTCGTCGACCAGCACGCAGACCCGGTCCTTGACGTCACCGACGACGTCGGCCGACAGGATGGTGTTGGCCTGGGTGATGTCGCGGCGCTTGTGGATGATCGCCAACGGGGCGTCCAGCCGGTCGCACCACTGGTCGGCGACCTTCACGCGGCCGGCGTCCGGGGAGACGACGGTCAGCTTGGAGCGGTCGACCTTCTCGCCGATGTAGTCGGCCAGCAGCGGCAGCGCGAACAGGTGGTCCACCGGGCCGTCGAAGAAGCCCTGGATCTGCGCGGTGTGCAGGTCCACGGCCATCAGGCGGTCGGCACCGGCCTGGCGCAGCAGGTCGGCGACCAGTCGGGCCGAGATGGGCTCGCGGCCGAGGTGCTTCTTGTCCTGGCGGGCGTAGCCGTAGAACGGCAGGATCGCGGTGATGCTCTTGGCGGAGGCCCGCTTCAGAGCATCGATCATGATCAGCTGCTCCATGATCCACTGGTTGATGGGAGCCGTGTGGCTCTGCATCACGAAGCAGTCCGCACCGCGCGCGGACTCCAGGAAGCGGACGTAGATCTCGCCGTTGGCGAAGTCCAGGGCCTTGGTGGGGACCAGCTCGGTCCCGAGCGCCTCGGCCACCTCCCTCGCCAGTTCCGGGTGGGCACGGCCGGAGAAGAGTTTCAGCTTCTTCTCACCCGACGTCGTGATCCCGCTCACTGCACCGTCTCCTCGCGTTGCGGACGCTGAACCCTCGACCCGGTGCGGGCAGGCAGGGCCCGCTCGCGGCACGGGTTGGGGAATTGTCGGTACGCCTGGACACGGGCGGTTGGCCCAGTGGCGCACGTATGTCCCCAAGGTTACGCGCCCGCGCAGAAACCGTCCGCCCCGGGACCGCCCCCGGGCCCCGGCCCGCCCGCTCAGGCCTGCTCGGCCCCGCCCGTCGCCGCCTTCGCGGCCTGCGCGGACACCGTTCCGGGGCGCTTGCGCTCGACCCAGCCCTCGATGTTGCGCTGCGTGGCCCGGTTCACACCGAGCGCCCCGGACGGGACGTCGTTGGTGATCACCGAGCCGGCGCCGGTGTAGGCGCCGTCACCGACGGTGACCGGGGCGATGAACATGTTGTCCGAGCCGGTGCGGCAGTGCGCGCCGATGACCGTGCGGTGCTTGTTCACGCCGTCGTAGTTCACGGTGACCGAGGCCGCGCCGATGTTGGTGCCCTCGCCGATCGTGGCGTCGCCGATGTAGGACAGGTGCGGCACCTTGGCGCCCTCGCCCAGCTCGGAGTTCTTCACCTCGACGTAGGTGCCGACCTTCGCCTTGCGGGCCAGCCTGGCGCCCGGCCGCAGGTAGGCGTACGGGCCGACGGTGGCCAGCTCGCCCACCTCGGCACCGTCGGCCGTGGTGTTGCTCACCCGGGCACCGACGCCGACCGTGGTGTCCTTGAGGGTCGAGTTCGGGCCCACCTCGCAGCCCTCGCCCAGGTGCGTGGCGCCCTGGAGCTGGGTGTTCGGCAGCACCACGGCGTCCGGCTCGTAGCTGACCTGCACGTCGAACCAGGTGGTCGCCGGGTCCACCACGGTGACGCCCTCGCGCATCGCCCGCTCCAGCAGGCGGTCGTTCAGCAGCCGGCGGGCCTGCGCCAGCTGGACCCGGTCGTTGATGCCCAGGATGTCCCGGTGGTCGTCGGCCACCACGGCGCCGACCCGGTGGCCCGCCTTGCGCAGGATCTCCAGGGTGTCGGTCAGGTACTCCTCGCCCTGCGAGTTGTCCGTGGTGAGCTCGCCCAGCGCCTCGGCGAGCAGCTTGGCGTCGAAGGCAAAGACGCCGGAGTTGATCTCGGCGATCGCGCGCTGGGTGACGCTGGCGTCCCGCTCCTCGACGATCGCGGCGACGGTGCCGTCCTCGTCCCGCAGGATGCGGCCGTAGCCGAAGGGCTCCGGGACGACGGCGGTCAGCACGGTGACGCCGTTCTGCTGGGCCGTGTGGGAGTCGGCCAGTCGGCGCAGGGTCTCCCCGGTCAGCAGCGGCGAGTCGCCGGCGGTGACGATCACCGTGCCGTCCAGTACCAGGCCGTCGGCGGTCAGGGACTCCAGCGCCGTGCGCACCGCGTGGCCGGTGCCGTTCTGCTCCTCCTGCACCGCGGTGCGCGCGGCCGGGTAGTGCTCCGCCAGGTGCGCCACCACCTGCTCGCGCTGGTGGCCGACCACCACGACCAGCTGGCCCGGCGCCAGCTCCCGGGCCGCCGAGACCGCGTGACCAACCAGCGAGCGTCCGCACACCTCGTGCAGGACCTTGGGCAGCTTGTTCGACTTCATCCGGGTCCCGCCACCGGCGGCGAGCACGACAACGGCGGCAAGCGAATTGGCACCCATGCGGGGAGGCTCCTCGGTAGGTTCACAGAGAGGGCAGAGCAGGCCAGAACGTGGATCCGCACATATGCCCTGGCGCTACGAGGATAGCCGCGGAAGAAAACCCGCCCACTGGCCAGATCAGGCCACCAGACATGCACAAGGCTCCGCCGGATGGATTCGAACCATCACTGCAAGGTTCCAAAGACCTGCGGGCTGCCGATTACCCCACGGCGGATAGCTGCTCAGACCCTACCCGAGTCAGCCCCACCCTGGGTATCAGCTATGCCCATCCACCACCCCTCGATTCGGCGGTACAGGTCAGCACTCCCCAACACGCTGATCGTCAGACAGCCGCGGTAACCGATCCCGACGTTCTTCCGCGTCGCCTTCGGATTGTGCCGCTTGAGTCGACACCCGCAGGCGCCATCGCTCCTGCCCGACGCCCAGCAGCTTCAGCCAGGCGAGGTAGACCCGGACCACCTGCGGGTCACTGTTGATGAAGGTGGCTTTCTCCCGCCGGTCGTACGGCTTGTCCTTGCATCCTTCCGCCCAGTAGAGCGCGACCCCGACCAGGAAGAGCTCCCGGTCGCTGAGGTCGCCGATCTCAGCGCGGGCCGCCGCCTTGGTCTCGCGGCGCTCCTCGTCCCGCTGCCTGCGAATCGGGCCCCACCGGGCCTCGGCAGCTTTCCGCGACTGTTGCCGAGGAGTGGTCGGCCGCGGCAGGTCCCGGCTCATCGAGGTGCGCCCCTCTCGGCGGAGGCGGCGGGCGGCTTCGCGCTGTTCGGTCTTCGCTCGCACGCAAAGAGTGTGTGTACGACTCGTCCCATCACGGGGTGGATCCAGGATTCATCCATCCAGTCGAGTGAATTCACTCAAGCGCCGCGCGGCGGTGTGTTCCCCTGGACACGGAGCGCAACCTACGATGCCGTAGGTTACGCCAACGCAGGCTCCGCTCTGTCCCGCTCGAGGGACGCCGCGAAGGGACGCCCCATGACCACCCAGGCAGGCGAGGCGCGCGCGGGTGGCGCCGCGCCCCCCGATCCCTCCGCCGACGCAGCCACCGGGCTGTCCGCCACCCGCGGCGGGGAGAGGCAGGGCCTGGCCGAACGGATCGCGCTCTCCCTGTTCATCCTCGTGCCGTTCACCGCCCTGGTGGCCGCCGTCCCGGTGGCCTGGGGGTGGGGGCTGGGCTGGACGGACCTCGCGATCACCGTCGCCATGTACTTCCTCACCTGCCACGGCATCACCGTCGGCTACCACCGCTACTTCACCCACGGCGCGTTCAAGGCCGGTCGGACGATGCGCCTGGTCCTGGCCATCGCCGGGAGCCTCGCGGTCGAGGGCCCGCTGGTGCGCTGGGTGGCCGACCACCGCAAGCACCACCGGTTCAGCGACAAGGACGGCGACCCGCACTCGCCGTGGCGCTACGGGGAGAGCGTCCCGGCGCTGATGAAGGGCCTGTGGTGGGCCCACATGGGCTGGATGTTCGACGAGGAACAGACCCCGCAGCTCAAGTACGCCCCGGACCTCGTGCGCGACCCGGCGATAAGGCGGATCTCCCGGCTGTTCTGGCTCTGGACCACCGTCTCGCTGCTGCTGCCCGCGCTGATCGGCGGCCTGGTGAGCCTGTCCTGGGAGGGCGCACTGTCCGCCTTCTTCTGGGGTTCGCTGGTCCGGGTGGCGCTGCTGCACCACGTCACCTGGTCGATCAACTCGATCTGCCACGCCGTCGGCCGGCGCCCGTTCCGCTCCCGGGACCGCTCCGGCAACGTCTGGTGGCTCGCCGTGCTCTCCTGCGGGGAGTCCTGGCACAACCTGCACCACGCCGACCCGACCGCGGCCCGGCACGGGGTGCTGCGCGGGCAGATCGACTCCTCGGCCCGGCTGATCCGCTGGTTCGAGCTGGCCGGCTGGGTCCGGGACGTCCGCTGGCCGGACGCACAACGGATCGCCGCCCGCCGCGCCGCATGAGGCGGCACTTCCAGCATGATGTAGGGGTGAACGGGAGCAGCGCAGACAGCACAGGCGGTCACCACAGCACGCGGACGGACGCGGCGCCCGCCACGGCGCCGGCCCGTCCGCGGGCCGCTGCACCGGCGGCCGGCACCGCCGGCGGAGGTCCGGACCGGGGCGCCGCAGGCGGCCCGGGCCCGGCCCCGCGCCGCCGGGGCGGCCGGGTCCGGATGACCGGCAAGCAGCGGCGCGAGCAACTGCTGGAGATCGGCCGGACGGTCTTCGCGGAGCGCGGCTACGACGGCACCTCGGTGGAGGAGATCGCCGAGCGCGCCGGGGTGTCGAAGCCCGTGGTGTACGAGCACTTCGGCGGCAAGGAGGGGCTGTACGCGGTGGTCGTCGACCGCGAGATGCAGCTCCTGCTGGACATGGTGACCGGGGCACTGACCGGCGGGCACTCGCGCGAGCTGCTGGAGCAGGCGGCCTTCGCGCTGATGGACTACATCGACACCTCGACGGACGGCTTCCGGATCCTGGTCCGGGACTCCCCGGTGGCCCAGTCGACCGGCACCTTCGCCTCGCTGATCAGCGACATCGCCACGCAGGTCGAGGACATCCTGGGTCTGGAGTTCAAGTCCCGCGGCTTCGACGCCCGGCTGGCCCCGATGTACTCGCAGATGCTGGTCGGGATGGTCGCGCTGACCGGACAGTGGTGGCTGGAGGTCCGCAAGCCGGACAAGGCGACGGTGGCGGCGCACCTGGTGAACCTCGCCTGGCACGGCCTGGAGGGTCTGGAGCGGCACCCGAAGCTGGTCGGCGAGCGCAAGGGCTGACCGGCCGAACCGGACCCGTCGCCCCACCCCGGCCGGCTCAGCCCACCCGTTTGGTCCCCACCGCGAAGATCCGCCGGAACGGGAACACCGTCCCGTGCGGCCCGGCCGGATAGGCCTCGCGCAGCAGCCGCCCGTACTCGGCGAGGAAGGCGGCCCGGTCGGCCGGGTCGGTGAGCCGGGTGAGGACCGGGCGCAGCGCGGTGCCCTTGACCCACTCCAGGACCGGGTCCGGCCCCGGCAGCAGGGTGCGGTACGTCGTCTCCCAGACGTCCGGGAGGCAGCCGGCGGCGGCCAGGGCGTCGAGGTAGCGCTCGGGCGGGTGCACGCCGGCCCGGACGGCGTCCTCGCCGAGCGCGTCCCGCCAGCGGGCGCTGCGGCGCAGGTCGGCGAGCAGGGTGTGGCTGGGGGCCTCGAAGTTGCCCGGCACCTGGAAGGCGAGCACTCCACCGGGTTCGAGGGCGTCCGCCCAGCGCGGCAGCAGCGCCAGGTGCCCGTCCACCCACTGGAGGGTGGCGTTGGAGACGATCAGGTCGGGACCGGCCGGGGCCGGGTCGTAGTCACGGGCGTCGGCGAGCAGGTACTCGGCGTCCGGCTCGCCCTCGGTGTGGGCGGTGGCCAGCATCGGGGCGGAGTTGTCGACGCCGGTGAGGCGGGCGTGCGGCCACCGCTCGCGCAGTACGGCGGTGGAGTTGCCGGGGCCGCAGCCGATGTCCAGGATCACCTCGGCACCGGGGTGCGGGAGGGCGGGGACGCGGGCGAGCAGGTCGCGCAGCGGGCGGGTGCGTTCGTCGGCGAAGCGCAGGTACTGCGCCGGGTCCCAGACGGGAGTGGTCATGGTCCACCTCGAAAGTATCTCGACATCAAGATATCTCGGTTAGCCTTGCTGGCACATTTCTCGATGTCAAGAGACTTCACATCGACACATCCACCGATACACTGATCGTCATGGAGGACGAGGTCGACAGGCTGGTCGCAGCGTGGCGCCGGGAGCGCCCCGACCTCGACGTGGAGCCGCTGGAGGTGCTCAGCCGGGTCAGCCGGCTCGCCCGGCACCTGGACCGCGCCCGCCGTACCGCCTTCGCCGAGCACGGCCTGGAGCCCTGGGAGTTCGACGTCCTGACCGCCCTGCGGCGGGCCGGCTCCCCGTACCAGCTCTCCCCCGGCCAGCTGCTCACCCAGACCCTGGTCACCTCCGGCACCATGACCAACCGGATCGACCGGCTCACCGGCAAGGGCCTGGTCAAGCGCCTGCCCGACCCGGACGACCGGCGCGGCGTGCTGGTCCGGCTCACCGACGACGGCCGCGACCGCGCCGACCAGGCGCTCGCCGGGCTGCTCGCGCACGAGCGCGAACTGCTCGCCCAGCTCACCTCCGGCCAGCAGACCGAACTCGCCGCGCTGCTGCGGCTGCTGGTCGCCCCGTTCGACAACATCCCGGGCTGACGACGGCTCCCGGCCTGCGCTTGGGCTCAAACTCGGGCTCGGACTCGGACTCGGACTCGGACTCGGGCTCGGACTCGGACTCGGGGATCGCGCCTCAGGGCCGGTCGACGGTGCCGACCACCGAGGGCGGCGGGGGCACGGCCGACTCCGCGGGGCTGACCCCGGCCCGGCGGGCGACCGCGACGGCCGCCAGCGTGGAGTGCACCCCGAGCTTGCCCAGCACGTTCTGCATGTGCGTCCGGACGGTGTGCGGCGACAGGTAGAGCCGCTCCGCGACGGCCTGCCGGCCGAGGCCCGCGACCATGCAGCGCAGGATCTGCTTCTCCCGCGGGGTGAGGGTGTCCACCAGCCGCTCGCTCTCGGTGCGGTCCCGCCGGGCGGTGGTGAGCTCGCGGATCACCCCGGTGAGCAGCGCGGGCGGCAGGTGCGTCTCGTCCCGCAGCACGCCCCGGATCACCGTGAGCAGCCGGGCCAGCGAACTCTCCTTGGCCACCCAGCCGGTGGCGCCCGCGTGCAGGGCACGGGCAGCGCGGTGCGGGTCGTCGGCGGTGGCCAGGACGACGGCGCGCAGCCCGGGGTGGGTGCGGCGGAGCCGGGCCAGCAGCGTGATGCCGTCGGGCGGCGGGGCGGCGGATCTGAGCTGGTCGCCGCGCAGCGGGTCCACCGCAGGCCGGGCGCCGGGCGGCAGCCCGCCCGACAGCGGAACCGGCACCCCCGGCGGTACGGCCGGCCGGCGCGGCTGCGGCACGGGCGTGGCGGCGCGGCCGCGCCGGGCCTCCTCGGGGTGCTCCGCACCGGGCCGACGGCGGGCGTGTGCTCCGCCGGCTCCCGGCGCTCCCGGTACTCCGTGCGGACCGGCGGCTCCGGGCCCGCCGGGTAATCCGGCCGTGCCGGCTGCTCCGATCGCTCCCGTCGCACCGGCCGCCTCGACGCCGAGGTCGGCGTCGATCAACGCCACGTCGTAGGCCCGGCCCTCGCCGGCCGCGCGCTCCAAGGCCCGCTCGGCGGCGGCGGCGCTGCCGGCCGCCCCCACCTCCACGTCCGGCTCGGCGGCCAGCGCCGCCGCCAGCGCCTCGGCGAAGATCCGGTGGTCGTCGACCACCAGGACGCGAATCCGCCCCATCGTCCCTCCCCCTGCTCACAGCGCCCGAGCCCGGGGGCGGGGACCGGTCCGGCATCCGCGTTCCGGACCCGCCGTTCCGCCCGCCCACCGGCGGCCGGTGAGGCCAAAAGGGCGCCGGCCCCCACCGGTACCGCACTCAGCCTACGGGGCGGGAAACGCGCTCGTGGCGATTCGGTGAAGTTTCGTCAGAAGATGCGTGAGTGGCGGGACTTGAGCCATCGGACCGCCCGCCGCGGGCGTCGCTCCCGGAGGCTCCGGGGGCGACGCCACGGGGATCGGGGCCCCCCTCCCCCAACCGGCCCTCCCCCAACCGGCCCTTCCTCAGCGGCCCTTCCTCAGCGGCCGTTGCTCACCGGCCGTTGCTCACCGGCCGTTCTTCGCCAGGGTGAACGTCCAGGCGTCGGCAACGATCTCGTCCAGGTTCGGACGGCGCGGGGTCCAGCCCAGCGTCTCGTGGGCACGGGCCGCCGAGGCCACCAGCACCGCCGGGTCACCGGCCCGGCGGCCGGCGACCTGCACCGGGATCTCCCGGCCGGTGACGCGCTTGACCGACTCGATCACCTCG
The DNA here is from genome assembly GCF_040683915.1 of Kitasatospora sp. NPDC093102. Lineage (NCBI taxonomy): Bacteria > Bacillati > Actinomycetota > Actinomycetes > Kitasatosporales > Streptomycetaceae > Kitasatospora > Kitasatospora sp. NPDC093102. The sequence continues at coordinate 81,158 of NZ_JBFBFA010000020.1, read as the reverse complement.
CGCACCGAGAAGCCGCTGCCGTTGCCCAGGTTGCAGATCAGGTGCTCGCCCGGCTTGGCCGCGTCCAGCGCCAGCAGGTGCGCCTCGGCCAGGTCGGCGACGTGGATGTAGTCGCGGATGCAGGTGCCGTCCGGGGTCGGGTAGTCGTCGCCGTACACCGCGATGTGCGGACGCTGCCCCAGCGCGGCCTGGAAGACCAGCGGGATCAGGTGCGACTCGGGGTCGTGCCGCTCACCGTACGCGCCGTACGCCCCGGCCACGTTGAAGTAGCGCAGCGAGACGGCGGCCAGGCCGTGCGCGACGGCCTCACTGGTGATCAGGTGGTCCACCGCGAGCTTGGTGGCGCCGTAGGTGTTGGTCGGCGCGGTACGGGCGGTCTCGGCGATCGGCACGGCCTCCGGCTCGCCGTACGTGGCGGCGGTGGAGGAGAAGACCAGCTTGCGCACGCCCGCCGCGCGCATCGCGCTGATCAGCTCCAGCGAGCCGGCCACGTTGTTGCGCCAGTACTTCTCCGGGTCCGCGACCGACTCGCCGACCTGCGACGAGGCGGCGAAGTGCAGCACGCCGTCGAAGGAGCCGTCCAGCACCTTGTCGGCCTGCTGGATCCGGCCCTCGACGAACTCGGCACCGGCCGGGACGCCCTCGCGGAAACCGGTGGAGAGATCGTCCAGGACGGTCACCTGGTGCCCCGCCTCCAGCAGGTGGGCGGCGACCACACTGCCGACGTAACCGGCGCCACCCGTGACCAGGTACTTACTCATGTTGCGACCTCCAGCGAACGACGGTCCGCCCGGTCGGGCGGAAGCCATCGACGGAATGCGTACGACTAGTCATTCTCCCAATCCCGCCGGGGTGCTCCGGACCACGGCTTCCGGCCTTCTCACCAAGTCCTCAGCCGTCGGACACCCGGCGCCCGGGGGCGTGTCCGCCGGGCCCATCCGCCGGCTCCTCAGCCCCCGGCCATCCGCTCCAGCAGACCGGTGCGCGCCGCCACCGCCGCCGCCTCCAGGCGGGTCCGCGCGCCGAGCTTCATCAGCACCCGCTGGACGTGCGTCCGGGCGGTGCTGGCGGCGATCCGCATCCCGGCGGCGATCGCCGCGGTGTCCTCGCCGTCCGCGATCCGGGCCAGCACCTGCACCTCACGGCGGGTCAGCAGCCGCAGCAGCCGCACGGCCTCGTCGTCCGGCTCGGCCGCCGGACGCAGCAGTTGGTCGAAGGCCCCGCGCAGGATGTCCACCGCGACCGCGGCCTCACCCGCGCGTGCCCGCCCGATGGCCCGCTCGACCACCTCGATCCGCTCGTCGCTGGGCACGTACCCGGCCGCACCGGCCGCGAACGCCCCTGCCACTCCGCGCAGTTCGCCCACCGGACCGAGCACGATCACGGCCACCTCGGGTCGCTCGCGACGAATCCGGCGCAGCCCGTCGAAGGCACCCGCCTCCCCCGGCGCCGCCACCCCCAGCAGACACACCTCGGGTCGCCGTCCGACCACCAGGTCGGCGGCGACGCCGGCCGGGGAACCGACCGCGAGCACCCGGTGGCCGCGCAGCTGAAGTGCGGTGGCCAGCGCCTCGGCCAGCAGCCGGTGGTCGTCCACCACCACGAGTCGAACACCCATGACGCCCTCCCGGTCGGGGTCCGGCTCGCGCCCGCGCCCCTCGGGCGGGCGGCCGATGACGCACCATCACAGCGCATTCCGTACCCGACCCGCTAGGCCGTGGCGTGTCGGCGGTACGGAACCGGCCGGGGAACGCGAAAGACCCCCGCCGTGAGGCGGGGGTCTTTCGATGGAGCCCCCATGCGGAATCGAACCGCAGACCTTCTCCTTACCATGGAGACGCTCTACCGACTGAGCTATAGGGGCTTGCCGGGCTTTTCACCGGGCCGGTCGAACAAGGAAGACATTACACGGCTCCGGGCTCGGAAGGGAAATCGGCCCCCGCCCCGTCCGTTCCCGCGCTCTCAGCCCTCGGCGTGCGCCGCGTCGAACTCCTCACGGGCCGCCATCATCCGGCCGGCGCGACGCTCCGTCCACCGGCCGACCGGCGCGAGCAGCTCGGCCAGCTCACGGCCGAGCGGCAGCAGGTCGTAGACCACCCGCGGCGGCGTCTCCGGAAAGACCGTACGAAGCACCAGGCCGCTGCGCTCCAGGTTGCGCAGGGACTGGGTGAGCATCTTGCGGCTGACCCCGCCGATCCCGCGCTGGAGTTCGGAGAAGCGCTGCGGCCCGCACCCGAGGAGGCTCATCAGGATCAGCATCGACCACTTGTCGGCCAGCTCGGCGAACACGTCGCGGCTGGGACAGAGCCGGGCGAACACGTCGTACTCCTGCCCGTCCCGCACTTCCCACCCCGTGGGCTGCCCGGCCCGGACCCGGGCCGCTTCCTCCGTCGTCATGGATCCAGGGTAGCCCCGAGGTCTCCAATCCACCCTTGGTAACCAACAGAGACCTGGTCTATATTGGAGACCGATCGAGGTCGAGGCCGCGTGCCACCGCGGCGCGCCTGCCCCGTCCCGCCTCCTGCCCGCCCGCCGGCCCGCGCCCGTCCCCCTGGAGTCCCGCATGACCGCCATCCGTCCGACCGTCGCCCTCGCCTACCACTCCGGCTACGGCCACACCGCCGTGATAGCCGAGGCCGTCGCCCGTGGCGCCGCCGCCGCAGGTGCCGAGGTCCTCCCGATCGCCGTCGACACCATCACCGAGGAGCAGTGGGCCCAGCTGGACGCCGCCGACGCGATCGTCTTCGGCTCCCCCACCTACATGGGCACCGCCTCCGGCGCCTTCCACGTCTTCGCCGAGGCCACCAGCAAGCGCTGGTTCACCGACGCCTGGAAGGACAAGGTCGCGGCCGGATTCACCAACTCCGCGTCCAAGAGCGGCGACAAGGCGAGCACCCTCGCCTTCTTCCAGACCCTCGCCGCCCAGCACGGCATGAGCTGGGTCAACCTCGGCCTCAAGCCCGGCTGGAACGCCACCACCGCCTCCGAGAACGACCTCAACCGGCTCGGCTTCTTCAACGGTGCCGCCGCCTCGTCCCCGTCCGACGCCGGCCCGGAGGCCGTCCACAAGGCCGACATCGCCACCGCCGAGCACCTGGGCGAGCGCGTCGCCCGGCACACCGCCATCGTGCTCGCCGGCCGCGCCGCACTGGCCGGCTGAACCGCCGCACACCTACGCCGCCGGGTCCGCCCCCAGCCGGGGCGCCCGGCGGCGTCCGCCGTCCACCGACCCGAGCTCCGCACCGGTGTTCTCCGGCAGCATCCGCAGGCACGCCAGGGCCAGCACACCCAGCACCGCCAGGTACCAGCCCACCGGCTGCGCCGTCCCGTACGCCCCGGTCAGCCGGGTGGCCACCAACGGCGTCGTCGCCCCGCCGACCACCCCGCCCAGGTTGTACGTCAGCGCCGCGCCCGTGTAGCGCACCCGGGTCGGGAACAGCTCCGGCAGGAACGCCGCCAGCGGCCCGAACAGGCAGCCCAGCACCACCATCGCCCCCGCCAGCGCGCCGAACATGAGCGGCCGGCTCACCGTCTCCAGCAGCGGGAACAACACCAGCGACCAGACCGCGGCCAGGCCCGTCGCCCACCCCAGGGTCCGCCGCCGCCCCCACCGGTCACTGTGCGAGGCGCTCAGCCAGACCGTCACGGCCATGCCCACCGCGCCGGCCAGCAGCATCGACAGCACCAGCGTGCTCGCCACCCCGAGCCCGGTGGTCGCGTACGCCAGCGTGTACGTCGTGGTCAGGTAGAACAGCGCGTACCCCACGGTGATCGCCCCGCTGCCCGCCAACACCGGGCGCCAGTGCTCGCGCAGCACCTCCATCACCGGCAGCCGCTCCCGGCGCTCCTCCGTCCGGAACAACGGCGACTCCTCGACCCGCAACCGGACGAACAGCCCCACCACGACCATGACGAACGAGGCCAGGAACGGCACCCGCCAGCCCCACGCACGGAACGCCCCTTCGTCCAGGCCGAGTTGAAGCGCCAGGAACACCCCGTTCGCCAGCACGAACCCGATCGTCGGCCCCAGCTGCAGGAACCCCCCGTACCGGCCCCGCCGCCCGGGCGGCGCGTTCTCCGCGATCAGCAGCGCCGCCCCGCCCCACTCCCCGCCCAACCCGACGCCCTGACACACCCGCAGCACCACCAGCGCCGCCGGTGCCCACCACCCCCACACCCCGAACCCCGGCAACAGCCCCACCGCCGCCGTCGCCAGGCCCATCAGCAACAGCGACACCACCAGCGTCGCCTTCCGCCCCACCCGGTCCCCGAAGTGCCCGAACACCACCGCCCCCACCGGCCGGGCCAGGAACGCCACCGCATACACCGAGAACGCCGCCAACAGCGCCCCCACCGTGCCCAGCCCGGGAAAGAACACCGGCCCGAACACCAACGCGGCCGCCGTCCCGTAAATGAAGAAGTCGTAGAACTCGATCGCCGTCCCGATCAGCGCCGCAGCCGCCGCCCGCCGCACCTGCCCGACCCGCCAAGCACCCTCCGCATCCATACCACCAACCCTCACCACCGCCGCCCCACCCCACCAGCCGCCACCCGAGTGACCCCGGCGCCCACCCGCCGCCCCGCGCCCCCGACATGTGTGAGGGCGCCAGGTTCCCCTGACGCCCTCACACATGTCATCGGCTCGCGGACGCGACTACCTCGCGTACGGGTTGTCCTCCGGCGGCACCGGCGGCTGGTACGACGGCGGAGGCGGCGGCACCGCCCCCATCGACTGCTGCGACGGCACTGGCGGCACCTGGGCCACCTCAGGCTGCTCAACCGGCTTCCGCCGACGCCACATCACCGCGAACACCACACCGGCCACCAGCACCAACCCGGCCACCACACCCGCCACGATCGGCAGCGTGCCGCTCGAACCCGGCGACCCCTCCATCTTCGGCTGCGCCGTCGGCGCACCAACCGCCACATCGGTCGGGCTCTCAGCGGGAGTCGGCGCCGAAGGAGTGGCAGGCGAACTCGCTGCCGGCGTCGGGGCTGCGGAAGACGTGGGCTGAACGATCGGGATCGGCGAGACATCTGCGGGACCAGGGTCGCCGGGATTCGTCAAGGCAATTCGGGGTCGAGCTGCGCCGTAGCCGGCGTCATCAGTGCGATTCGATCCGTCAGTCGGCTTGCCGGCCGTGTTGATGAGCACCCGCAGAACCTGATTCGCAGTCCACTCAGGGTGAACCGACCAGATTAGCGCCGCCGACGCGGACACCAGAGCAGCGGAGTCCGAGGTGCCATGGCTCTTGCAGTAGCCGGTAGGCGAGGTACAAGCGGCAATCATATCCATGCCCGGGGCGACAAGGGCTACCTGCGGCCCATGCTCGGATTCCGCCGTTACCGTCCCGTTCCGATCCGACGCCCCCACGCCAACCACACCTGGCAATGCGCCAGGATACTCAACCGGATTGCCCTTTTGCGCCTCGTTTCCAACACTCGCCACCACGAGGGCACCCTTTGCCTTTGCAGTTGCGATGACGCCGTTCAACTTGGCCACCTCCTCCGGCAGGGGAACTGCCGCGTTAATTCCCTGCGAGATGTTGATGACCTTGGCCCCCTGGTCAACTGCATAGGCAATAGCCTGGCCGATCTGGTCAAGAAACTCAGAGGAAATCGATGTCCCGACAGACCCGTTGTTGATCTTCAACGGAAGGATCTTCACGCCGGGGGCCAATCCTTGGGCTCCCGTGCCGCCCATGCCCTTTCCGGTACCCGCGATCAGGCTGGCGATCCCTGTGCCGTGCCCATCGCCGTACGAGCCCACCCCACCGGGGCTTCCGCTGAAGTCCTTACCAGGAAGGAACTGCCCCACCACATCCGGATGCTCCAGGTTGAATCCGCCGTCGATCACCGCGACAGTGACACCCTGCCCCTTGGTGATCTTCCACATCTCCGTTGCATGCATCGCATCCAGATGCCACTGCTGCTGCCGAATCGTGTCCTCGGCAACCGCGGGCACTGCAACCGGGCCGACCACGATTCCCGCCGCCAGAAGCGCCGCAGCAGCAGCCCGCCAACGCGCTCGCGCGTTCGTCCGCCCCATCACAACTCCTCGTCAATCTCTCCGTCGACCGGGAAGCGTGCCCCGAACAAGCCTGCCCGGCCACTGGGGAGGCCCAGTGGCCGGGCAGTCGTTGCCGTCCTACTCAATCACGTCCGGGTTGCTGTGCGGCGTACCGCTCGTCCAGGTCTCCTCGTCCTCGTGCAGGTAGTCGGCTCGCTTGCGGCGGTCGCGCTCGTTCCGGCCACCGTGGCCCGCCGTTCCGGGGGCCATCATGCCGTTCTGCCTGGACTGCGCACCGCCCTCGGCAGCGCCCGCCGCGCGGTTGCGAAGGCCGGTACCGCCGGGCGTGAACTCCCCGCCCGTGGTCGGCCCCTTGCGACCACCGACCGTCCCGCCGGTGGTCGAGGCCAGACCTCGGCCGCGCGAGCCGCCGCCGGCGCCGACCGCCCCACCGTGGGCGCCACCCATGCCGGGGTGCATGCCACCACCCATGCCGACCGGCCCGCCGACCCGGCCGCCGCCCGGTCCTGCCTCACGGGCGCCGAAAACCGTCCCACTGGGCAGCCCCGGGGTGCCGCTCCTCCCCTGCCCCGGGCCGCCGCCGAACGGGGTTGTACGCGGCTGGATCTGGCCGCCGCCCTTGTTCTGGAACGTCCCGCCGCCCGGTCCGACCGGGAAGCCCGGAACCGGGCCTCCCCCGGGGACGCCGGGTCCGGTGTTCGGGCCACTCGGCCCATTCGGGTAGCCGGGGAGAGTGGTCGGTCCGTCCATAGGCAGCTGGCCGCCGCCGGGGCCGTACGGGCCGGTCTGGGTAGGCAAGGTGGGCGCGGGGGGCAGGCTGTTGAGGTCGGTGCCCGGACGGTTGACCGGGTCCGACGGGTAGGACGGCGGAGTCGAGGTCCCCGGGTCCTGCGGCGCGGGCGGTAGCTGGCCGCCGCCGTGCGGCGGGGCCGGGGTGTAGCCAGAGCTGGACGGGCCGGGACCGCCCGATCCCGGCCCCTCGGGCAGGACCGTGCCGCCACCGTGGCCTCCGCCGCCCGCGGGACGGACAGTCCCACCGGTGCTGCCGCTGCCCGTGCGGGGAGCACGAACAGAACCTCCGGATCCGGCAGAGCCGCCGCTACCACCCGAGGCGGTGGTCGAGTCGTTACGGTTCCTATCCGAGCCAGGCGTCCCAGGCAGCACCACGCCGTCGCCCAGCCCGTTGAGCGTCGTCGCTGCCGCGACGTACGCCTGCGCCAGCTTCTCCATCTGGTGGATGGCTTCTTGGTGCGCCATGTAGATCTCGCGCGTCCCAGCCATGGCCTGCGTTTCGGTGACCCACTTGTCACCGATACTGCGCCTCATCGCAGCGTCAACCTCCGACGTGCTGGGGGCGCTGCCGACCGGCTTGATGGAGACCAGCTGCATTTGCTGGAGCACCACGGGATCGGGCTTCTGCGTCTTGCGCGTCTCCACCCAGTTGAGGGCGTCCTTCGGCTCTGGCGGCATAGCGGCCTTGGCGGTGCTGAGTGCCTCCCCGGCCAGGTGCATGGCATCACCGGCGCTCGCCGAATAGGCGCCCAGCTTCTCGGCGGACTGCTGCAGGTTACCGGCCCAGGTCTTGAAGCCCTCAGCAGCCGGCCCTTCCCAGGTGACGTTGCCGACGTGCGACTTGAGTGCTGCGCTCAGCTCCTTCAGTACACGTCCCGCCGACTGGAGCTGAGTGCCACGGGTCAACACGATCGCGGGATTGGTTTTCTCGACCATCGCGATGAGCGCCTTGTGGCTGGTGTTCTCGAAATCGGTTCCGCCTGACAATGCCTACTCCCCGTCTCCCCGTATCTCTCTCACTCAAGTCACCGTCAGTAGCCGACTTCGGTCCGCTTGGACGAGGACCCGCTGGACGTGGCAACGCCCGCGTTCTGCGCGACCGCGTTCTGCTCGGACGTCGTGTGGTCCTCATTGGTCGAGTAGCGGGTCGCCGTCGTCGAGACCGCGTCCTTCATCGCCTGGATCTGAGAGACGAAATCCTTGTGAAGCTTGACGAGTTCCGCGTGCACCTTGCCATAGGCAGTCGTCAGATCTGTTGCCTCGACGAACGTCGCACTGGCAAGGTGCTGCCCCTGCAGCTTCTGCTCCTGCACGTTGTAGGGCGCGGCCGCAGACCCCTCCATCACCAGGAGCAGGGCTTCGATCTTCCTCGTGAACTCGGTGAGTGTGTCGATCTCGACCTTGACGTTCTGCTTCCCGAAGGCCGCCACCAGGTCACCGGCGCTGACGTTGGTCTGCACCGTGCTGACGATGGGGGCGATGTTGATACCGCCCATAGGCCATGGAAGCTTCTGCTCCAGCATGAACGGCGTCGTGTCCCCCGAAGGGTTCGCCGGTGCAGGAGTCTCCGACCCGTTCCCGTTAGCTTCTGCCACAGCAGTTCACCTCTCCCCCGTACGGCCGGTCGCGCCCGGGGCTTCCCGGGCGGCCGCAGGCCGCAAACACACCGTCAACTTCTGGTTCGTACCGTCCTGGTCGGTGCACCGTCCGCCCTGTGGACGGTTTCCGCCTCCGTCATCGTAGCCACCACCCCCGTCGCACCGGCAGGGCCCTTGGCCCGCCCGTACGCGATCGGTACGAACTTGACACGTACGAGCCGTCACCGCGGCCCTGGGTAGACTGGCCCGGTACGCCCCATCTGCCGCGCAATGTCGCACAGCAGCGACCCAAGGCCGCAGAACGGACGTGACCGCGTGAGCTCCTCCGACGCCTCCTCTTCCCCCTGGTGGGCCCGTGCCGCGCGGCCCGCGCGGCCGCCGGTTCCGGTGGCGCTGATGGTGCGGGCGGCGGTGGGCATGGCGGTGCCGTTGGCGGTGGGGCTGCTGGCGCACCGGCTGGACTTGGGAGTGTTCGCCGGGCTCGGGGCGATGCACGCGACGATGAACGACCGCGTCGAGCCGGGCAGGCTTCGGGCCGCCAGGATCGGGACGGCCGTCCTCGCCTCCGCGCTCGGCATGCTGATCGGCACCGCCCTCCAGCACGCCGACGCGGACGGCCTCGTCCTGGGTGTCGCGCTGACGCTGACCGCCTTCGCCTCCGGCGCACTGAGCGCGACCGGTCCGCGTGGTTCGGCGGCCGGGATGCTGCTGCTGGTGTCGGCCGCGCTGGGCAGTGGGATGCCGCTGCCGCAGCCGTGGTGGGCGGCGGCGCCGATGCTGCCGGTCGGGGCCGCGTTCGTGGTGCTGCTCGGGTTGCCGGCGGGGGCGCCGAACCGGCCCACCGCGGATCCGCGCAACCGGGCGCTGGCCGCCGCGTACGACGCGCTCGGCCGCACGCTCGCCGACCTGGGCGGCCCGCGGGCGGCCGCCTCCCGCCAGGTGCTGACGGCCCGCCTGAACCAGCTCCAGGACCTCCTCGGCACGAGCCGCCGAAACCGTCGGGACCCCGGAGACCAGCGGGACCACCGCGACCGTAAGGACCGCCGCGGCCGGATGTACGAGGCCGCCCTCGCCGCCACCGAGGCGGCGACCGGCCTGCTGTGGGCCCGCCGCCCGGTCCCGCCGGAGGTGGCCGAGGTCCCGAACCGGCTGGCGGCCGCCGTGCGGCAGGGCGGCGGCGAGGTCGCCGTCCCGGACTGGCGGCCCGACACCCCTTCGCGGCAGGCCCTGGACGTGGCGCTGCGCGCCGCCGCCGACACCGTGGCCGGTCGCGACACCCGGCTCGGCACCGCCCCCGCGCCGCCGCCGGACCCCTGGCGGCTGCGGGTGCGGCTGCTGTCCCGGGGTTCGGTCCGGTACGGGCTGCGGGTCGCGCTGTGCATCGCGGTCGGCTCGGCGATCACTGCCAACTACCCGCTCAGCAAGAGCTACTGGGTGCCGATGACGATCGCCTTCGTGCTGAAGCCGGACCTCGGCTCGGTGTTCCTGCGCGCCGTGAGCCGCTCGGTCGGCACGGTGCTCGGGGTGGCCGTGACCGCGGCGCTGCTCATGGTCACCACCGACGAGTGGGCGCTGACCGCGATGGCCGCCCTCTGCGTGGCCCTGCTCCCGTACGCCACGGCGGCGCACTACGGGCTGAACACCGTGGTGATGACGCCGATGGCACTGGTCCTGCTCCAGCTGGGAGGGCAGAGCAGCGCCGCCGAGTTCTGGCCCCGGGTCCTGGACACCGTACTGGCCAGCGCGGTCGTCCTGCTGTTCGGCTACCTGCTGTGGCCGGAGCGCCCGCGCCACCGGATCGAGCCCAGGCTGGTCGACGCGGCAACGGCGCTGCGGGCCTACCTCGACTCCGTCCTCCGGAACGGCAGCGCCCAGGTGTGGCTGCGCCGCACGGCCTACCGGTCGCTGGCGGACGCCCGCCGGGAGGTGCAGCAGGGGCTGGCCGAGCCCCCGCCCACCGGCCGGCTGGCCGAGCGGTGGCTGCCGGCGACGGCGGCGCTGGAACGGCTGGGCGGCGCGGTGGCGGCCTTCGCGGCGCAGATCCGGTACGGCGGCCGGGTGCCGGACCCGGCCGAGGTCGACCGGGTGCGGCAGGCGCTGGACGAGCTGACCGCCGCCGCCCGGGCGCACCGTCCGCCGACGAACCCGGCGGCCGGTCCGACCGCCCCGCACGACCCGACGCGCAGCGCGCTGGGCCGTGCGGCGGAGGAGCTCGAAACGCTCCTCCGCACCGGCTGACCCGGCTCAGACCTGCTCGGCCAGCTCCAGCCAGCTCATCTCCAGCTCCTCCTTCTCCTCCCGGACCGCGCGCAGCTGCGCGTCCAGCTCCGCGACCTTGGAGAAGTCGGCGGCGTGCTCGGCGAGTTGGGCGTGCAGCTTGGACTCCTTCTCGTCCAGCTTGGCGATCTGCCGCTCCAGCTTCTGCATCTCCTTCTTCGCCGCCCGCAGGTCCCCGCCGGACAGCGCGGGAGCAGCGCTCTCGGCAGTCGAGGTACCCGAGGCAGCCGACGCGCCCGACGCGGCCGGAGCGGCAGCGGGTACCGCGGCGGCGGCCATCCGGGCCCGGCGCTCCAGGTACTCGTCCACGCCGTTCGGCAGCATCCGCATCTTCTTGTCGCCGAGCAGCGCCTGGACGGTGTCCGTGGTGCGCTCGATGAAGAAGCGGTCGTGGCTGATGACGATCATCGAGCCGGGCCAGCCGTCGAGCAGGTCCTCCAGCTGGTTGAGCGTCTCGATGTCCAGGTCGTTGGTGGGCTCGTCCAGGAACAGCACGTTGGGCTCGTCCATCAGCAGCCGCAGCAGCTGGAGCCGGCGCCGCTCGCCACCGGAGAGGTCGCCGACCGGCGTCCACTGCTTGTCCTTGCCGAAGCCGAACTGCTCGCACAGCTGGCCGGCGCTCATCTCCCGGCCCTTGCCGAGGTCGACCCGCGAGCGGACCTGCTCGACGGCCTGGAGCACCCGGGTCGCCGGGTCCAGCTCGGCGACCTCCTGCGACAGGTAGGCCAGCCGCACGGTCTTGCCGACCTTGATGACGCCCGAAGTCGGCTGGACGTCGCCCTCCGAGGCGTACGCGTCGCGCAGGGCGCGCAGCAGCGAGGTCTTGCCGGCGCCGTTGACGCCGAGCAGACCGATCCGGTCGCCGGGGCCGAGCTGCCAGGTGACGTTCTCCAGCAGCAGCTTCGGGCCGGCCTTGACGGTCACGCCCTCCAGGTCGAAGACCGTCTTCCCGAGCCGCGCGTTGGCGAACTTCATCAGCTCGGACTTGTCGCGCGGCTCCGGCACGTCCGCGATCAGGGCGTTGGCGGCCTCGATCCGGTAGCGCGGCTTGGAGGTGCGGGCGGGGGCGCCGCGGCGCAGCCAGGCCAGCTCCTTGCGGGCCATGTTCTGGCGCTTCTGCTCCTCGACGGCCTCGATCCGGGAGCGCTCGGCGCGGGCGAAGACGTAGTCGGAGTAGCCACCCTCGTACTCGTGCACCTCGCCGTGCTGGACGTCCCACATCCGGGTGCAGACCTGGTCGAGGAACCAGCGGTCGTGGGTGACGCAGACCAGAGCGGAGCGGCGCTTCTGGAGGTGCTCGGCGAGCCAGTTGATGCCCTCGACGTCGAGGTGGTTGGTGGGCTCGTCGAGGACGACCAGGTCGGGCGAGCCGAGCAGCAGCTTGGCGAGGGCGATCCGGCGGCGCTCGCCACCGGAGAGCGGGCCGATGACGGTGTCCAGGCCGTCGGCGAAGCCGGGCAGGTCGAGGCCGCCGAAGAGGCCCTCGATGATGTCGCGGATCCGGGCGTCGCCGAGCCACTCGTGGTCGGCCCGGTCGGCGATCACCTCGTGCCGGATGGTGGCTTCGGGGTCGAGCGAGTCGTGCTGGGTGAGGACGGCCATCTGCAGCCCGCCGGAGTGGGTGATCCGGCCGCCGTCCGGCTCCTCCAGCTTGGCGAGCATCCGGATCAGGGTGGTCTTGCCGTCGCCGTTGCGGCCGACGACGCCGATCCGGTCGCCCTCGCTGACGCCCAGGCTGACCGCGTCCAGCAGGGTGCGGGTGCCGTAGACCTTCGTGACGGACTCGATGGTGGCGAGGTTGACGGCCACGTGTGCTGCGCTCCTGGGTTCGGCGGTCGCGGGGCGGCCCACCGCTCGACGGCCGGGCACCCCTCTCGGGGACACCCCGATCTCTCCAGCCTAATGGGCCCGCCGCGGCACCTTCACCGCGTCAGCCCGCTACGGAGGCCCCCGGCACCGGCCCGTGGGTGGCGTGCGCGGTCCGGCAGGTGCCGGAGGCCCTCAGCGCTTCGGCCACCTCGGCGGCGGCCTCGGCGTCCTTGACCAGGAAGGCGCAGGTCGGCCCGGAGCCGGAGACCAGCGCCCCGAGCGCGCCCGCCTCGGTGCCGGCCCGCAGGGTGGCGGCGAGTGCGGGTCGCAGCGAGAGCGCGGCGGGCTGGAGGTCGTTGGCGAGCGCGGCGGCCAGCGCGACGGCGTCGCCCTCGGCGAGCGCGGCGAGCAGCGCCGGGTCGGCGTCCGGGGTGGGGACGTCGGTGTCGCTGGAGCCGGTGCCGGCCTCCTCGCGCAGCCGGTCGCACTCGCGGAACACGGCGGGGGTGGACAGACCGCCCTCGGCGACCGCGAAGACCCAGTGGAAGGTGCCCTCGACGGCCAGCGGCTCCAGGATCTCGCCCCGGCCGCGACCCAGCGCGACGCCGCCGAGCAGGGCGAACGGCACGTCGGAGCCGAGTTCGGCGGCCAGCTCCAGCAGCACCGGAAGCGGGGTGTCCAGCTGCCAGAGCGCGTCGCAGGCGACCAGTGCCGCAGCGCCGTCGGCGCTGCCGCCGGCCATCCCGCCGGCCACCGGGATGGCCTTGGCGATGTGCAGGTGCACGCCCGGGTCGGCGATGCCGTGGTGGGCGGCGAGCAGCCGGGCGGCGCGGGCGGCGAGGTTGCTGTCGTCCAGCGGGACGACGGCGGCGTCCGGCCCGGAGCAGCTCAGCGTCACGCCCTCCCCGTCGGTGGCGGTGACCTCGTCCCCGAGGGCGACGGCGAAGAAGACGTTGGCCAGGTCGTGGAAGCCGTCGGCGCGCAGCCCGCCGACCCCCAGCTGGACGTTGACCTTGGCCGGTACCCGTACGGTGATCACGCGGACTGCTCCGTCCTGTGCTCGGCGGGCTTGTGCTCGGCGATCGCGGCGAACTGCTCCACCGTCAGCATCTCGCCGCGCAGCTTGTGGTCGATGCCGGCCGCCGCGAGCGCCTGCTCGGCCCCGGCGGCGGAGCCCGCCCAGCCGGCCAGCGCAGCACGCAGGGTCTTGCGCCGCTGGGCGAACGCGGCGTCGACCACCGCGAACACCTCCTCGCGGCTGGCGCTGGTCCTCGGCGGCTCGCGGCGGATCAGCGAGACCAGCCCGGAGTCGACGTTGGGGGCGGGCCAGAACACGTTCCGCCCGATGGCGCCGGCCCGCTTCACGTCGGCGTACCAGTTGGCCTTGACCGACGGGACTCCGTACACCTTGTTGCCAGGCTTGGCGGCGAGCCGGTCGGCGACCTCGCTCTGAACCATCACCAGGGTCCGCTCGATGCTGGGGAAGGTCGCCAGCATGTGCAGCAGGACGGGCACCGCGACGTTGTACGGGAGGTTGGCGACCAGCGCGGTGGGCGCCGGCCCGGGCAGCTCGGTGACCTCCATGGCGTCGCTGAACACCAGGTCGAACGCGTCCGCCTTGCCCGGCATCCGGGCCGCGACGGTGTCCGGCAGGTGCCGCGCCAGCACCGGGTCGATCTCGACCGCGGTCACGTGCCGCGCCACCTCCAGCAGCGCCAGCGTGAGCGAGCCGAGCCCGGGCCCGACCTCCACCACCGCGTCCTGCTCCGTCACCTCGGCGGCGCGGACGATCCGCCGCACGGTGTTGCCGTCGATGACGAAGTTCTGCCCGCGCTGCTTGGTCGGCTTCACGCCGAACGCGGCCGCCAGCTCCCGGATGTCGGCGCTGCCCAGCAAGGGGGTCCCCCCGGCCGGAGGCTGGGGGCGGCTGTCAGGGGTGGGGTCGGTGGTGCTCACGCGCCAAGGATACGGGCGCCGGAGGTGCCCTCCGGACTCGCCGATCCGAAGGGCACCGCTCGATCCGGCCCAGTGGGCGGAGGCAGGGCTCAGCAGAGGCAGGGCTCAGTAGCCGAAGGCCCGGGCGGTGTTCGCCGCGATGGCCGCGGACAGCTCGTCCTCGGCCAGCCCCAGGGTGGCGGCCATCGAGCGCACCGTGACCGGGATCAGGTACGGGGCGTTCGGGCGGCCGCGGTAGGGGTGCGGGGTGAGGAACGGGGCGTCGGTCTCGACCAGGATCCGGTCCAGCGGGGTGGCGAGCAGGGCGTCGCGCAGCGGCTGGTTGGCCTTGAAGGTGACCGGGCCGGCAAAGGAGAGGTACCAGCCGTACTCGGCGCAGGTCTTCGCCATCTCCGCGTCGCCGGAGTAGCAGTGGAAGACCGTCCGTTCCGGGGCGCCCTCCTCCAGCAGGACGGCGATGACGTCCTCGTGGGCGTCCCGGTCGTGGATGACCAGGGCCTTGCCGTGCCGCTTGGCCATCTCGATGTGGCGGCGGAACGACTCCTTCTGGATCTCCACGCCCTCCGGCCCGGTGCGGAAGTAGTCCAGGCCGGTCTCGCCGACCGCCACCACCTGCGGCAGTGCGGCGAGCCGGTCGATCTCGGCGAGCGCCTCGTCCAGCGCGGCGGCGCCGCCGGCCTTCCGCTGCTGCCCGGACCAGCCGTCCGAGTCGCCGAGGAAGATCCGCGGCGCCTCATTGGGGTGCAGGGCGACGGCCGCGTGCACCTGCTCGTACTGCGCCGCCAGTTCGGCGGCCCAGCGCGAGCCGGGCACGTCGCAGCCCACCTGGACCACCGTGGCGACCCCGACCGAGGCGGCCTTCGCCAGGCCCTCGGCCGGGGTGCCGGACTGCATGTCCAGGTGGGTGTGCGAGTCGGCCACCGCCACCGCCAGGGGTTCCGGCAGCGGCGGCGGGGTCGACCGGTCGTCCTTGGCAGCCATGTCAGGCGGTCGGCTTCTCTTCGAGGCGCGGGAAGAGGATCTCGCCCTTGGTGACGGTGGCACCGGCGGGCAGCCGGCCCCAGTCGGCCACGGTGGCGACGGTCTGCGCGGAGAGCGCGCCCAGCCCGGCGGCCTCGGCGCCCAGCGAGGCCCACAGCTTCTCGGCGGTGGACGGCATCACCGGGTTGAGCAGCACGGCGGTGGCGCGCAGCGCCTCGGCGGCGGTGTAGAGGATGGTGGCCAGGCGGGCCCGGCCCTCGGCCGAGTCGTCCTTGGCGACCTTCCAGGGCTCCTGCTCGGTGAGGTAGCCGTTGACCTGCTTGACGAACTCGAAGATCGCCGCGAGGCCGCCGGCGAAGTCCAGCTCCTCGCCGATCTTCCGGTCGGCCGTCTCGACGGCCCTGGTCAGACCGTCCGCCACGGCCTGCTCGGCGTCGCCCGCGGCAGTCGCGGAAGGCAGCACCCCGTCGAAGTACTTGCCGACCATCGCGGCGACCCGGGAGGCCAGGTTGCCGAAGTCGTTGGCCAGCTCGGAGGTGTACCGGGCGGTGAAGTCCTCCCAGGAGAACGAGCCGTCGGTGCCGAACGGGATCGCCCGCAGGAAGTAGTAGCGGTACGCGTCCACCCCGAAGTGCGAGGTCAGGTCGGTGGGCGCGATGCCGGTCAGGTTGGACTTGGACATCTTCTCGCCGCCGACCATCAGCCAGCCGTTGGCCACGACCCGCTTGGGCAGCGGCAGTCCGGCGGCCATCAGCATGGCGGGCCAGATGACGGCGTGGAACCGCAGGATGTCCTTGCCGACCAGGTGGACGGAGGCGGGCCACAGCTCGGCGAAGCGCTCCGGGTCGCTGCCGTAGCCGGCCGCGGTGATGTAGTTCTGCAGCGCGTCGACCCACACGTAGAGGACGTGCTTCTCGTCCCAGGGCAGCGGCACGCCCCAGTCGAAGGTGGAGCGGGAGATCGAGAGGTCCTTGAGGTCCTGCTCGACGAAGCGCAGCACCTCGTTGCGGGCCGAGGCCGGCTGGATGAAGTCCGGGTTCGCCGCGTAGAACTCCAGCAGCTGCGGGCCGTAGGCGGAGAGGCGGAAGAAGTAGTTCTCCTCCTCCAGCCACTCGACCGGCCGCTTGTGCACGGCGCAGAGCTTCTCGTCCGCGGTCGCGCCGTCGAGCAGCTCGGACGGGAGCTTGAACTCCTCGCAGCCGACGCAGTACGGGCCGGAGTAGCCGCCCTTGTAGATCTCGCCCTTGTCGTACAGGTCCTGGACGAACTCCTGCACCCGGGCGGTGTGCCGCTCCTCGGTGGTGCGGATGAAGTCGTCGTTGGCGATCTCCAGGTGCTCCCAGAGCGGCTTCCAGGCCTCCTCGACCAGCTTGTCGCACCACTCCTGCGGGCTGACGCCGTTCGTCTCGGCGGTCCGCATGATCTTCTGACCGTGCTCGTCGGTGCCGGTCAGGTACCACACCTTCTCGCCGCGCTGGCGGTGCCAGCGGGTGAGGACGTCGCCCGCCACGGTGGTGTACGCGTGGCCCAGGTGCGGGCGATCGTTGACGTAGTAGATCGGGGTGGAAACGTAGTACGCCGGGGCACTCGCCCCGGTGGTGCTGTGGTCTGCAGTGGCCGCCATGGTCGGAAAGCTTAGTCGGGCGCGCGGACCGCCCTCGACCGAGTTGTCTCCCGGCCGGGGGCGGTCCCTCCTGCGTCGCCCCGGTGTCAGCCCAGCAGCCGCGACCAGAACCGGGCCCAGCGTCCGCGCGGCCGGACGGGCTCGACCACCGGGGGCGCCCCGGCCGGCTCGGCGTGCGCCGGGTAGCCGGGGGCGTGCTGGAACTGCTGGTCCGCGCTGGCCACCCGGCCCTCGCGCATGATCCGCACGGTGTGGCCGCCGCACCCCGGGCAGGTCGGCTTGAGCAGCGGGGACGGCACCCGGCCGCCGTTGGCGTGGTACTCGAACACGACGTGCCCGTCCCTGGCCACGTGGTGCTCGATGTCGTACGCCTGCTCCCAGCCGTACCCGCAGCGCAGGCACGCGAAGGAGTAGGCCTCCCGTACGGTCTCGACGGGAGTGTGCGGCCGGCCGGCCAGGCCTGCCGTGCTCAGCGCATTGCCACCGCGGGGGCTGCCGACAACATCGCTCATAGCCGTCTCCCAGCGCCCGCCGGACGTTCGTCCGGCTGGGTCTTTCCCTTCCAGGAAATGCCCGGACCGCCTCGGCCGATGCCCCACTTGTGAAGACTTGGATGCGGGTTGGGAAGCCCTATACGAAGGGCCTCCCCAAGACCGGGAACCGCGACCGAAACTTCAGCTCAGAGGGTGTTTACCGGGGCCTTCCCTCCACGGTACGACTCCCCGTGAGCAACGCAAGCCCCGGAATTCACCGCTTTCCCGGGCCGCCCTCCAGGCTTTCCTTCTTCGCCGCCACGACCGCGTCGAAAACCTCCCGCTTGGGCAGCGAGAGTTCCGCCGCGACGGCCGCGATGGCCTCCTTGCGGCGCTCCCCGGCCTCCTCGCGGACGGCCACCAGCCGGGCCAGCTCCGCCGGAGTCAGTTCCTGCGGCGCGGCCGGCGGGGCGCCGGCGACCACGACGGTGATCTCGCCCTTGACGCCTTCGGCCGCCCAGGCCGCGAGCTCGCCGATCGGCCCGCGCTTGACCTCCTCGTAGGTCTTGGTGAGCTCGCGGCAGACGGCGGCCGGCCGCTCCGGCCCGAACGCCTCGGCCATCGCCGTCAGCGCCTCGGCGATCCGGTGCGGGGCCTCGAAGAAGACCATGGTGCGCGGCTCGGCGGCGATCGAGGCGAGCTGCCGGGCCCGGTCGCCGCTCTTGCGCGGCAGGAAGCCCTCGAAGGTGAAGCGGTCCACCGGCAGGCCGGACAGCGCGAGCGCGGTGAGCACCGCCGAGGGTCCGGGCACCGCGGTGACCTTGACGTCGGCGGCCACGGCGGCGGCGACCAGCCGGTAGCCGGGGTCGGAGACCGAGGGCATGCCGGCGTCGGTGACCAGCAGCACCCGGGCGCCGCCGAGCAGCGCCTCGACCAGTTCGGGGGTGCGGCCGACCTCGTTGCCCTCGAAGTAGGAGACCACCCGTCCCGCCGGGGTCACCCCGAGCGCCTGGGTGAGCCGGCGCAGCCGCCGGGTGTCCTCGGCCGCGATCACGTCCGCCGTGGCCAGTTCGTTGACCAGCCGGGGCGGGGCGTCCGAGACGTCGCCGATGGGGGTGCCTGCGAGAACGAGTACTCCTGTCACGGTCCCCATCCTTGCAGCTGCCGAGCGCCCTGGGCTTTTGGTGACGATTCGGGCAGCTTCCGAGGGAGCGGACACGCGTACGAAGAGCGCCCCTACGATGTGGCGGATGAACGGCGACACGGCGGCGCAGACGCCCACTGGTACGGACCACTCCGCGGACGGCGGCGTCGGTCTGCCGTCCCCCCGCTCACCCCGGACCGGACCCGCCGACTGGCGCGAACGCCTGGCCCGGTACGGCTACACCGCCCGTCCCGCGGGGACGCTCACCGAGCGCCTGGCGCCGCCGATGCCGGACGGCCCCCGGGTGACACCCCGGGAGGTGCCGCAGTCGCCGCTGCTGCTGCGGGTGGGCATCTCGCTGCCGCAGGGATTGTGGTTCTTCCTCTGCCGCTGGGCCGGCTGGCTGGGTCCGGTCGCGGTGGCGGTGTTCGCCGGCCTGCTGCGGTTCACCGGCCTCGGGCAGCCGCACGCGATCATCTTCGACGAGACGTACTACGCCAAGGACGCCTACGCGCTCTGGCACGGCGGCTACGAGATCAGCTGGCCGGAGGACGCCAACACCACGATCATGACGCCGGGCGCGGCCGTCCCGTACCGGGCGACGCCCTCGTACGTGGTGCACCCGCCGGTGGGCAAGTGGATCATCGGCGCGGGCGAGCAGCTGTTCGGCATGAACCCCTTCGGCTGGCGGTTCGCGGTGGCCCTGCTCGGCACCCTGTCGGTGCTGATGGTGGCCCGGATCGCCCGCCGGATGTTCCGCTCCACGCTGCTGGGCTGCGTGGCGGGCCTGCTGCTCTCGGTGGACGGCCTGCACCTGGTGCTCAGCCGGGCCGCCCTGCTCGACCTGGTGGTGATGTTCTGGACGCTCGCCGCCTTCGGCTTCCTGCTGCTGGACCGCGACCGCACCCGGGCGCTGCTGGCGGAGAAGCTGGGCGGGGCCGAGAACGCCGCACTCGCCCAGCGGCTGAACCTGGGCTGGCGCCCGTACCGGATCGCGGCCGGCGTCTGCGTCGGCCTGACCTGCGCCACCAAGTGGAGCGGCCTGTACGTCATGGCGGCCTTCGGCCTGATGACCGTGCTCTGGGACGTCGGCGCCCGCCGCCTGGCCGGCGCCCCGCGCCCGTTCCTGGCGGTGCTCGCCCGGGACGTGGTGCCGGCCTTCGTCTCGGTCGTCGTGGTCTCGGCCGCGGTCTACATCGCGTCCTGGTGGGGCTGGTTCGCCAGCAGCACCGCCCCCGGCCAGGGCGGCTGGGGCCGGGACTGGGCGGCCGGGCGCTCCACCGACTACCCGTGGATACCCGAGGGCCTGCGCGCCCTGTGGCACTACCACTCGACGGTCTACGACTTCCACGTCGGCCTGAGCGACCCGCACACCTACCAGTCCAACCCGTGGTCCTGGCTGGTGCTGGGCCGGCCGGTGTCCTTCTACTACGAGTCCCCCAAGTACGGCCAGGCCGGCTGCACCGCCGCCGACTGCGCCCGCGAGGTGCTGGGCATCGGCACCCCGCTGCTGTGGTGGACGGGCGTCGCGGCGCTGGCCTACTGCCTGTGGCGCTGGGCGGCCCGGCGGGACTGGCGGGCGGGCGCGCTGCTCTGCGGCCTGGCCGCCGGCTACCTGCCCTGGTTCGCCTACCAGCAGCGGACGATCTTCCTCTTCTACGCGGTGGTCTTCGTCCCGTTCCTGGTGCTCGCCGTGACGATGCTGGTCGGCGCCCTGATCGGCCCGGCCGGCGCCTCCCGGGACCGCCGGATCATCGGCTCCTCGGCGGCCGGCCTGCTGATCCTGCTGATCGTCTGGAACTTCCTGTTCTTCTTCCCGCTGTTCACCGGGCAGACCATCCCGCTGGAGGACTGGCGCCGACGGATCTGGTTCAACACCTGGATCTGATCCGCCGCCCCGCGCACACCGGGTTCCCGCGAACCGTCCGTATACGGTGCACGACACGTACCAGATCCGTCACAAGTCCCGGGCAATTCGCCGGCGCACCGATCCGCGCTGCCTAGGGTGGGGGGGTACCGCGTTTCCGGCCCCGGCCGGTTGCGCCCGGCCGCGAGACCCCTGGGGGAACTCCACCATGCGCAGTGGCGCGAAGATCGGCATCATCACCGGCGTGTCCATCGCCGTCCTCGCGGGCGGCGGCTACGGCGCGTACAGCCTGATGAGCGACTCGGGCGGGTCCGGCGGCAAGAAGCCCCGTACGGTGGTCGCCGAACCGCCGTCGGCCGAGCAGGCGGCAGCCGGCACGAAGGACTTCCTGGCGGCCTGGGCGGCCGGCGACATCGCCAAGGCGGCCTCGCTGACCGACGACCCGGCCGCGGCCACCGCCGCGCTGACCGCCTTCAGGGACCAGGTCAAGCCGAGCGCGCTGACCCTCACCCCGTTCGGCCCGACCACCCAGCAGGTCTTCGCCGCCGCCACCGGCACCCCCGCCCCGGCCGCCAAGCCGTCCGCCGGGGCCTCCGCGACGCCTGGTGCGACCGACTCGCCGTCCGCCACCGCCACGCCCGGGCCCACCGGCACGCTGATGTCCTTCAAGGCGCGCGCCGAGTTCGCGGGCACCAACCGGGCCTGGGACTACCAGGGCTTCCTGGGCGTCGTGAAGATGAGCGACAACACCCCGGCCGTGCACTGGGCCCCGTCGGTGATCCACCCCCACCTGTCCGGCAACGAGACCATCGCCGTCCAGCCGGTCTACTCCCCGCCGTCCACCGTGGTCGACCGCAACGGCAAGCCGGTCCAGGGCGCCTCGCTCACCCCGGCGCTGATGAACACCCTCCAGGAGAACGCCAACAAGCTGCTGCCGCCGGACCCGGCGAAGGAGCAGGACGCGGGCAGCGCGGTGGTGATCTCCGACCCGACCGGCAAGGGCGCCGCGGACAAGCTGTTCACCATCGTCGAGCCGAAGCCGGGCAAGCCGTTCAAGGTGACCATCGACAACACCCTCCAGGCCGCCGCCGAGAAGGCGATGACCGACCTGGGCGGCAAGCCCGCCTCCATCGTCGCGATCGAGCCGAGCACCGGTCAGGTGCTGGCCTTCGCCAACTCACCGTCCAACGGCCAGAACCGGGCCTTCACCGGGCTGCTCGCACCGGGCTCGACGATGAAGATCGTCACCTCGGCGGCGCTGCTGGAGGCCGGGGTCAACCCGGACACCGTGGTGGCCTGCCCGGAGAAGAGCGGCAACGCGCACCCGATCCCGAACTCGTTCCCGGGCGCCTTCCCGAACAACACGCTCCAGCAGGACTTCATGATGTCCTGCAACACGGCCTTCATCAATCAGGGCCTGGCCAGCCTGAAGCCGACCAGCCTCGCCGGCGAGGCCAAGGACGTCTTCGGGATCGGCCTGGAGTGGAAGACCGGCCTGCCCAACGCCGACGGCCGGGTGCCGGACCCGGGCACCAACAAGGACGAGCAGTCGATGAACTACATCGGCCAGGGCAAGGTCCAGATGAACCCGCTGGCCATCGCCTCGGTCACCGCCACCGTGCAGAGCGGCGAGTTCAAGCAGCCGATCCTGGTCGCCGAGCTGCCGCAGCAGAAGGCCGCCCGCCCGCTCTCCCCGGACGTGGCCGGCAAGCTGAAGACGATGATGGCGGCCACCGCCACCGGCGGCACCGCCAAGGAGGTGATGGCCGGCATCACCGACAACGCGGGTGCCAAGACCGGCTCCGCCGAGGTCGCCGGCGTCGACGTCACCAACAGCTGGTTCACCGCCTACCGCGGCAACATCGCGGTGGCCGCCGAGGTGCAGGGCGGCGGCCACGGCGTGGACGCGGCCGGCCCGGCCGTCGCCTCCGTCCTGAAGGCCGCCGGCGGCCGCTGAGCCCCCCGGAGCCGTACGCCGCAGCCCGCTCAGCCTCGCGGCAGGGCGGGCTGCGGCCTTCCCCGCACCCGGCCGGGCGGGGCCGGGCGCCGGCTGCTCCGGCGCCCGGCCGCCAGCCGGGGCCAGATCACCAGCACCGCCGGCAGCGCCAGGTACCCGAACCGTCCGGCCGGGGCCAGCATGAAGGCGATCGCGAGCCCGGCGGCCAGCAGGTCGGCCGCCGCGATCGCGGAGACCGGCGGCCGGGCCAGCAGCCAGATCGCCACCGCGACCAGGGCCACCGTCATCAGCGCCAGCGAGATCGCGTGCCCGGTCGGCCCGAGCCCGGCCAGCACCTTGCCGGGCAGCGGGCTGCCCGCCGGGGTGCGGATCGCCGTCATCCCGAGCGGGAAGCGCACCACCTGTTCGCGCAGCGCGTCCGGCTGGGCCAGCGCGGACGGCAGGATCACCAGCGTGCTCACCCCGACCCCGATCAGCGCGGTCCGGGCCGCGGGCCGTCGGCCGTAGAGCCGCCAGAGCAGCAGGACGGCGACCGGCAGCGCGGGCCAGGCCGTCCACTTCAGGGTGCAGGCGAGGGCGAGCACCAGCCCGGCGCCGACCGTACGGTCCCGCTCGGCGAGCGCCATGGCCAAGCAGCAGACCCCGATCAGCGGCAGGTCCACCCCGCCGACCACCAGGGCGAGCGCGATCAGCGGCGAGGCGGTGAGGACGGCCAGCGGCAGCAGCGGCGCGCGCGGGTCGCCGCTGCCGGGGCGGGAGGGCCGCAGCAGCCGCCAGGCGGCCAGCAGGCAGGCGAAGAAGGTCAGCGCGAACCAGATCCTGGCGTCCCCGGCGACCCGCGCGAAGGCGGTGGAGTCGCCGAGCAGCTGGCGCGGCATCCCGAACAGGGACATCGCCGGCAGGTACGGGTCGTAGTCGGTGACCACCACCGGGTGCGGCAGGTACGCGGTACCGGTGGTGAGCAGCAGGTGGGCCGAGCGTTCGACCACCATGACCTCGGACTGGTGGCGGCCTTGCAGGGCGAGCAGCCCGAGCGGGAGCAGGACGGCCCCGACGAGGGCGACCGAGGCGGCGGCGTGGGCCGCGAAGCGGCGCGGCAGGGTCAGGCAGAGCAGTCCGGCCAGGACGTAGGCGGGGGCCGCGACCAGGCCCCACAGCCGCTGGTTGGCCAGGTTGGAGACGAGCGGGAAGGCGGCGGCCCAGCCGGCCGCGACCAGGCAGCCGAGCAGTTGGACGGTCCGCATCGAGGCGAGCCCGGCGGCATGCAGCCGATCGGGCGTGGGCGGAAAGGTGCTCTCGCCACGTTGGCGGGGGAAGGGCCGGACGGAGAAGCCGCGCGGCGGTCGTCCGGTTCTGGACGACACCTCGGTCGCGGAGGTCTGGGCCGGCGTTCTGCCGCGGCCGGTGAAGCGGCCGCGCGGGCGGGAGTAGCCGGGCGTGCGGGTGCTCACCATGGTGGAAGGTTAGGGGTGGGAGTCGGGCCCTGTCGCCATGACGGCGGACACCGGACGGGCGATGGCGTGAAAAGGGCCGCCGGGTGCCGTGGCGGTCGGCGGCCCTTCATTCTGGGTTTGCTTCCGGGTCAGCCGGGGGTGTTGTCCGAGGACACGGACTGCCGCTCTGCCCGCTCCAGCCGGGAGTGCTTGATGCTGTAGCCGAAGTAGACCACCACGGCGACGCCGAGGGCGATCGCCCCGGCCCGGAAGGTGTCGGCGTGCAGGCCCTTGACCAGGTAGATGCAGAAGCCGATGCTGAGCAGCGGGACGACCGGGTAGCCGGGCACCTTGAAGCCGCGCGGCAGGTCGGGCTGGGTGCGGCGCAGCACGATCACGCCGATCGAGACCACCGAGAAGGCGATGAGCGTCCCGAGGCTGGTGATGTCGGCCAGGACCCGCAGCGGGACGAACGCGGCCAGCGCGCCCACGCCGAGGCCCACCACGATGGTGTTCCAGATCGGGGTGCCGGTGCGCGGGGAGAGCTCGGCGAAGCGCCGGGGCAGCAGGCCGTCGCGGCCCATCGAGTACAGGATGCGGGTCTGGCCGTAGATCACCACGAGGGTGATGCTGAAGATCGAGACGATCGCGCCGAACGCGAAGACCATCGCGGGCCAGTTCTGGCCGGTGATGTCCTGGAGGATCTGGGCGAGGCCGGCCTCCTGGCCCTCGAACTTCTTCCAGGGCTGGGCGCCGATGCCGGCCAGGGCGACCAGGATGTAGAGCAGGGTCACCACGACCAGCGAGATGATGATCGCCATCGGCAGGGTGCGGCGCGGGTTCTTGACCTCCTCGCCGGCGGTGGACACGGCGTCCAGGCCGATGAAGGAGAAGAAGATGCTGGACGCGGCGATCTGGACGCCGCTGATGCCGAGCGGCATGAACGGGGTCAGGTTGCCGGAGTGGAAGCCGGTCAGCGCCACGCAGATGAACATCAGCAGGATCAGGATCTTGATCGCGACCATCACCGCGTTGACCTTCACCGACTCGCTGACGCCGCGGATCAGCAGGAAGCAGACCATCGCGACCAGCAGCAGCGCCGGCAGGTTGAACCAGTGGGTGCTGTCCGGCGCGCCGGAGAGCTGCTCGGGGATCGTGAACCCGAAGGCCAGGTCGAAGAACTTGTTCAGGTACTCGGCCCAGGTCACCGCGATCGCGGAGGCCGAGACGCCGTACTCCATCAGCAGGCAGACGCCGACGCCGAAGGCGACGCCCTCGCCGAGGGTGGCGTAGGCGTAGGAGTACGAGGAGCCGGAGACCGGGATCGCGGAGGCCATCTCGGCGTAGCAGAGCGCGGTGAGTCCGGCGGTGACCGCGGCGATCACGAAGGACAGGATGACGGCCGGGCCGGCCGAGGGCACCGCGGTGTTCAGCACGAAGAAGATGCCGGTGCCGATGGTCGCGCCGATGCCGATCGAGGACAGCTGCCACAGGCCGATCGAACGGCGCAGGTGGATGCCGGAGCGACCGCCCTCCTCGGGCGCGCCGGCCGGGAGGGCGTCCTTGCCTTCGGTCTCCGCGATCAGTGTCGAGACGGGCTTGCGTCGCAGCAGACGCGCACCAAGGGTGTTGCTGGCCAAAACTGCGGTCCTTCTGGGCGGGGGAGGGTGTCCTGGTGGCTGGTCACCCAAAACGCCCTTGGGTGTCATCGGGGGATCAACCGAACAAACATGGGACAGTACCCGGCGAAAGCACCAGTGTCGCAAACGAACAGTCCGAACCGGCGCATTGTCCGAATTGGCGCATAGTGATGTACAAACCGGACACTTCGTAAACGGCGCTTCTGCCACTCGGTGGTTAAAGCGGCAGCTCAGCGCCCCTGCGAGGGCATCCCGCCGAGCACCCGTCCGACCCGGCGGCGGTTCCCGGCGCGCGGCGCCGACGGCCGGGGAATGCCGATCGGGGCGGGCCGGCCGGGCCGACCCGCCCCGATCGGCGGTCAGCCCATTGCCGGAATCACCCGGGCCGGCGGTTCGTCCCGGGCCGTCACTCCGGCCGTCACTCCGGCCGCCGCCCGGCCAGCGCCGCCACCCCCGCGCCGACCGCGGCCAGCAGGACGGCGGCGACCAGCAGGCTCGCCCACGGCACCGCAACCCGGCCGGTCCGGGCCGCCGACACCAGCCCGCTCACCGCCGTGTTGGCCGGCGAGACCGGCACCACCAGCAGCAGCGTGGCCAGCGCCAGCGCCGCCGGAATGCCGTACTGCGCGTGGACCAGCACCGGCCGGTTCGCCACCGCCCCGACCAGCACCCCGAGCAGCGCGCAGACCACGGAGGCCACCAGCCCGGCCAGCACCGCCGGCCCGGCCCCCGGCTCCTGCCGCGCCCCCGGGTCGGCCACCGGCCCGCTGGTCCACCACACCGCCGCCACCTGACCGACGGCCAGCACCAGCGACACCGTCAGCGCCGCCAGCAGCGCGCCCAGATGGACCCGGACCGGGCCCGCCGCCGCCACCAGGCAGGCCCGCGAGGCCGGCGGCTCCGCACTCAGCGCGCTGCGCACGTACCAGGTGCTCACCGGCAGCAGCACCCCCGCGCCGAAGCCGAGACCGCCCAGCAGCGGATCGCCCGCCGCCACCCCGACCACCAGCAGCAGCGCGTACGCCAGGAACGGCGGCAGCCAGGCGTGCGAGCGCAGCAGCAGCTCCAGGTGGTACCGGGTCAGCGCACCGATCTGCGCCATCACCGCTCCCCCTCCTCGTGCCGCCGCACCGCCAGCACCCGGACGGCCGGACGGCCCAGCAGCAGCCGGCGCAGCAGCGCGTCCGAGTGCACGGCGGGCACCACCAGCCGCACCGCCGTCCCGGCCAGCGCGGTGACCTCCGGCGCCCCCGGGAGCCGCTCCGGCAGCGGGGAGCCGTCCGGGGCGTCCACTTCGACCTCCATCGCCGGACCGTCCCGCAGCGGTTCCCCCGCCGCCTCCCCGCCCTCGACGGGCCGCAGCGCGCCGTCCTCACCGACCCGGTACGCGGCGCTGGTCAGCCCGGCCAGCCGGGCCGGGTCGTGGTCGACGAACAGCACCGTGCCGCCCGCCGCCGCCCGCTCGGCGGCCGCCTCGTCCAGCACCGCCCGGGCCTCCGGGTCCAGCCCGGTCCAGGCCTCGTCCAGCAGCAGCACCCGCGCCTCGGGGAGCAGCGCCTGGGCGACCGCGACCTTCTGGCAGGTGCCCTTCGACAGCCGGCTCAGCGGCGTGCCCGCCCGGTCCGCGACACCGAACCGGTCCAGCCACTCCCCCGCCCGCTGCCGCGCCCGCTCCGCCGACAGCCCGTGCACCCGGCCCACCCGCAGCAGGTAGGACGCGGCGTCGAAGGGAAGCGCCGGCGGAAAGCGCTCGGGCACGTACGCTGTCGGGCCGGGCCGCGCCACCCGCCCCGTGCTCGGCCGCTCGATCCCGGCGACCATCCGCAGCAGCGTCGACTTGCCGCTCCCGTTCCGCCCGGCGATCCGCACCAACTCGCCCGGCCCGACCGCCAGATCGACCCCGCGCAGGATCCACCGCCCCCGCCGCCCGTACCGCTTGCCGACTGCCGTCAGCTCCATCGCGCCCCCCTCCCGGCCCGTTGTCCACCGAAGGCTATCCAGCCCGCGTAAGGCCGGCGTGAGCACCGACTCCCCCTCCACGCGCCGGAGTTCACACCGGGGCGGGCCGGTGCACGAACCGGACTCGTTTCGCCAGGGCCAACTGATGCTCCCTAGGATCGGGCGGGTGAATACCGGACGACGACCACAGACCAGGCTCGGCGGCCTGCTGGCAGCCCTGGCGATAACGAGCGCCTCGCTGCTCCTCGGCCTGCCCGCCCACGCCGACGAACCACCAGCCGGGAACGCCCCCGCGGCCAAGGAAGCCCCCCGGGTCGACCTCGTCCTGGACGTCAGCGGCTCCATGCGGGAGGCGGACATCCAGGGCAAGAGCCGCATCTCGGTGGCCCAGCAGTCACTGAACGACGTGATCGACGCGCTGCCCGCGGAGACCGAGTTCGGCATCCGCACCCTGGGCGCGACCTACCCCGGCAACGACAAGGCCCAGGGCTGCCAGGACACCAAGCAGCTCTACCCGGTCGGCAAGACCAACAAGGTCGAGGCCAAGACCGCCGTCGCCACCCTGCGGCCCACCGGCTGGACCCCGATCGGCCTGGCCCTGCGCGGCGCCGCCCAGGACCTCGGCAAGGGCGAGACCACCCGCCGCGTGGTGCTGATCACCGACGGCGAGGACACCTGCACCCCGCCCGACCCGTGCGACGTCGCCCGCGAACTCGCCTCCCAGGGCATCCACCTGGTGGTCGACACCCTGGGCCTGGCCCACGACGACAAGACCCGCCAGCAGCTGCTCTGCATCGCCAACGCGACCGGCGGCACCTACACCGACGTCCGCACCCAGGAGCAGCTCACCGACAAGGTGAAGCAGCTGGTCGACCGCTCCAACGACACCTACGCGGTGACCCCGGTCAAGACCACCGGCACCGACAAGTGCGAGAGCGCCCCGGTGCTCGCCCCGGGCGTCTACAGCGACCGCGAGAAGTTCTCCGAGCACCGCGTCTACAAGGTCCCGGTCAAGTCGGGCCAGGAGCTGCGCGCCTCGGTCAGCGTCGCCCTCGACCGCCCGGTGGCCCGGGACTACGGGGTGCTGCTCCAGGCCACCAGCGCGACCGGCCAGGAGCTGGTCCGCGGCACCGACGCCGGCAGCTCCCGCACCGACGTGGTCTCCACCGGCCTGCGCTGGTCCACCGACGACTCCAAGGGCTACGTCACCGCGAGCCCCACCGCGTCCAAGGACTCCAAGGAGAAGCCGGAGACCACCGTCTGCCTGGTCGTCAGCAACTCGCTGGCCCCGCAGGCCGGTGTCCAGGCCGACCCCGGCCTGCCGCTGGAGCTGACCGTCGACCTGGCCTCCGCCTCGCCCGCCCCGGAGGGCGCCGCGATGGGCCTCGGCCGCGGCTGGATCCTGCTGCTCACCCTCACCCTGGCCGGCCTGGCCTTCGGTCTGGTCTTCGGCTGGATCGCGCGCTGGCGGATCGCCGTCTGGCGGGAGAACTGACCATGCGTACGACGCTTCGCGGCGCCCTCGCCGCCCTCGCCCTGCTGCCCGCCCTGGCCCTGGGCGCCCCGGCCGCCTCGGCCGCCTCGCCGTCCCCCTCGGCCAGCGCGAGCGGCACCCCGGCCCCGGCCACCAAGGCCGGCACCTCCTTCCTGACCGCGGTCAACCTCTCCCCCGGCCAGGACGCCAAGGTCGCCGTCTCCACGGGTGACTACCTGTACTGGGCGTTCGGCGCCTCCGAGGGCCAGACCCCGACGGTCGACCTGACCGTCAACCTGGCCCCCGCCGCCGACCGGCACGGCCCGCAGACCTGGTCCGTCGAGGTCTTCGACGGGCTGCGCCGCCGCCAGTCGTGCACCGCCGGCACCCAGAACGCCACCGCCGACCAGAGCGCCGGCACCCTGGCGCTGAACTGCACCCTGCGCGAGATCCGCACCTGGGCCGAACCGTGGTCCGGCGACCCGCTGCCCGGCACCTACTACGTGCGGCTGTCGGTCGGCGACGTGCCGCAGCCCGACCTCGGCCTGGCCTCCTCGGTCCAGCTGCACGTCGCCGCCAAGGGCAACGCCGACAACGCCCAGCCGGAGGGCGGCGAGCTGAAGGCCCCGCTGGTCCCGCCGGTCGGCGGCGGCGCCGGCACGGCCAAGGCGGCCGCCCCGGTGGCCGAGGAGGAGCACTGGTACACCGGCTGGTTCTCCGGCTGGAACAGCCGCTGGTACTGGACGATCGGCGGCGGCTTCCTGGCCGCGCTGGCCGGTGTCCTCGGCTACAACCTGACCCGGCACCCGCACGGCCACCGGCCCGGCCACCACGGCGCCGTCCCGTCCCAGGGCTCCTACCAGAGCGGCAGCCACGCCGGCTCGGACCGCCCCTGAGACACCCCCGGAGGGCCGGCCGGACACCGTTCCGGCCGGCCCTCCGGCGTCTGCGGAAGCCGCGCTCAGCCGCGGAACAGGTTGTGCCCCACGTCGGACGGGACCTCGTCCTGGGCCGGCTCGCTGCCCGGCCCCGGCACGTGCTCGCCGGGGATCGGCTCGTCGCCCTCCCGGTGCAGCAGCACGACCCCGTCCTCGGCCCACAGCTGCCGGTAGCCGTGCGCCAGCAGCAGCTGGATCCGCTCGGCCTGCTCCTTGTCCGTCTTGAACGGGAAGGAGCGCTTGTCGCCCCGGGTGAGCACGTACTCGCGCCCGCGCGGCGTGCCGTCGACCAGCACCACGTCCGTCCGGGCGGTCAGCCGCGGCGCGATCTGGTTGTCCGCCTCGACGGACGCCCCGTCCGGGATCAGTGCGGCCGCCCGCACCAGCGCCGCCTCGCTCGGCTTGGGCGCCCAGGAGGACGGCACGGCCAGCGGCAGCAGCCCGATCGGCACCGCCGCCACCAGCGCGATGCCGGCCGCGCCGAGGCCCAGCCCGCGCGCCCGCCGCACGCTCCGCTCCGGGCGCCCGGCGCCGCTCATCCGGCCCAGCACCTCGATCGCGGCGGTGAGCAGGATCGGCCACAGCAGCGAGTCGTAGTGCCGGGCGATCGACCAGTGGTTGGGGTTGCTGGACAGGATCCGCTCGGCCAGCAGCGGCACCGCGCACAGCACGGTGGCCGAGCGCAGCGGCAGCAGCAGCATGGTGCCGAACAGCCACAGCAGCAGCAGCGGCTTGAGCGGCTGGTCGAAGGCGGTCTGCACCAGCAGGAACGGGTCGTGCAGCAGGTGCTTCACCGCGTCGCCGCCGTCGGAGCCGAGCGCCGCGTAGTTCCAGTAGTAGCCCGGTTCCCCGCCCATCGCCGGGATCAGCCAGCTGATGGCGGCCACCGAGGCGAGCGGCCCGCCCAGCAGCAGCCCCAGGCCGGTGAAGCGGCCCGCCCGGTCACCGGTGCGGCGGGTACGCACCAGCAGCACCAGGCCGTACGCCCCGACCATCAGGCCGAGGTCCTCCTTGGTGCAGCACAGCAGCACGGCGGCGAGCACCACCGTGCCGTACCGGCGGGCCAGTCCGCGCTCCAGCATCAGCAGGGTCAGCGGCACCGCGAAGGCGACCTCGTGGAAGCCGACCCGGGCGGCGACCAGCAGCGGCCAGCCGAGCCCGTAGACCAGGCCGGCCAGGTCGGCGGCCCGACGGGCGGTGCGCGGCTCGGCGTCGGCGAAGGCGTGCCCGGCGATCCGCCGGACCAGCGGCACCCCGGCCGCGAACAGCAGCGACTGCCCGATGATCAGCGAGCGCGGGTCGTCCCAGATCCAGTACAGCGGCGCGAGCAGCGCCAGCACCGGCGAGAAGTGGTCGCCCAGCAGTGAGAAGCCGGGCGGGAACTCGTGGTGGAAGCTCTTCAGCGTCGAGACGGGCAGCCCGAAGTGGGCGTAGCCGCGCACGCCCTGGTCGAAGATGCCGAGGTCGAAGCCGCCGAGCGACACGGACGTCCAGCCCTGTAGGCCGATGGCGCAGGTCACCGCGAAGCAGAGCGCGGTGAGCGGCACGGTGCGCCGGGCCGGGCCGAGCAGGGCGGCCGCGGCCATCCGGCGGGCGGCGGGCACGGCGGCCGGCGGCGAGGGTGCGGTCTGGGTGGTCACGTCGGGTCCGATCCGTCCGGTCTGGGTCCGTGGGTCCGGACCGTCAGGTCCGGTTCGTCAGCGCGGGATCGCGGTCCGGCCTGGCGGCCAGCGGGGCCCGGGCCCCGCCGCCGGTGCCGTCCACGGCCTGCCGCCGGGCGCGGTACAGCCGCACGCCCAGGACGACCAGGACGGCGATCGCGATCGGTGGGTAGATCGCGCCGGGCAGCTGCCAGTACCAGGCGACCCCGCGGCCCCACCGGTGCGGCACCGTCCACATGACGTGGGAGAGGAACACCACCAGGGTCAGGCCGAACAGCACCTGCCGGGCCCTGGTCCTGGCCTCCACCGCCAGCAGGGCGAGGAGCGGGATGCACCAGACCCAGTGGTGGGTCCAGCTGATCGGCGAGACCAGCAGCGCGGTGAGCGCGGCGCAGACCGCGCCCCAGGCGTCGGCCCGGCGCAGCACCCGCGCCGAGCGCCCGGCCAGCACCGCCACCCCGAGCCCGAACGCCCCGACCAGCGCCGAGGCGATGAGCCCGACCAGGCCCGGGTCGTTGACGTCGAGCAGCCGGCAGACGGCGCCGCGCAGCGACTGGTTGTCCACCAGGACGGTCACGCCGACCCGGCTCGGGTCCCAGAGGTAGGTGGTCCAGAACCCGTGCGAGGCGTCGGGCAGCGCGGCCCAGCCGATCAGGCCCGCCGCGACGAAGGTGCCGGCCGAGACCAGGGCGGCCCGGATCCGGCCGGTCAGGAACAGGTAGACGGCGAAGAGGCCCGGGGTGATCTTGATGGCGGTGGCCAGGCCGATGCCCACGCCCTTGAGGCGGTCGCGGTCCGAACGGGTCAGGTCCCACAGGACCAGGCAGAGGATGCCGAGGTTGACCTGGCCGTACTGGAAGGTGGTGAAGACCGGCTCCAGCCAGATGCCGAGGCCCGTCGCCAGGATCACCACGGCCGCGCGGTGCTGCTTCGGCCAGCCGGCCAGCTTGAGCGACAGGTGCACGGCCGCGGCGAGCAGCGCGTAGTTGAGGAGCATCACCAGGACGCGCAGGGTGCTCACGTCGAACCAGGTGCTCGGCACGAAGAGCATCGCCGCGAACGGCGGGTAGGTGGCCGGCAGGTCCCAGCCGGGCAGCCGCATCGCGTACAGGTCCTCGCCGCGGACGACGGCCTCGCCCTCGGCCCGGTAGACCAGCATGTCGACCATGGTGGCGCCGTGGGTGTGCCGGAACCAGGCGAACACCGCCAGGGACACCGCCGCCACGCAGGCCGCCGGGAGGGTCCAGGAATTCGGCCTTCCGGTTTCCGCTGCGCCGCCGGGCTCCTCCGGGGCCGACCGCCGCACCCACCGTTTCAGACCGAACTCGCGCACCGCGATGGCACCCCGTCGAGATAGACCAGATCGTTCCCTCGTCAGCGTCTGGGCCCACCCACCATAACCGACCCCCCTGAGCCCCGAACCGCATCGGGAAAGGGCCCTGGAAGGGCGCTGTGACCTCGCCCACAGTCGCCCCGGAGCCGGCTCCCGCGCCCGGCCCGGACCCAGAACGCGAGATCCCGCCGGAGTCGTCTCCCGGCGGGATCTCGCCGACCGGCCCGAGCCGGTCCGTCGGGCGGGCCGTTCACGAGCGGGGATGGCCTGCGGCGACACACATCACCACCGCGCCCCGGCCGTTGACACAGCAATGACGAACATTCTTGACGATTCGAGGCCACTGCGAAGGAACAAGGACTTCACGCTGCTGTGGGGAGGCCAGACCGTCTCCCAGCCGGGTTCCGCCGTATGCGTCCTGGCGTTCCCCCTCCTGGTCCTGTCCCTGCACGGATCCGCCGTGCAGGCCGGTGCGCTCGGCACCCTCCAGGCGGTCGTCCGGGTCCTCTTCCAACTGCCCGCCGGAGCAGGAAGCGCGTAATGCAGGTCTGCGACGCGGGCCGCGTCGTCCTCTTCGTGATCCTCGCCGTGGCCGTCATCGTCGACCACGCGCCGCTGGCGGCCATTTTCGTGATCGCAGGCGCCGCCGCGATCCTGGACGTCTTGTTCGGTGCGGCCGAAACGTCGATCGTCAGTCAGCTCGTGCCGAAGTCACAACTCCCGGAGGCGTTCGCCAAGAACGAGGCGCGCTCGTACGGAGCCTCCCTGGCCGGCCCCCGCTCGGCGGCTTCCTGTACTCCCTCGGCCGCTCGGTTCCGTTCCTCTTCGATGCCTTGAGCTACCTGCTCTCGGTTACCGCCACCCACATCCAGGGTCGCGTCATCAGCGTGGTCGTCCTCTCGGCCACGGCTTGCCGTGCCGCTGAAAGGCGGCCACCCCTTGCGGCTCGTGGGACCGCACCTCCCCCGGTCCCACGGCCGCTTCGCCGTGCCCGCACCGCCGGCTCCGCTCGGCCACCCTTCGAGGCGATGTGACCTCACTCACAGTCACCCCGGAGTCGCCTCCGGCGCCCGGCCCTGCCCCCAAAACACGAAATCCCGCCGGGAGTTGCCTCCCGGCGGGATTTCGTCGACCGGCCTGAGCCGGTCCGTTGGGTGGAGCTGAGGGGATTCGAACCCCTGACCCCCTCGATGCGAACGAGGTGCGCTACCGGACTGCGCCACAGCCCCAACGAGAAGAAACTCTAGCACCTTTCGGAGGGGGTCCGTGACCACCCCCCGGATCGCGGTGCTGGTCGGGGGGTGGCCCGCGTCATTCGTTGGCCGCGCGCGGGCGCGACTCGGGGGCCTGCGGCTCGGCGTACTGGTCGAAGAGCGGGGTCTTGCGGGACTCGACGGGGCGGCCGGCGGTCCAGGTGCCGGGGGCCGACAGGTCGAGGCCGCGGGAGACCCGGGGGGCGACCGGGGCGGTCACGTAGGTCGGCAGCGGGACGGGCACCGGTTCCCAGGAGTCCGGGCCGGCCGCGCCGCGCTCGCGCATGCCGTCGACCCACTCCTCGTGCTCGGTCGCCTCGGCCACCGCGGAGGCGGAGGGCACCAGGACGGTGGCCTGCTCCGGGTCGGCGGCCAGCCGCAGGTGCGGACGGCGTGCGGCCCGTTCCTCGGCGCGCGCGGCCGGGGCCGGCTCGGCGACGGCGGGGGCCTCGGCCGGGGCGCCGCCGGGCGCCGGGGCCTCCGCGCGCTGCTGTTCGCGCTTGCGCAGCCGCTCGGCCGCCTGGGCGGCCCGCACCCGGTCCAGCTTCACCTCGTACCGCTGGCGCTCCAGCTTGCGCAGGTGGCCGATGTACAGGGTGAGGAGGACCGCCGGGACCGCCGGGACCCAGAGGAAGGCCAGCCCGGCCACCGCGGCGACCACCGCGCCGAGCGCGAAGGAGAGGAAGAGGGCGGTGACCATCCGGCGCCGGCGGGCCAGCAGACGCGCCCGGCGCTCGACACCGGCCAGCGGCTCGGGGCCAGGCCGCTCGGCCGGGCGCTGCGCCGGGGGTTCGGGCTCCCGCGCGGGGTCGCCGGAGGCGGCCTCGTCCCGTTCGGGAGGACCGTCGTTGCTCTGCTCGCCGTCACGCGGTTCGTCGCCCAGGGCCCGGGCTGCCCGCCGCTCCAGCGCCGAACGCCCGGCCAGCAGGCGGATGGCGGTGCTGAAGCGTTCCGTCGGGCGCGCCTCGTTGAGTTCGTCCTGCCTGCGGAGCCACATCGGCACCAGATAGGCGGCCCAGGCCCCTACGATGACGGCGTAGATAAGGCCGCTACTGCTCACGATTCACACCGTACGGGCGCCAGGGAAGGCCTGGCAGCAATTTGGTGCGGCGTGTCGTGTGATCAAGCTGATTCTCCGACTATTTTGCCGGTATTTGTGGGGGTCCGGTGCCCCACCGATGCCAGATCGATATTTCTTTCGAACATATATTCAATTACTTGGCTCGCGGCCGGAACTGAGCGCCCGCCAGCGCTCCAGCATCCCCTCCGGAACCTCCTCGTCGGTCAGCGCGTAGACGAGGTGGTCCCGCCAGTCCCCGTCGATGTGGAGATAGCGTGGACGGATTCCCTCCGAGCGGAAGCCGAGTTTCTCCACCACCCGTCGGCTCGGGCCGTTCTCCGGGCGGATGCAGACCTCGATCCGGTGCAGTCCGAGCGTGCGGAAGCAGTAGTTCACCGACAGCGCCACGGCGGTCGGGATGATGCCCCGACCGGCCACCGTCTCGTCCACCCAGTACCCGATGTTCGCCGAGCACATCGATCCCCAGGTGATCCCACCGACGGTCAACTGCCCCACCAGCTGGCCCTTGTAGACCACGACGAAGGGCAGCATCCGGCCGGCCGAGGCCTCGCCGCGCAGGAAGCGGACCATCTGCCGGTACGTCGGGCGGGGGCCGGCCACCTGGCCCGCCGGGCCGGGCGGCACGGTGGCCTCCCAGCGGCGCAGCCAGTCCCGGTTGCGGCGGCTCACCTCCTGCCACTCGCGCTGGTCGCGGGCCCGGATCGGGCGCAGCACGACCTCCCCCTCGTGGAGTTCTACCGGCCAGCCGGCGTTCAGTGCGCTCTCCCGGTTGCTGGGGCGTCGGTCCGGGGGTGGTCCCCGCCGCCGAGCTGGTCGACGGCGTGGGCGAGCAGCGGCTCCAGGACGGCCAGGCCGTCCTTGACGCCGCCGGTCGAGCCCGGCAGGTTGACGATCAGGGTACGTCCGGCGAGCCCGGCGAGCCCACGGGAGAGCGCCGAGGTCGGCACCTTCTCCCGGCCGTACGCGCGGATGGCCTCGGCGATGCCGGGGATCTGGCGGTCGATCACCCGGGCGGTCATCTCGGGGGTGAGGTCCATCGGCGAGATGCCGGTGCCGCCGGTGGTCAGCACGACGTCGTAGCCGGCCGCGACGGCCTCGCGCAGCACGGCCTCCACCGGGTCGCCGTCCGGGACGACCCGGGGGCCGTCGGCGGTGAAGCCCATCGCGGTCAGGCCGGCCACCAGCAGCGGGCCGCCCCGGTCCTCGTAGACCCCGGCGAAGGCCCTGTTGGACACCGTCACGGCCAGCGCCTTCATGCGTCCACCTCCGGGGCGAACCAGTCGCCGCTCTTGCCACCGGTCTTGCTCAGCACCCGGACGGACTCGATCGTGGCACCCTTGTCCACCGCCTTGACCATGTCGACGACGGTCAGCCCGGCCACCGCGACGGCGGTCAGCGCCTCCATCTCGACGCCGGTGCGGTCGGCGGTCTTCACGGTGGCGGTGATCTCGACCGCGTCGTCCGCGACGGCCAGGTCGACCGTGACGCCGGAGACCGCGATCGGGTGGCAGAGCGGGATCAGGTCCGGAGTCTTCTTGGCGCCCATGATCCCGGCGATCCGGGCCACCGCGAGGGCGTCGCCCTTGGGCACGCCCTCGCCGCGCAGCAGTTCGACCACCTGCGGGGAGACCCGCACCCGGCCGGCCGCCACGGCGGTGCGCGCGGTGGCGGCCTTCTCGGAGACGTCGACCATCCGGGCCGCGCCCTGGTCGTCGACGTGGGTGAGGCGGTCGCCGGGGGGAGGTGTCGTCACGGGTAACTCCAGGGGCGCGCAGGTCGAATACCGCGCTACCGTACCGTTCCCCGGTCCGGGGAACTGATCAGGAGTCCAGCAACACCACGTCCACCTCGCTGCCGGCCGGCAGTTCGGTGGTCTCCTCGGGGACGGTGATCAGGCAGTCGGCCCGGGCCAGCGCGCCGACCAGATGCGACCCGGCGCCGCCCACCGGCTCGACCGTGCCGTCCGCCGCCGAGTAGCGGCCGCGCAGGAACTGCCGGCGGCCGACCGGGGAGCGCAGCGCCGCCGGGCAGAGCGCGCGGACGACCGGGCGGTGCACGTCGGGGGCCCCGAGCATGGTGCGGATGACCGGGCGGACGAAGAGCTCGAAGGAGATGTAGGCGCTCACCGGGTTGCCGGGCAGGGCGAGCAGCGGCACCCCGGCCGCGCCGCCGATCCGGCCGAAGCCCTGCGGCTTGCCGGGCTGCATCCGCAGGCGCCGGAAGTCCACCCCGCCGTAGGACTCGAAGACCTCCTTGACCACGTCGTACGCGCCTACGCTGACCCCGCCGCTGGTGACGATCAGGTCGGCCCGGCCGAGCTGCTCCTCCAGGACGGCGCGCAGCCGGTCGGCCTCGTCCGGGACGGCGCCGACCCGGTAGGCGACGGCACCGGCCTCCCGGGCGGCCGCGGTGAGGGTGAAGCTGTTGGAGTCGGCGATCTGCCCGGGGCCGACCGGTTGGCCGGGCTGGACCAGCTCGCTGCCGGTGGACAGCACCACGACCCGGGGGCGCGGGCGGACCTTCACGCTGGGGCGGCCGATCGCGGCGAGCAGGCCGAGCTGGGCGGGGCCGAGCCGGGTACCGGCCTCCAGCACCCGGGTGCCGGCCGCGACGTCGCTGCCGCGGCGACGGATGTGCGCGCCCTCGGTGACCGGGCGCAGGACCCGGACCTCCTCGTCCGGGACGGGGGCGGTCATCGCGGCTGCGGCCACCCCGGTGCCGGTGCCGCCGTCGGTCCACTCGACCGGTGCGACGGCCTGGGCGCCGGGCGGCAGCGGGGCGCCGGTCATGATCCGGGCGGCCTGGCCGGGGCCGACCTTGGGCAGCCGGTCGGCGCCGGCGGCGATGTCGCCGACCACCGAGAGCACCGACGGGTAGGTGTCGGTGGCGCCCTCGGTGTCGGCGGTGCGGACCGCGTAGCCGTCCATCGAGCTGTTGTCGAAGGGCGGCAGGTCCCCGTCGGCGGTCACGTCCTCGTCGAGCCGGCAGCCCTGGGCGTCGAGCAGTCGGAGCTCGATCGCGGGCAGCGGGCCGACCGCGGCCAGCACGTCGGCGAGGTGCTCGTCCACCGTCCAGAGGCGGGGGGCCGCCGGGGCCGGGTCCGCTCCGGCGTCGCAGCAGGCGCTGGGCGTGGTGCTGTGCTCGGTGGACCCGGTCATCGGCGGCTCGCTCTCTGTCGTGGTCGGTCCTGCGTCAGGCCTGCATCTCGGAACCGACGAACTCCCGCAGCCAGGTGCGGAACTCCGGGCCCAGGTCCTCGCGCTCGGCGGCCAGACGGACGATAGCGCGCAGGTAGTCGGCGCGGTCGCCGGTGTCGTAGCGGCGGCCCTTGAAGAGCACGCCGTGCACCTGGCCGCCGTCCGCCGTCTCGCGCTGGGTCAGCTCGCGCAGGGCGTCGGTCAGCTGGATCTCGCCGCCGCGGCCGGGCGGGGTCTCCCGCAGCACGTCGAAGACCAGCGGGTCGAGGACGTAGCGGCCGATCACGGCGTAGTTCGACGGGGCCTCGCCGGGCTCGGGCTTCTCGACCAGGTCGGTCACCTGGAAGACGTCCTCGCCGAAGCCGTTCGCCTTGACGGCGGCGCAGCCGTAGAGGTGGATCTGGGCGGGATCGACCTCCATCAGGGCGACGACCGAGCCGCCGAGCTGCTGCTGCACCTCGATCATCCGGGAGAGCAGCGGGTCGCGCGGGTCGATCAGGTCGTCGCCGAGCAGGACGGCGAAGGGCTGGCCGGCGACGTGCTGCTCGGCGACCGAGACGGCGTGGCCGAGGCCCTTCGGGTCGCCCTGGCGGACGTAGTGCATGTTGGCCAGCTCGACGGACTCGCGGACCCGGGCCAGGCGCTGCTCGTCGCCCTTGCGGACCAGCAGCTCCTCCAGCTCGTAGGCGCGGTCGAAGTGGTCCTCCAGGGCGCGCTTGTTGCGGCCGGTGACCATGAGTATGTCGGACAGGCCGGCGGCGGAGGCCTCCTCCACGACGTACTGGATCGCCGGCTTGTCGACGACCGGGAGCATCTCCTTCGGGGTGGCCTTGGTCGCCGGGAGGAAACGGGTGCCCAGTCCGGCCGCGGGTACCACGGCCTTGGTTACCGGAACTCGGGAGTTGGTCGTCGTCATGCGTTTACCTTACTCAGGCACGTTTTCGCCCGGCCGCGCGCAGGCGAACGGCTAGGACAGCACGTCGCGAGGCCCGGCCACAGTGGCAGGCGTATGGGACACGACCGGCTGGGCGATGGAGTCCCGGCCGACACAGGCCGACAGACTACCCGCCTTTCCCGAACGGTCACGTTCGGCATCCGGTCCGTGATCGGGAGTGCAAGTGGCCTGTTCGGAGCGGTCGGTGCGGGGCCGGTCTGTGCGGGGCCGGTCGGTGCGGGGCCGGTCGGTGCGGGGCCGGTCGGGCTCCCCGGCGGGCTGGGCCTGGAGCCGCCAGCAGTCGCCGCCGGCCGCCCGGGCCGCGGCGAGCGCCGCGTCGGCGGCGCGCAGCAGGACTGCCGCGTGGGTGCCGTCGTCGGGCAGCACGGCGATGCCGGCGGCCGCGGTCAGGCCGTTGCCGGTGGCGGGGCGGGACTCGCGCGGGCCGGAGGACCAGTCCAGCAGCAGGTGCCGGCGGACCGACCAGACCAGCCGCTCGGCGACCTGCGCGGCGCCCTCGGCGCCGGTGTCCGGCAGCACCACCAGGAACTCCTCGCCGCCGTAGCGGCCGAGGGTGTCGGCCCGGCGGATCTCCATCGCGAGCCGCTGGGCGAGGTCGCGCAGGACCGCGCCCGCCCGGCCCCGGCCGTGCTCGGCGACGACCGCGTCGAAACCGGTGATGGCCAGCATCAGCACGGCGAGCGGGCGCGGGCCGTCGGACTGCTCGGCGTGCTCGGCGCGGCGGGCCCGCTCGATCTCCCGGTCCAGGGTGAGCTGGAGGTGACGGTAGTTCCACACGCCGGTGAGCGGGTCGCAGGAGGCGGTGCGCTCCAGTTCGGCGCAGCGCTCCTCCAGTTCGGCGATCCGTCCGCGCAACCGCTCCGCCCCGGCGGCGGCCCCGGCCCGCTCCCGCCGTCCGCGCAGTCCGAGGGCGGTGGCGCCGGCCAGCGCCGGGACGCTCAGTGCGGCCAGGGCCTGGACCAGCAGCGGGGTGGTCAATGGGGGGCGCCCTTTCGCGTGTCAGGCTCTGCGCGTCGACGGTGCGGAGACCAGGAGGATCGGATGTACAACGAGAAGAGCGGCCTGAGGACACGGCTGTTGACGGAACGGCGTGAACTGGCCGCCGAAGAGCGCGCCGCGGCGGCCGAGGCGCTGGCCGGGCACGCCGGGGAACTGGCCGCCGCGGGCGCCACCGTGGCCGCGTACGTCTCGGTGGGTGCCGAGCCCGGGACGCGGCCGCTGCTGGACGCGCTGCGGGCGCGCGGGGTGCGGGTGCTGCTGCCCGTACTGCTGCCGGACAACGACCTGGACTGGGCCGAGTACGCGGGGCCCGGCGCACTGGCCCCGGCCGGACGCGGGCTGCTGGAGCCGGTCGGCCCGCGGCTCGGCCCGCAGGCGGTGGCGCAGGCCTCGGTGGTGCTGCTGCCGGGCCTGGCGGTGGACCGCTCCGGCCTGCGGCTGGGCCGGGGCGGCGGCAGCTACGACCGGGTGCTGGCCCGGCTCGCGCGGGCGGGCGTGCGGCCGGTGCTGGCGGTGCTGCTGTACGAGCACGAGCTGCTGGAACGGGTGCCGGCCGAGCCGCACGACCTGCCGGTGGACCTGGCGGTCCTGCCCTCGGGGGTGCGCAGGCTCGGGTGAGAACGGCGGCGGCCCCGCTCCCTCGGGGGAACGGGGCCGCCGGTGGCCGAGCCGTACGGGCGTCAGCCGGTGGTGAGCACCAGCTTGTGCTTGGTGGCCTTCTCGACCGCGTCCGGCGAGTAGGCCCAGGTCAGCAGCTTGCCCTTGAGCCAGATGTCGGTCTGGTCGTTGTAGTTGTCGTGGAAGGCGTGGCCGGAGGCGCCGCCGACGTTGACCCAGCGCGAGGAGTCGAGGTCGTTCATGTCGACCACCATGCGCATCGACGGGATCCAGTCCACCTGGTAGCCGGCCGCCGCGTTCCAGCCGGCCGCGTCGACCGCCGCCGAGCCGCCGGAGAGCCGGTACGGGCCGCGGTTGAGCAGCTTGTGCACCGCACCGGAGGCGATCGAGGAGTTGTCGGTGCCGAGGGTCTGCTCGCGCAGCTCCAGCTTGTGCAGGCGGCCCCAGCTCCAGGTGGAGATGTCCTTGCTGAGCAGCGAGGTCAGCTCCTGGCGAGCGTTCTTCATCGCCTCCTGGAGCAGGTTGTCCAGGCCCTTCTGCTCCTTGTGCTGGTCGTCGATGTACGTCCACCACGAGCTGTCGGGCTTCTCCAGCTGCTGGCGCACCACCTCGGTCCAGCGGTCGCCGCCGTCCGGCTGGGCCTTGCCAGGCTCGCGGGTGCCGCACTCGGTGACGATCTTGGCGGAGCTGTCCGGCTTGGTGGGGTCGCCCTGCTGGCGGACCAGCAGGCAGTTGTCCTTGGCCCGCAGGTCGGCCGGGAACTTCTGGCCGAAGGCCAGGGTCAGCAGCTGGCGCCAGACGCCGTTGTAGTAGGCGGCGGCGGCCGAGTCGGCGTCCTGGTGGAAGTTCCAGTCCTTCAGCAGGTCCTGGGCCTCGCGCACGTACGGATCGCTGATCGGCTGCTTGAGCAGCAGCGGCACCAGCGTCTTGGCCATCACGCTGGTGTTGTCCAGCTGGAGGGTCTGCATGTCGTCCGGCGAGATCTTGCCGTTGTTCTTGAGCAGGCCCTCGATCTGGTCGGTGATCTCCTTGGCGCGGGTGCCGTACTCCCAGTCCTTGGTCAGGCTGTACTTGTAGCTCGGGTCCACCACGGCCTGGTTGGCGGTGACGATGTAGCCCGCCGAGGGGTTGAGGCTCCAGGGCAGCGCGCTGAAGGGGATCGGGTCCTTCCACTGGTACGCGGGGTCCCAGCCCGGCGCCGGGTAGGTGCCGTCGCCCTTGCCGCGGACCGGGATGGTGCCCGGGGCCTGGTAGCCGATGTTCTTGGCGTCGGCGTAGATCAGGTTCTGCGCGGGGACGGTGAAGTCCTTGGCGGCGTTGCGGAACTCGTCCCAGTTCCTCGCCTTGTCCAGCTCGAAGACGGCGTCCATGGTCTTGCCGGGGCTGAGCGCCGTCCACTGGAGGGCGACGCCGTAGCCGCCGGTGCCGCGGTCGGGGGCGGAGGTGCCGTTGGGGGCGTACTTGCCGACGTTCTGCTGCTCGTTGCTCTGGTCGGAGATGAGCGGGGCGCCGGTCTGGGTGGTGCGGACGGTGATGGTGCGGTCCTCGCCGCCGGCGACCTTGATGGTCTCCTTGCGGAGGTCGAACTTCACGTCCTTGCCGTCGACCTGGTAGGTGTCCGGGCCGGTGACCTTCTCCAGGAAGAGGTCGGTGACGTCCGCGCCGAGGTTGGTGAAGCCCCAGGCGATGTCCTTGTTGTGGCCGATCACCACGCCGGGCATGCCCGCGAAGGTGAAGCCGGAGACGTCGTACTGGCAGGCCGGGGAGTTGGTCCGGCAGTGCAGGCCCATCTGGTACCAGACCGAGGGCAGGCCGGGGCCGAGGTGCGGGTCGTTGGCCAGCAGCGGCTTGCCGGTGGTGGTGTGCGAGCCGGCGACCACCCAGGAGTTGGAACCGATGCCCTGGCCGGGACGGCCGAGCAGCTGCGGCATCGAGTCGATCCGGTCGGT
This sequence comes from Kitasatospora sp. NPDC093102, assembly GCF_040683915.1. Classification (NCBI taxonomy): domain Bacteria; kingdom Bacillati; phylum Actinomycetota; class Actinomycetes; order Kitasatosporales; family Streptomycetaceae; genus Kitasatospora; species Kitasatospora sp. NPDC093102. The sequence continues at coordinate 38,159 of NZ_JBFBFA010000020.1, read as the reverse complement.
CAGGCCCTGCAGCAGCGCCTTGGTGGTGGCCGCGCCCTGGGCGGTGGCGGTGCCGGTGGTGCCGCCGGACTGCGGGGAGCCGTCGGCGGGGCGGTAGTTGTCGCCGGTCACCGTGCCGGTCTTCACGATGGTGCCGTTGCGGGCGTACGGGTAGTCCGGGTAGAGCTCGGCGATCTTGTCCGGGCTGAAGTCCTGGGCCAGCAGCGAGCGGTCGATCTCCTCCTGGAGGTTCCCGGAGAGGTTCCAGGCCATCGCCTTGAGCCAGGCCACCGAGTCGACCGGGGACCACTGCTCGGGCTGGTAGCCGCTGTTCACGACGCCGAGCAGGCTGTACTCCAGCGAGGCCTTCGCGCCGCCGGGGTGCTCGGCGAGCCAGGCGTTCACGCCGTCCGAGTAGGCCTGGAGGTACTTCTTGGTCTCCGGGGACAGCTTGGTGTCGTACTCCTTCTGCGCCACCTGCCGCCAGCCCATGGTGCGGATGAAGGCGTCGGTGTCGACCTGGCCGGCGCCGAACATCTCGGAGAGCCGGCCGGCGGTGATGTGCCGGCGGACGTCCATCTCCCAGAAACGGTCCTGCGCCTGGACGTAGCCCTGGGCACGAAACAGGTCCTCGGAGGTGTCGGCGTAGAGCTGCGGGATGCCGTTGGCGTCCCGCTTGACGTCGACGGGCGCACTCAGGCCCGCCACCTTGACGCTGCCGTCGACCTCCGGGAAGGAGGCGCGGACCGCGGAGACCCCGCGGTAGCCGCCGTAGCCGGTGCCGGCCACCAGCAGCACGACCAGCACGATCACGATCAGACGGGCGCGCCGGAGCTTTTTCGAGCGGGGCATCTGGGTCCTTGCGGTCCTGACTTCGGGGCGGGCGGGCGTGTCCAGGGCCTGCGGCCGTGACAGGGAACCACATTAGGCCGAGTCGGCCGGGCACCGTGAACGGGGGACCAAGCTAAAGATATGGCAAAATGTTAGACTGCGTAACGATCCGCAAGAGGAGCATTGACGACTTCTTAACGGGTCACCCCACAGCACCACCAGACACCCCGCCCGCCCCTGCCTGCCCGAGGTGCCCCTGCGTGAACGTCTCCCACCTGAACCAGCTCCTGCTTGAGTCCTCCGTGATCCTGCTGTTCGCGGTGGGCGCCGTACGCCTCTCCACCCGATCAGGGCTGCCCAGCCTGCTGATCTATCTGGGGATCGGTGTCGCGCTGGGCCAGAACGGGATCGGCGTCACCTTCAACAACGCCGAGCTCACCCAGGTGCTCGGCTACGCGGCGCTCGTGGTGATCCTCGCCGAGGGCGGCCTCAAGACCAGCTGGCGCGAGATCAAGCCGGTGATGCCGGCCGCGACCGTGCTCGCCACCGTCGGCGTCGGCGTCAGCGTGTTCGCCACCGCGGCCGGCGCGCACTGGCTGGTCGGCCTGGACTGGCGCACCTCGCTGCTGCTGGGCGCCATCGTCTCCTCCACCGACGCGGCCGCCGTCTTCTCGGTGCTGCGGATGGTCCCGTTGCCGCACCGGCTCACCGGCCTGCTGGAGGCCGAGTCCGGCTTCAACGACGCACCCGTGGTCATCCTGGTCGTCGCCTTCGCCACCACCGGGGAACTGGACTCCTGGTACGTCCTGATCGGCACGATCATCGCCGAGCTGGCGATCGGCGCCGTGATAGGCCTGGCCGTCGGCAAGATAGGCGCCTACGGGCTCAAGCACGTCGCGCTGCCCTCCTCGGGCCTCTACCCGATCGCCGTGATGGCGCTCACCGTGCTCGCGTACGCCGGCGGCGCGCTGCTGCACGGCTCCGGCTTCCTCGCCGTCTACATCAGTGCGGTGATACTCGGGAACTCCAAGCTCCCGCACGGCCCGGCCGTCCGGGGCTTCGCCGACGGGCTGGCCTGGATCGGGCAGATCGGCATGTTCGTGCTGCTCGGCCTGCTCGTCACGCCCGAGTCCATGGGCGACGCGGTGGTGCCCGCACTGGTGATCGGCGGGGTGCTGGTCTTCCTGGCCCGGCCGCTGTCGGTGGTGGTCTCGCTGACCCCCTTCAAGGTGCCGGCCCGCGAGCAGGCACTGCTGAGCTGGGCCGGGCTGCGCGGGGCGGTGCCCATCGTGCTGGCCACCATCCCGGTGGTGTCCGGCGCGCACCAGGCCGACGACGTCTTCAACATCGTCTTCATCCTGGTCGTCGTCTTCACCCTGCTCCAGGGACCGACCCTGCCGTGGGTGGCCAAGCGGCTGCGGATCGACGAGGGCGACATGGGCCAGGACCTGGGCATCGAGTCCGCCCCGCTGGAGAAGTTGCACGGGCACCTGCTGTCGGTCACGCTCTCCCCCGCCTCGAAGATGTCGGGCGTGGAGGTCAGCGAGCTGCGGCTGCCCAAGGGGGCGGCGGTCACCCTGGTCGTGCGCGAGGGGAACTCCTTCGTGCCGGACAAGGCGACGGTGCTGCGCGGCGGGGACGAGCTGCTGGTGGTCACCACGGACGAGGTCGGCGCGGCGGCGGAGCGGCGACTGCGGGCCGTGGACAAGGGCGGCAAGCTCGCGGGGTGGCTGAACGGGCGGTGAGGGCGGGCCCTCGCCGGGGCCCTCACCGGGCCCCGGCCGGGGTGGCCGGCCCGCCGGGACGGGTGGGACCGGCCCGCCGGGACGGGTGGGACCGGCTCACCGGGACGGGTGGGGCTGGCGGGGTCTACGCGCGTAACTGTATGCTGGTCCGACCACGCCGTATAACCACCGCTAGACCACCCCCAGCATCTGCCTGACGCAGAGTTGGCGCGACCGCTCGGCGGCCGCGGTCCGGCCCCGGCCACCACGCCGGACCGGCCCGGTATCTACCCCGGTCGACGCGCGAGAGGACGACTCTCGGCGCCGTCGGGGCCACACCATGCCCTGCCGCGCTACCAGGCAGCAGGAAGGACCGACCGTGACGGCGCGCCGAACGGTCGACACCGCCGCGGACTCCGCGGCCACCCCCGCAGCTCCGGCCCCCACCCGCGTCGGGTACGGCGAGCTGCTGCGCACCCCTGGGGCCTGGACGTTCCTGGCCCCCGCCCTCGTCGCGCGGCTGCCGTACGCGATGCTCAGCATGGGCATCCTGCTGCTCGTCACGCAGACCCACGGCTCGTACGGCACCGCCGGTACGGTCACCGCGGTCGCCGCCGTCGCCCAGGCCCTGGTCGGGCCGCAGACCGGGCGGCTCGCCGACCGCTACGGCCAGGCCGCGGTGCTCGTGCCGACCGTCCTGGTGCACGCGGCCTCGGTCGGCGTGCTGATCGCACTCGCGCTCGGCCACGCACCCGCCTGGAGCCTGTTCCTGGCCGCCGTCCCGGCCGGGGCGAGCGTGCCGCAGGTCGGCGCGATGGTCCGGGCCCGCTGGCTGGCCAGGTTCACCGCGGACGGCGCCTCCGACGCCTCCGCGGCCCGGGTGAGCACCGCCTTCGCCTTCGAGTCCGTGACGGACGAGTTCACCTTCGTGATCGGCCCGATCCTGGCCTCCGGCATCGCCGCCCTCGCCAACCCTGCCACCGCCCTGGTCGCCGAGGCCTCGCTGACCCTCGTCGGCGGCCTGGCCTTCGCCGCCCAGCGGCGCACCGCACCCACCCGGATCGTGCCGCAACCCGGCACCAGGCGCGCCTCGGCACTCGCCTCCCCCGGCGTCCGGCTGCTGGCCGGGACCTTCCTCGGGGTCGGCGCGGTCTTCGGCGGCATGCAGGTCTCGGTGAACGCCTTCGCCGACTCGGTCGGGCAGCACGACGCCGGCGGCACCGTGTACGGGATCTTCGCCGGCGGCTCGATGCTGGCCGGCGTGCTGTACGGCGTGATCGCCTGGCGGCGGCCGGTGCAGCAGCGGATGCTGATCAGTTACGCGCTGCTGGTGCTGGGCTGCTCGGTGCTGTGGGCGATGCCCAACCTGGTCGCGCTGACCGCCGCCGGGCTGGTCTGCGGGCTGGCCATCGCGCCGACCCTGATCAGCGGCTACACCCTGGTCGAGACGCTGGTCGCGGACGGGGCCAAGACGGAGGCCTTCACCTGGCTGACCGGCGCCATCGGGCTGGGGCTGGCGGTCGGCTCGATGGCGGCGGGCCGGCTGATCGACGGGCACGGGCCCTCGACCGGGTTCCTGGTGCCGGTGGCCGGGGCCGGGTTGGGCCTGATCGCGCTGGCCTCGCTGCGGCACCTGCTGGTGGCGACCGGGGACGGGTCGGGCGCGTCTGCGGCTGCCGACCCGGGCTCCGATTCCGCGGAGCGCGGTGGTGCCGCGCAGCTGGTGGGCGCGGCCAAGGGCTGAGGCGGCGGCGGTCCGGCGGCCGGGCCCCGTCCATCTCACACCGCAGTCGCTGGACTGATCCCGCGGAATGCCGCATCATTGACCATCGTTAGCACTCATCAGGCGAGAGTGCCAGGAGGAAGATCAAGTGCCCACGTACCAGTACCAGTGCACCGAGTGCGGCAACGGCCTGGAGGCGGTGCAGAAGTTCACCGACGAGGCACTGACCACGTGCCCCGACTGCCAGGGACGGCTCCGCAAGGTCTTCTCGGCCGTGGGCGTCGTGTTCAAGGGCTCCGGCTTCTACCGGACCGACAGCCGCTCCTCCTCCAGCAGCTCGGTGGGCGCCGGGTCCTCGTCGACCTCCTCGACGCCGTCCTCCACGTCCGCGTCCTCCTCGACGCCGTCGAGCTCCGGCTCCTCGGCCTCGTCCAGCCCGGCTCCGGCCGCGAGCTGACCTCGGCGCCGGGCACCGGCCCGGACGGCCCGCAGACCTCGGAAAGGCCCGTCGGCCCCGCTTCCACGCGGGGGCGACGGGCCTTTCCGCATTCCTGTCGGTCCCGTCGGTCCTGTCGGTCCCGCCGTTCCCATCGGTCCCGTCGCCGGTTTCCCGCAACCCCGGACCGGGGGCTTCCCGTCACCTCGAACGGGTCCGATTGACTCGTGCGGGTGAACGAAGTTATCCACAGGGGCGGGTTTTCCACAGGCCTGGGGAAAGAGCTTTCCGAGTTCGCCGGAAACGCTCATCGTGTGGGCATCCGGTCCGCGAGAGGCCGGCCCGCCGACACCCCGGAGGTGCGTCGATGACGACCGCGAGCTTCTCCCTGCCCCTGCCCCTCCCGCTGCCCGCGCCCGCCGTACCACCCCGGCAGGAGCTGCCGAGCTTCCCGCCGATCCGGCGCGGGTGCGGCAGGTGGCACCGCTGGCGCAGTGCGGTGCGGCGGCGGGCCGGGGTGCCCGTGCTGGTGCTGCTCGCGGTGGCGGCGGCACTCGCGCTGGGGCCCGCGCGGGCCGGGCTGCCGCCGCCCCAGGGGGGTGCGCTGGGCCGGACGGGTTGTCAATCCGGGCCCGCGGAAGATCACCCGTAACCGGGAATCGGATTCGTCGTTCGAGGCGGCATGAAAGGCTTCAAGGAATTCCTGCTGCGTGGAAATGTCGTCGAACTCGCCGTGGCCGTGGTCATCGGCGCGGCTTTCACCAACATCGTCAACGCCTTCGTCAAGGGCGTGATCAATCCGCTCGTCGGCGTCTTCGGGACGAAGGACCTCGCGTCCTACAGTTCCTGCCTCAAGGGGCCTTGCGAGGTGAGCCCGACCGGTGAGGTCACGTCCGGAATCCTGATCCTGTGGGGATCGGTGCTCAGCGCCGCGCTCCAGTTCCTGATCACCGCGGCAGTCGTCTACTTCGTTCTGATCGTGCCCATGAACAAGCTGGCGGCCCACCGCAAGACCGCCGCCGAGGAGACGGCGGAGGCCGAGCTCAAGGAGGTCCAACTGCTGACCGAGATCCGCGACGCGCTGGTCACGCCGCTTCGCTGACCGGCAGGCGCCTTTCGCCCCCCACTCCTCGTTCCTCAGCCCCCGTGGTGCGGCGGGCGCTGGCTCAGGTACCAGTCCAGCCCCCGCCCGCCACTGCCACCGGCCCCGGGGCGGTCTCCCCAGCCGGCGTCGGTGTCGTCCCTGGACTGCTGGTCCAGCGGGTCCCGGAAGACCAGCCGGGCCTTGGCCGCCGCGGCCTTCCGCGGCTCCTGGCTCTGGTCCTGTTCCTGGTCCTGTTCCTGTCCCTGATCGTTCACGCTGTCCACTCCCTCGCTCGTCCCTTCCCTCCAGCCTAAGAGCCCCGTGGCATGCCTCGGGCCCGGGTGCGGAGTGCTCCGCGCCAGGGCCCGGGTGAGGCTCGGCCGGTGGGGCCGGGTGGTCCGTCAGGCGGACGCTCGGGCGGACTCTCAGGCGGCCTCGAAGCCCGCGTGGTCGGCGATCTTCTTCAGCTCCGCCAGCGCGTGCTTCTCGATCTGGCGGATCCGCTCGCGGGTGAGGCCGTGCTGCTTGCCCACCTCGGTGAGGGTGCGCTCGCGGCCGTCCTCCATCCCGTAGCGGGAGCGGATGATCGAGGCGGTGCGGTCGTCCAACCGCCCGATCAGGTCGTCCAGTTCCTCGCGGCGGAGCATGACCATCACGGCGTCCTCGGGGGACGTGGCCCCGGTGTCCTCGACGAGGTCACCGAACTGGGTCTCGCCCTCGTCGTCGACCGACATGTTGAGGCTGACCGGATCGCGCGCCCAGTCCAGCACGTCCTTGATCCGGGCCTCGGTGGTGTCCAACTCGGCCGCGATCTCGGCCGGCTCCACCTCGCGGCCCAGCTCCTTGGACTTCTCCCGCTGCACCCGCCGGATCCGCCCCAGCTCCTCCACCAGGTGCACGGGCAGCCGGATGGTGCGGGACTGGTCGGCGATGGACCGGGTGATCGCCTGCCGGATCCACCACGTCGCATACGTGGAGAACTTGAAGCCCTTGGCGTAGTCGAACTTCTCGACGGCGCGCACCAGGCCCGCGTTGCCCTCCTGGATCAGGTCCAGCAGCGGCAGGCCGCTGCGCGGGTAGCGACGGGCGACGGCGACCACGAGCCGGAGGTTGGAGCGGATGAAGACGTCCTTGGCGCGCTCGGCGTCGGCGGCTATCGCCTCCAGTTCCTCGCGCGTGACGCCGTCGGGGAGTTCGCCCTCCTCCAGCAGGTGCTGGGCGTACACGCCGGCCTCGATCCGCAGCGAGAGCTCGACCTCCTCGGCGGCATCGAGCAGGGGTGTCCTGGCGATCTCGTCGAGGTACATGCCGACCAGGTCACGGTCGGCCTCCAGGTTGGTCGGGCGGGCCGCGCGACTCCGGTCGGCCCTGTCGCGAACGACGGCACGGGTGGCCATGCTTGCTCCCTTTGCTCGTGTTGCCGAGGTCTGCCTGCCTGCCTCGTGAGGGCAAGAAGTGCGGGCCCCTGGGGCCTCACACGTAACGATCCAACGAACAGAATCCGGACAACATTCCCAAGTCCCTCAGATTCTTCCCGGCGATGCAGTATCCTGCTGATTTTCATGCCGGTTCTGGACAATGAGTGACCGGCCGAGCACTTCCCGTGCCACCGGGCGACCGCTCCGGGAGCGATTTTTTTCACTCGACCCACACGCGACCGCCGCCTACCCGTTGAACCCGCGAAGGGCCGCCGACGTTCCCCGCGCGCCCCGTTTTCCGTCCGCGCCACACCCCGGCGCACGCAGGTCCTCCTCACAAACGATGCCGAATCGCTATCACTCCGGCTCTTGCTCGGCACTGGACACTGGGAAGGTGTCAGCCATGCACCTGACCAACAGCACGACCCCCCTCGCTGCGCGTAACCGGAGTCTCCTTCGGGACGCCGCGCTCGCGCTGGGCTGTGCCGCGCTGTTCGGCCTCCTGGCGGCTCTGGTCACCGGCCAGTGGCGCCCGCTGGTCCGCTTCGACCAGGAGTGGATCGGCGAACTGCACACCTATGCCCGGGAGCACCGGATCTGGACCGCCTCGGTGCAGACGCTCTCGGACATCGGCGGCACCGTCACGATGCGTACGCTGCTCGGGATCGCAGCCGGGTGGCTCTGGTTGATCGGCGCCCGCGTGCTGGCCGGCTGGGTGGCCGCCCAGGCCCTGATCGGCTGGGGCGCCCAGTGGGCGCTGAAGCTGGCCTTCGGCCGCAGCCGCCCCTCCTTCACCGATCCGGTCTCGCACGCCGGCGGCCCGGCCTTCCCCTCCGGGCACGCCATGGCCTCGGCGATCACCTGCTCCGTCCTGGTCGGCCTGCTCTGGTACCGGGTCCACCGGCGCGGCCGGACCGCCGCCTGCCTGGTGGCGGCGGCAACGGTGCTGACCATCGGCTGGACCCGGGTCGCGCTCGGAGTGCACTGGCCCAGCGACGTGCTGGCCGGCTGGCTGGCCGCCGGAATCGTGCTGGGTGCCGTGACCGCGGTGATCCAGGTCTGGCGCCCCGGCGCGCTGGCCCGGGACGTACGGCGGGTCAACTGGCGCACCAGGCCCCGGGTGCAGCGGGTCGTCGTGTCGGACGAGCGGTCCGCACGCGCCGCCGCCCCGCTGGACGAGGACGGGCCGGACGCCGTACGGACCGAGGAGGCTGCGGGCGGCCCCGTCGACCGGCCCGACGAGACCGTCCGCTGAGTTTCCGTCACCCCACCCACCACTGCGGGCCGCCCCGCTAGCGTGACGGCCATGTCCGACACCTTCACCCCCACTTCCCCCACCGCGCCCGCCGGCTACCCCGAGCGCCCGCTGCGGATCGCCACCGTCCAGGCCCAGGCCGTGGCCGGCGACATACCCGCCAACGTCGCCCAGGTTGCCGGGCTGATCCGTGAGGCCGCCCGGGCCGGCGCCCGGCTGGTGCTGTTCGCGGAGAAGTTCCTCTCCGGGTACGAGCCCGAGCTGATCCGCACCGACCCCGTCAAGTACGCGGTCCAGCCCGGCGATCCGCGTCTCGCGCCGATCGCCGAGGCCTGCCGCGAGACCGGCACCGCCGCGATCGTCGGCGCCGCCGTACAGGACGGCGCCGACCTGCGCATCTCCGCCCTCGTCCTCGGGCCGGACGGCGGCTTCGTCACCCGCTACGACAAGCAACACCTGTTCAAGAGCGAACGCGAGCACTACCGCCCCGGGACGGCCGGCTGCACCGTGGAACTGGACGGCTGGCGGCTCGGCCTCGGCATCTGCTACGACTCCGGCTTCCCCGAGCACGCCCGGGCGGCCGCGCTCGACGGCTGCCACGCCTACCTGGTCGGCGCGCTGTTCAGCACGGGCCACGGCCACCACGAGTCCCGCACCTGGTTCCCGGCCCGCGCACTCGACAACACCCTCTACACGGTGCTCGCCAACCACATCGGCCACACCGGCGGCTGGCACACCTGCGGCGGCAGCGCGGTCTGGGGCCCGGACGGCCGGCTGATCGCCGAGGCGAGCGAGGACCGGCGCGAACTCGTCGTCGTCGACCTCGACCCGGCCGTCCTGCGCACCACCCGCGAGACCGAGACCCTCCTCGCCGACCTCGCCCTCGCCACCGGCCGGCCGCCCGCGCCCCGGGCCCGGTTCACCCTGGCCTGAGCCCCTGGCCGCCGGCTCCCGGCGCACCGGCCGCGACTGCGGTCAGGCAGCCCGCATCGCGGCCACCGCGCTCATCCGCCCGACCCGGCGGGCCGGCAGCACCGCGGCGGCCAGGCCGACCAGGACGGTCAGGCCCAGGGCGGCCAGCACCGGCAGGACCGGCGGAGTGCCGACCGTGCCCACCGTCGAGGCGATCGAGCGGGCTGCCGCCCAGCCGTAGGCGGCGCCCAGGCCGGTCCCGACCAGCGCGCCGGCGAGAGAGAGCAGCAGCGCCTCCAGGGTGAGCATCCGGCGCAGCTGCTCGCGCGACATCCCGATCGCACGCAGCATGCCGATCTCGCGGGAGCGTTCGCTGATGCTGAGCATCAGGGTGGCCGCGACGCCGAGGCCGGCGATGGCGACGGAGAAGGACAGCAGGGCCATGCTGACGGTCTTCAGCCGGTCCAGCAGGGAGCGCAGGGTGTCCGCCTGGGCGGCCGTGTCGGCGACGGTCACCTGCGGGTGGTCGGCGAGGGCACGGTCCAGGGCGCGACGGGCGGTCGGCCGGTCGTCGCCCGCGGCCGGGCTGATCCAGGCCGTGGTGACGGATGCGCCGGGGGCGAGGCGGTCCAGGGTCGCGGGCGTCACCAGCAGGGTGGCGCCGCTCTGCAGGGTGAACGGCAGGCTGCTGCGGCCGGGTTGGAGTCGCAGCTCGACGCCGCCGACCCGCCGCACCCCGGTCTCGCCGAGCATGCTCAGTGCGGCGCCCTCGGTGAGCGCGCGGGCCCGGTCCACGTCGTCCGCCGAGGAGTTGAGCCGGGTGGGGTCGACGGCGGCAACCACCGTGGACCGGCCGTCGAGGTCGACGGTGGCCGAGCGGACCGGGGTGACGGTCAGCCCGTGCTCGGCGCCGAGCGCACCGAGCGCACCGGCGGGCAGGGCGCCGCCGCCGGTGACGGCCGCCGAGAAGACCCCCGGCTGGCGCGCGGAGACCACGGGCACCAGCGACTGCGAGGTGACGTCCAGTGCGGTGACCGCGCCGACCATCACGGTCACCCCGAGCAACAGCGCCGAGCCGGTGGCCCCGGTGCGGCCCGGGTTGAGCCGCAGCTGCTGGGTGGCGAGCCGCCCGGCCGTACCGCCGAGCTTCCGGGCGGGCCGGCCCAACACGGCGACGACCGCGGGCAGCACCCGGTGGGAGAGCCGCAGCACCCCGAAGAAGTTGGCGATGGCACCGACGGTGACGGCGAGCAGCGACAGCGGCGGCGGGGTCAGCGCACCGGCCACCAGCAACGCCGTGCCCACGAGCAGCAGCACTCCGGTCCACACCGCGGCCCGCACCCTGGCCGCCCCGCCGGACGGCGCGGGGGTGCCGCCGAGCGCGGCGACCGGCGGCACGGCCGCGGCGGCCTTGGCCGGGCCGCGAACGGCCAGCAGGGTCAGCAGCACGCCGAACAGCCCGGCCAGCAGGCAGGTCAGCGGGGACGGCATCAGCGACAGGTGCACCGGCCCGAGGTCGAGCCCGCCGACCACGGCGGTGCCGAGCGCGCCGAGGGCGACCCCCAGCAGCACGCCGGCCGCCGAGGCGCCCACTCCGAGCAGCAGTCCCTGCCGGCGGATCAGCCGGCGCAGCTGCTGACGGTCGGCGCCCACGCAGCGCAGCAGTGCGAGCTGGCGGGTCCGCTGGGCGAGCACCACGGTGAAGGTGTTGCCGACCACCATCCGCGCCACCGCGAGCGCGATCAGGACGAAGGAGAGCGCGGCGATCAGCACCATGCCGTACATGGTGCTGCTCTGCCGGGTCACCTCGGTGACCGAGGCCTCGCGGGTGTGCACCTCGGTGCCGGTGCCGAGGGCGGCGCGCAGGTCTTCGACGGTCCGGGTCCGGGAGGCCTCCGGGGCGGCCCTGACGTCGAGCCGGTCGGTGGTGACACCGGTCGCGTAGCCGGCGACCACGCTCGCCGGGACGCCGATGATCGGGACTCCGGCGAGGCTCGGTGCGCCCCGCTCGTCCAGGGTGCCCACCAGCCGGGCGGTGGCGGCGGTGCCGTCGGCCCGGGCCAGGTGCACCTCGGAGCCCACGGTGGCGTCCAGCCGGTGCGCCGTCCCGGTGTCGAGCAGCACCTCGCCGGGGCCGGCGGGCCAGCGGCCGTCCTTGAGCAGCTGCCAGCGCAGCGCCGGGTCCTCGGCGACGGCGCTGACCGCGGCGGTCCGGTCGAGCGGCCTCCCGTCGGCGGTCAGCACGCCGCCCTTGCCGGTCAGCCGTGGAGCCACCGCGGCCACCCCGGCGGTCTGCCGCACCCGCTCCGCAGCAGCCGCGTCCAGCCCGCCGGCCGCGGCCTTCCTGGTCACCTGGATGTCGCCGGGGCCGACCTCGGCGGCCGCGGTCTGGCTGTAGGAGTCCACCAGAGCCCCGCTGCCGCTGACGGAGGCGATCAGGAAGGCCACCCCCAGCGCGATGGCGGCGCCGCTCAGGAGCAGTTGGCGCAGCTGGCCGCGCAGCTCGGCCACGGTGTATCGGTACGTCGTCATGGTTCCCCGGCTCGTCCGCCCTGACCGGGAACGGTGCTCCGGCAGGGGTCTCGTCGAGCCTAGGAGCGAAGTGACCACGGCCCGTCAGCACGAGGTCTGCTTCATGATCACTCCGCGGGTGGACGGCCGCCCTCCGCCTCCTCCTCCCGGAGAGGTACGCCGCCCCTGACGCCGGTCCCACGGGAGGGCAGCGGCGGCTCCGGGAATGCCGCAGGCCCTCCGGCCCGAGTGGGCGGAGGGCCTGCGACCTGCGTGTTCGTTGTGCCCCAGACAGGAATCGAACCTGCGACACCGGCTTTAGGAGAGCCGTGCTCTATCCCCTGAGCTACTGAGGCGCGGCCCGGGTGCTACCAGGCCGTTCACAGCGTACCGGATCAGGGGTGGGGCTCGGGGGCGCGTCCTGTGGTTCCTGCCGGATCAAGGGCGCCGGCGTCGCGGCCCGGCCGGGTCCGCAGGGCGCGCCTCACGGCGACGGAGGGGCCGTGGGCGGCCGACGGGGCCTCAGGGCGGGTCCAGTAGCCTGCCGGGCAGGGTGGGATCCGTCCCGGCACGTCGCGCTGAGGAGGCGAAGGACCTGATGAGACCTGCTGTGCACCCGGTGGGCCGGCTGTTGGGGCAGGTGTGGGTGTGGCCCGCGGTGGTCATGTTGGCGGTGGGTGGGTACCGGCTGGGGACTCCGGACCTGTGGCGGGACGAGATCGCGACCTGGACGGTCGCCACCCGCTCGCTGGGCGACCTGCTGCGGCTGCTCCAGCACGTCGACGCCAGCAACGGCGCGTACTACCTGCTGATGCACTGCTGGACGACGGTGTTCGGCGACTCGACGGTCTCCCTGCGCGCACCGTCCGTGCTGGCGATGGCCGGGGCTGCGGCGCTCGCGGCGCTCACCGCCGAGCGGCTGTTCGGCAGCCGGGTGGCGGCGGTCGCCGCCGGGCTGCTGCTCGCGGTGCCCCCGGAGATCTCCCGGTACGCCCAGGAGGCGCGCTCCTACGCGCTGGTGACCTGCGCGATCGCGGCGGCCTCGTACTTCCTGCTGCGGGCGCTGGAGCGGCCGACCTGGCGGCGCTGGGCGCCGTACTGCGTGGCCATGGCACTGGCCGGCACCGGGCACCTGATCTCCTTCAGCACGGTCGCCGGGCAGGTGGGGCTCCTGGCGTTGCACCTGTGGCGCACCCGCGCGGAGGCGGACCGGCGGCTGCTGTGGCAGTACCCGCTGGCGGTTGCGGTGGCAGCGCTGCCGGTGCTGCCGGTGGTGCAGCTGGGCAGCCAGCAGTCGGACCGGCAACTGGGCTGGATCGCAGTCCCCTCCACGCGCGGCCTCGCCTCCTTCGGCGAGCAGTTGTTCGGCTCGGACGTCGTGTTCTACGCCTTCGTCCCGCTGGTGCTGCTGGCGCTGGCGTTGCCCGGCCGGCGGATCCAGGCCTGGCAGGTGCTGCTGCTCGCGGAGCTGCCGGTGGTGAGCGTCTGGCTGGTGTCCCGGCTGAGCGACACCTCGTACTTCCTCGACCGGTACCTGCTGTTCACGGTGCCCGCCTGGGCGGTGCTGGCCGGCGGCGGCGCCGGGGCGGTGTACGGCACGGTGACGGCCCTGGCCCGACGGCGCGGCCGGGCGCCCCGGGGGACCGTCGCGGTGGCCGGGCTGCTGACGGCCGGGCTGCTCGCGGTACCGGCCGTGGCGACGCTGCCGGAGCAGCCCGCGCTGCGGTACGTGGGTTCGCACAACGGCTCGGAGGAGCCGTTCAAGGCGGCGGCCCGGGAGATCTCGGCCGGCTACCGCTCCGGGGACGGGATGGCGGCCCCGCTGGGCGACCAGTCCTGGGCGATGGCCTGGCCGGGCGTCAGCTACTACCTGCCCTCGGACGTGCGCCCCCGTCCGGTCTTCGTCGCACAGAGCGCCGACGACGCCGAGGAGCTCTGGCCGACGCCCTGCCCGCGGCCGGAGGACTGCCTGGGCGGGGCGTCCCGGATCTGGCTGCTGGTCCTCGGCGACACCGAGGACCCGCTGGGCTCGATACCGGCGGACCAGGCGCAGGTGCTCCGCAGCCAGTACGGCGAACCGGACCGGGTGACGCCGCTCGGCGGGCTCACGCTCGCACTGCTCGACCCGAACGCCTAGCGAACTCGGGCGAGGGAGGGCGGACACGCAGGAAGAAGGGGAGCCGGTGCGGACCGGCTCCCCTTCTTCCTGTTCTTCCTGCGTTCGACGCCTCGGCGGCTCAGTGGCTCAGCGGCTCAGCGGCTCACAGCGTGCGCAGCAGCCGGGACTGGATGGACGGCGGGTTCAGGTCGGACTGAAGGGCGACCGGGACCTCCACCTTGTCCTCACCCGTGCCCACCCGCAGCACGCCGATCTCCTTGCCGGCCTGCTCCCTGTGGCCGATCTTCGACGTGTCCAGGGTGACCGTGCCGGAGACGCCGGGGAAGCCCGCCACCACCAGGTCCTTGGTCGCGACGACCGTGACCTTGCCGCCGAGCCCGTCGTCCACCGAGCCGACGACGTCGCCCTTCTTCACCACGGTCTGGCCGGTCAGGCCGTTCTGCGCGGCCTGGATCTGCTTGCCGCTGACCTTCAGCACGGTCGGCAGGATGCCGTCGCCGGGGTTGGACGAGGTGGCCTGCTGGCCCAGGGTGACGCCGAGGATCAGCCGCCGCACGCCGCCGATCTCCTTGTACGCGGCCCACATCAGGCAGCCGCCGGCCGGGGTGCTGGAGCCGGTCTTGACGCCGATGACGCCGGTCTTCGGGTTGATCAGGTTGTTGGTGTTGGGGATCTTCGCGTTGTTGAAGTTGGTCTCCGAGGTGGAGACGATCTGCCGGAAGATCTCGTCCTGCATGACCTGCTCGGCCAGCTTCAGCTGGTCCTTGGCGGTGGACTTGGTGTCCGGGTTGTAGCCCGCCGCGTCGGCGTAGATGGTGTTGGCCATGCCGAACTTGGCCGCGGTGTCGTTCATCGCCTTGACGAACTCGGCCTCGGAGCCGGAGTGGAAACGGGCGAGCAGCCGGGCCACGTTGTTGGCCGACGGCAGCATCAGCAGTTCCAGCGCCTGGTACTCGGTGAGCACCTGGCCCTCGGTGAGCGTCACCTTGGACTCGTCGACGTTGCCGGACTCCTGCGCGGCCGGCTTGTCGACGACGATCTTCGGGCCGCTCTCCCCCTTCTTCAGCGGGTACTTCTGGAGGATCAGGTAGGCGTTCATCACCTTGGTGACGCTGGCGATCGAGGCCGGCGTCTCCTGGCCCGAACTGCCGAGGCTGCCGACGCCGACCACCTCGACGGCGGACTGGCCCTTGGCCGGCCAGGCGAGGTCGAGCGCGTCGCCGGAGAAGCTGTAGCTGCCCGCGGCGGTCGTCTTCAGCTTGGGGTCGGGCAGCGGGCGCAGCAGCTGGGCCACCACGAGCGCGCCGAGCACCACGGCGAAGAAGACCGTCCAGATGGTCACCCGCTTGAGGGCGCGCCGCAGCGGCGAGACCGGGCGGGCGTTGAGGGAGGCCAGGACCTCCATAGCCTCGGCGGTGTTCTCCGGCGACGGCAGCGGCTCCGGCGCGGGCAGCGGCGGAACCGGCGGCACCGGCTGCGGGTCGGGCTCCGGCAGCGGCTTCGGGGGCGGCACGGGGGCGGGCACCGGAGCCGGCTTCGGCAGCGGCGCCGGGCCGGGGGTCGGCTCGGGCTCGGGGAGGGGCCTGGGCTCCGGATGCGGCTCGGGCTTCGGCTCCGGCACGGTGCCGGCCGGGGGGACGGCACCGGCCGCGGGCGCGCGCAGCGACGCGGGCTTCTCCGGCTTCTCGGCCTGACCCGACTGCTGACCAGGCTGCCCGGTCTTGGTCAGCGCGAGGGTCACGGCGCCGTTGGCCGCAGCGTCCTCGGCGCCGGTGTCCCCGGCGTCGCCGGTGGTCTCCGGATCGTCCCCGGTCCCGGCGTCTTCGGCCTTCCCGGCCTCGGACTTCCCGGCCTTCCCGGCCTCGGACTTCCCGGCCTGCTCCGTCCCGTCGGCCTCGTCGGCCTCGTCGGCGTCATCGACCGCTGCGTCGGTTGCCTTCTCGGCCGGTACGGCCGCCTGCTCGGAGCCGCCCTCGGATCCGGCCTCCCCGGCCGGTCCGGCGGCCTTCTCCTCGGCCTTCGCCGCCGCCGCGCCGCCCGTCCGCATGGCGAGACGCGGGTCGGCGGCGACCGGACGCCCTGCGGGCTCGGCCGCCTCTGCGGCTTCCGACGAGGACTCCTTCTTCCCGTCCTCACCTTCGGGACTCCCCGCGCCGGCAGCCTTCACCAGCTCCTCGGGCAGCCGCAGCGCGGTGGTCTTGTTGTCCGCCGGCAGCCGCAGCATCGTCGTCCTGCTGTCCACATCCCGGACGCGGAGCTGCACGGTCGAGCCGCCCTTGGGCGCTGCCGCCGGAGCGTCGGCGGACGCCTCCGGGGCCGCCTCGTCGGAGGTCTCCGCGGGGCTGTCCGGGGAGGCGTCGGACGAAGTGTCGGACGAGGTGCCGGAGGAGGCCTCGGCAGTCGCCTCGGCGGCAGCTGACGTCCCGGCGGCCGCCGGACCGGAGCCGCCCTCGGCCGGCTCGGCGCCGCCGGTCTCCGGACCGGTCCGTTCGCGTTCGCGGTCCCGCTGCCGCCCCTCGCCGTCCCTCAGCACCCTGTCGGGGGACTCGCCCACGTATCCCAGCCTCCTCAACGCCCGGCGGGGCACCGGCGAACCCGATTTCGGGAAGCCGACGCCCCGCCCCGTGTACCTGTACAGTCTCCGCCACCGGCGGCCGTTCCCGCCGCGCACACCCCGCCCGACCGGCGCTTATTGTCGTCGCCCGGCCACACCGCGGCCTGTTCACCGGTCAGACGCAAGGCCTGCCGCCGGCGGTTCCGCGCCTTCGCCGCAAGGTCACGATTCGGAGGCGTACTCGACAAGCCCGTGTGAGAGGCGTCACCCTGTCTCTCATCCACGCGGGGAGGCTTGGATGGGCAAGAGCCGCAGAACTGTTCCCGAGGAACTCTTGCTGCTCGCTTTGGACCCGACCACGGGTACCACGGCGCAGCCGCAGACCCTCGACCTCGGACTCGCCGGGGCGCAGCTCGTCGAGCTGTCCCTGGCCGGACGGATCGTACCGGAGGGAGACCGGATCGCCGTCGTGCTCGCACGGCCGACCGGCGACCCGACCCTTGACCACGCACTGGAACTGCTGCGCCGCCGCGGCAGTCCGGTCCGCGCGGTGCACTGGATCGGCGGGCCCCGGCTGGGGCTGCGGCAGACCTATCTGGCGCACCTGGAGCGCTGCGGCATGGTCACGGCCGTGCCGGGCCAGGTGTGCGGGGTGCTGCCGACGACCCGGTACCAGGCGTCCGACGACTGCACCAACGCCGCGATCAAGCAACGGCTGGACACCGCGATCCGCACCGGTGTTCCGCCGGACCCGCGGACGGCCGCGCTGGCGGCGCTCGCCCACTCGGTCGGGCTGGGCAAGCACCTGTACCCGGGCAACGAGGGCCGCTCCTCGCGGTCGCGGCTGCGCGACCTGATCCGGTACGACCCGCTGGGCGGGATGGTCGCGCACGCCGTGATGGACGTGCAGAACGGCCTGCCGGCACAGCAGAACCGTTCTTCCCAGGGTTCCGGGGCCACTGCCGGCCGTCCCGGCGCCCGTACGGCGGGCCGGGGTTCGGGCGGGCGGGCCCCCGTCTCCCGGGTCGGCGTCCGCTGACCGGGGAGGCCTGGAGGACCGGGGAAGCCCGGAGGACCGCCCGGGCCTGAACGGTCCGCACGGCCGGGCGGGCAGCCACCACGGCGCCCGACGCCACCGGCCGCGCACCCGACGGCGCACGCCACCCCGCTCACGCTGCCCGACGGCGCTGAGCGACCCGACGCACGGCCGGTGCCACCGGCACCAGGAAGCACGCCGAGCGCCGGATGCACCACCAGCAGCACCGAGGGGCGGTCGCCCCGCGACGCGAGTCGCCCGGCGACCGCCCCTCTGCCGTCCCCGGACACCCGGCAGCGGCCCGCCCCCGCACGTGCCGGGGGCACGTGCGGGCCGGTCCGGGGACGGCCACCGCAGCACCTGTCCGAGTCGCCGAGCCGCATTACCACCTGGGGGCTTTCGCTGTCTCGCGGAAGTGCTTTTCCGATGATCTGTTCTACCGCGCTGCTGTGATTCCCCGGCGCCGACCTGGCCCAAGGTGACATGCTGCTCCAAGTCAGGGGGGTTGGTCCCAATGTCCGAAGTGTTCCGAGGACTGCCGTTCCAACGAGCACCAGAGGTCCGGCCGGAGGTCGAAGTGTCCGCCAACGTCAATCCCACCGTTCGCCGCCGGCGCCTCGGTTCGGAGCTGCGCAAGCTCCGCGAGGGCCTGGGCATGACGGCAGAGGAGGTCGCCGGCCGGCTGATGGTCTCCCAGTCGAAGATCAGCCGGCTGGAGAACGGCCGCCGCAGCATCAGCCAGCGCGACGTGCGCGACCTCTGCGACGTGTACAACGTGCCCGACGACAAGCTGCGCGCCAGCCTGATGGAGATGGCCAAGGAGTCACGCCAGCGCGGCTGGTGGCACGACTTCAACGACATGCCGACCCCGTACAGCGTCTACATCGGGCTGGAGGCCGAGGCCTCCTCGATCCGCGCGTACGAGTCCTCCTTCGTTCCCGGCCTGCTGCAGACCGAGCACTACGCCCAGGCCGTGGTCGAGGGCACCCAGCCGGACACCGACGCGGTCGCCGTGCAGCGCCGGGTCCAGGTCCGGATGAAGCGCCAGGAGCGCGTCCACGGCGAGAACCAGCTGGGCAGCCTGTGGACCGTCATAGACGAGGCGGTGCTGCGCCGCGAGGTCGGCAGCAAGGCGGTGATGGCCCAGCAGCTGCAGCAGATGATGGAGCTCAGCCAGCGCCCGAACATCACCATCCAGGTGATCCCGTTCTCGCACGGCGCCCATCCCGGCATGACCGGGACATTCTCGCTGCTGGAGTTCCCCGAGTCAGCCGATTCCACGGTTGTCTACTTCGAAGGTGTGACGAGCGATCTCTACCTGGAGAAGGAGGCGGACGTGCGCCGCTATACCGGTCTGTACGACTACCTGAGAGCGGCCGCACTCGGTGTCACGGAGAGCCGGTCGCTGATAGCCGACATCGAGAAGGAATTCCACGAATGATCACCCCGTCCGAGTACGGAACCCGTTGGCGCAAGAGCAGTCACAGCGGGGGCCAAGGCGCCTGTGTGGAGATCGCCGTCCCAGGCGCGGGGGAGGTGGCCGTCCGTGACTCCAAGGACCCACGGGGCCCGCAGCTGCGTTTCTCGACCGAGGCCTGGAACGCCTTCGCCTGCGCGGCGGCGGGCGGCGCCTTCGGCGAGCTCCCCGGCTGACCCGCCCCACGCGGTTCCGCACTCGGACCAGTTGCCCGTAGCGGTGTCCGTCGCCCGTCGACGGCGGTCGGCGCTACGGGCAACTTCCGCACCAGGAGACCGGTTTCAGCTCACCACCGGGTAGCGGGCGATCCAGTTCGCGCCCTCCGGGGTCTGCCGGTCGTGCAGTTCGGCGCCGTGCACCAGCTCCAGCACGAAGTCGTCGGCGAGTTCGAGGATCGTCCCGCGCCCTTCGAGCCCGGCCAGCAGGCCCGGCGGCAGCGCGGTGTCCCCGTGCAGGGCCCCGAGCAGGTTCCCGCAGATCGCGCCGGTGGAGTCGCTGTCACCGGAGTGGTTGACCGCGAGCAGCAGGCCCGAGCGTACGTCGTGCGCGACCAGGGCGCTGTAGACCGCGATCGCCAGCGCCTCCTCGGCCACCCAGCCCTCCCCCAGCGCCTCGACCCGGTCGGCGGACGGCTCGCCGGCCCGCACCGCGTCCAGGGCCGCCCGCAGCGCGGCGGTGGTCTCCTCGTGCGCCTGCCGTTCGGAGAGCAGGGCGAGCGCGAGGTGGACGCCCTCCTCCAGGGTGCCGCCGCGGGCGACGGACTGGACGATCACCGCGAACGCACCCGCCGCGAGGTAGCCGGTGGGGTGGCCGTGGGTGAGCACCGAGCACTCCACCGCGAGCTGGAACACCAGGCCCGGCTCCCAGGTGGTGAGCAGCCCGAAAGGCGCTGCCCGCACCACGGTGCCGCAGCCCTTGGAGTGCGGGTTCTTGGGGGCCTCCAGGGTGCCGAGCCGCTCGGCGTCGGCCCCGCTGAGGCCGGACAGGCAGCCCTGGCCGGGGGCGCGCTGGGCGTACAGCCACTCCTCGCGGCCGAGCCAGCCGAGGTCGGGGCGGCGCTCGTCCGGACCCCAGTCGCGCTGGGTGGCGGCCCACCGCAGGTAGGCCAGGTGCAGGTCGGTGGGCGGGTGCCAGCTGCCGCTGTCGCGCCGGATGTGGGCGCGGATCAGCCCGTCGACGGTGAAGAGGCTGAGCTGGGTGTCGTCGGTGACGGCGCCGGTGCGCCCGTAGGCGGGGACGTAGCCGGTGACGCCCTGCGGGCCGTGCTGGGCCCGGATCTTCTCCAGCGACTCGAACTCGACGCCGGCACCGAGCGCGTCGCCGATGGCCCCGCCGAGCAGACAGCCCCGCACCCGGCTGCGGTAGTCCTGCTGCTGGGCGCGTGACCACAGTGGCATCACGACGGGGCGCCTTTCCTCGGGTGTGGGGGCCGCGCGACGCTCGGCCGGGCGCGCGCCCTCGCACTGTATTCGAAGAGCCGATCGAATCGACGCCGTCCCTCGGACTTCGGTGCCCCGTCCCGGCCGCCGCACGGGCGGCGGCCGGGAAGCCGCCCGGGATCAGTCCAGCACCGGCAGCAGCTCCGGCAGGTGCCCGTCCGAAGCCAGCGCCGCGGCCTGCCGCTCGGCCGGCACCTCGCCGTACGTGGTGGTGCGCTGGCGGTGCGGGCGCCCCGCCGCCCCGGCGATCGCCTGGAGGTCGCGCACCGACTTGTAACTCCCGTACGCCGAGCCCGCCATCCGCGAGATGGTCTCCTCCATCAGCGTGCCGCCGAGGTCGTTGGCCCCCGAGCGGAGCATCTCGGCCGCGCCCTCGGCGCCCAGCTTGACCCAGCTGGTCTGGATGTTGGGGATGTGCGGGTGCAGCAGCAGCCGGGCCATCGCGACCACCGCGCGGTTGTCCCGGGCGCTCGGGCCGGGCCTGGCGATGCCGGCCAGGTAGACCGGGGCGTTGGTGTGGATGAACGGCAGGGTCACGAACTCGGTGAAACCGCCCGTCCGCTGCTGGATCTCCGCGAGCAGCCGCAGGTGGCCCAGCCAGTGCTTCGGGGTGTCCACGTGCCCGTACATCATCGTGGACGAGGAGCGGATGCCCAGCTCGTGCGCGGTGGTGACCACCTCGACCCAGGTGGCGGCCGGCAGCTTGCCCTTGGTGAGCACCCAGCGGACCTCGTCGTCCAGGATCTCGGCGGCCGTGCCCGGAATGGTGTCCAGGCCGGACTCCTTGGCCCGCTGCAGCCAGTCCCGGATCGACAGCCCGGTGCGGGTCGCGCCGTTGACCACCTCCATCGGCGAGAAGGCATGCACGTGGATGCCGGGCACCCGCTCCTTCACCGCGCGGGCGATGTCGAAGTAGGCGGTGCCGGGCAGGTCCGGGTGGATGCCGCCCTGCATGCAGACCTCGGTGGCGCCCACCTCCCAGGCCTGCGCGGCCCGGTCGGCGACCTGCTCCAGGGAGAGGGTGTAGGCGTCCGCGTCGGTGCGGCGCTGGGCGAAGGCGCAGAAGCGGCAGCCGGTGTAGCAGACGTTGGTGAAGTTGATGTTCCGGGTGACGCAGTAGGTGACGTCGTCCCCGACGGCGTCCCGGCGCACCGAGTCGGCGATCCGGCACAGCGCGTCCAGGGCCGGACCGTCCGCGTGGAACAGGGCCAGCGCCTGGTCGTCGGTCAGCCTCGTCGGGTCGTCCGCGGCCACCGCCAGGGCCTCCCGGAGGTCCCCGGCCAGCCGCTCGGGGGCGCCCTGCGCGAGCACCTGCTCGCGCAGCACCTCCCAGTCGCCGTACACGTCCTCGAAGTCGGCCCGGCGGTCGCCGGTGCGGCCCTCGGTGTCGATGGTGGCGTGCAGGTCGGTGCGCCCGTACGACTCCGGCAGGTCCTCGGGCTCCTGCCAGGGCAGGCCGCGGACGACCGCGTCCGGGTCGGCCAGGCCGGTGGCCGGGTCGGCCAGGGCGCGCACGTGCGGCAGCACCCGCGGGTCGAGCCAGGGCTCGCCGCGGCGCACGTACTCGGGGTAGACCGCGAGGCGCTCGCGCAGTGCGAAGCCGGCCGCCGCCGAGCGCTCGGCCAGCCGCTCGATCTGCGGCCAGGGGCGCTCGGGGTTGACGTGGTCCGGGGTGAGCGGGGAGACCCCGCCCCAGTCGTCGATGCCGGCCGCGATCAGCCGCTCGTACTCACCGTCCACCAGGTTCGGCGGGGCCTGGAGGCAGGCGGCCGGGCCCATCAGGTGCCGGGCCACCGCCACCGTGGCCACCAGCTCGTCCAGTTCGGCGTCCGGCATGCCGCGCATCGCGGTGTCCGGCTTGGCCCGGAAGTTCTGCAGGATCAGCTCCTGGACGCCGTGGTAGGCGCGGGAGACCTTGCGCAGCGCGAACAGCGACTCGGCGCGCTCCTGGTA
This sequence comes from Kitasatospora sp. NPDC093102, assembly GCF_040683915.1. NCBI lineage: Bacteria > Bacillati > Actinomycetota > Actinomycetes > Kitasatosporales > Streptomycetaceae > Kitasatospora > Kitasatospora sp. NPDC093102. Next base: position 15,708 of record NZ_JBFBFA010000020.1, on the reverse strand, counting down.
CGTCTCGCCGATGCCGATCAGCAGGCCGCTGGTGAACGGGACGGAGCTGCGCCCGGCGTCCTCCAGCACCCGCAGCCGGACGGCGGGCTCCTTGTCCGGGGAGCCGAAGTGCGGGCCGCCGGGCTCGCTCCACAGCCGGGTGGCGGTGGTCTCCAGCATCATGCCCATGGAGGCGGAGACCGGCTTGAGCCGCTGGAAGTCCGTCCAGCTCAGCACCCCGGGGTTGAGGTGCGGCAGCAGGCCGGTCTCCTCCAGGATGCGGATCGACATGGCGCGCACATAGGCGATGGTGTCGTCGTAGCCGTGCGCGTCCAGCCACTCGCGGGCCTCGGGCCAACGGTCCTCGGGCTTGTCGCCGAGCGTGATCAGGGCTTCCTTGCAGCCGAGTTCGGCACCCCGGCGGGCCACCTCCAGCACCTCGTCCGGGGACATGTACATCCCGTGGCCCTCGCGGCGGAGCTTGCCGGGAACGGTGACGAAGGTGCAGTAGTGGCACTTGTCGCGGCAGAGCCGGGTGAGCGGGATGAAGACGCTCTTGGAGTAGGTGATGACGCCGGGGCGGCCGGCCGCTTCGAGGCCGGCGTCCCGGACCCGGGCGGCACTGGAACAGAGGTCGAGCAGGTCCTCGCCTCTGGCCTGGAGCAGCACGGCAGCCTCGGTCACGTCGAGGGCGACGCCGTCCCGGGCGCGGCGCAGGGCTCGGCGCATCGCGTTCGCGGTCGGCGGGGTGCTGGCGTCCATGGCGGTTCCGTCCATGGCGTGACCCTACGCCAGCGATGGGACCCAGGGTGGAGTCAACCCTGAGACCGTCTCAGGGTCGCGTACCCAAGGAGGCCACCCCGATCTGCCCCCGCAGGGCGATGACGGCGGCGGCGAGACGGCATCTAATGGAGGAACAAGAGCAAACACACGTGGACGCGGAGGAGTTGAGGACGCCATGACCAATGAGAAGGCGGCGGGGGACGATCTGGACGGCGGCGTTCCGTACCGCTCCCGGCGACGCGTCCTGATGCGCGCCGGGGTGCCGGTGGCGGTGGTCGCGGTGATCGCCGCCGGGGTGGGGCTGGTCCCGGCGCTGGCCGCCGACGGCGCTCCCGACCTGCCGGCGCTGACGGCGGAGCAGCTGGTCGCCAAGGTGCTCGGCTCCGAGACGCAGGCGCTGTCCGGGACGGTCTCGATCAGCACCGACCTCGGTGTGCCCGGCCAGCTGCTGGGCGCGGCCGGCGGGGCGGTCGGCGGGCACGGCGGCGACCGCCAGGGCTCCGCCGCAGACCCGAAGTCCAAGCTGCTCGGCCTGCTCGGTGGGGACCAGACGCTGCGGATCGCGGTGGACGGCCCGGACCGCCAGCGGGTGGACGTGCTGGAGAACATGGCCGGCTACAGCCTGGTCCGCAACGGTGACCAGGCCTGGGCCTGGGACAGCTCGTCCAACACCGCGGTGCACACGACCGGGCGGGCCACCGGCGAGCAGCACGCCAAGGCGCCGCTGTCCGAGCTGCCGACCACCCCGCAGGAGGCTGCCAAGCAGTTCCTGGCCGAGAGCGCCGGCACCACCTCGGTGACCGTCGCCGGGACGGCCAAGGTGGCGGGGCAGAACGCCTACCAGCTGAGCGTGAAGCCCACCCAGTCCGGTTCGACCCTCGCCGAGGTCCGGATCGCGGTGGCCGCCGACAACGGGGTGCCGCTGTCGGTGGCGGTGAAGTCCATCGACGGCAGCACCGTGCTGAACGTCCGCTTCACCCAGGTCTCCTTCGCCAAGCCGGCCGACAAGACCTTCGACTTCACCGCCCCCGCGGGCGCCAAGGTGACGGAGCAGAAGGCGGACGGCGTGGCCAAGGGCGTGCCGGGCGAGGCCCGGGAGCACCAGGGCACCGGAGCGCCCGAGGGCGTCAACGTGATCGGCGAGGGCTGGACGACGGTCGTCTCCACCCGGCTGCCCAGCGCGGTGGACGCGGCGCCGAAGGGCGACGCCAAGGGCGGCAAGCACGGCGGCCACGGGGACAAGGCGGCGCAGTCGCTGAACCCGCAGGCCATGGTGAAGTCGCTCGGCAAGCCGGTCACCGGCGGCACCCTGGTGAGCACCAAGGTGCTCAACGTCCTGCTGACCGACGACGGCCGGGTCCTGGCCGGCGCGGTGACCCTGCCGGTCCTCCAGCACGCCGCCGGGGTGAACTGACGGATGACCAAGGCTCCCGTAACGGGGGACGTTACGGAGCCGGCCGGGGGTACGGGCGCGGCACCGCGCCCGTACCCCGCGCCCGTTCCACCCGCCTCCCCCGACTCCCCCGCCTCTCGCGATGCCGCCTCCCGTGATGCCGCCGGCCCGCCCGGTTCCGGCACCGACGACGTCATCCGGACCCGCGGCCTGACCAAGCGCTTCCGCAGCGGCCAACTCGCCGTGGACGGCCTGGACCTGGCCGTGCCGCGCGGCTCCGTCTTCGGCTTCCTGGGCCCCAACGGCTCCGGCAAGACCACCACCATCCGCATGCTGATGGGCCTGATCGCCCCCACCTCGGGCGTGGCCACCGTCCTCGGCGAGTCGATGCCGCAGTCCGTCGCCACCGTGCTGCCCCGGGTGGGTGCGCTGATCGAGGGCCCGGCCCTGTACGGCTTCCTCTCCGGGCGGGACAACCTGGTGCGCTTCGACGCCGCCGACCCGACCGCCGACCCCCGCACCCGCCGGCAGCGGGTCGACACGGCGCTGGAGCGGGTCGGCCTGAGCGCCGCGGCGGGCAAGAAGGCCCGCGCGTACTCGCTGGGCATGAAGCAGCGCCTGGGCCTGGCCTCCGCCTTGCTCCAGCCGCGCGAGCTGCTGGTGCTGGACGAGCCGACCAACGGGCTGGACCCGCAGGGCATGCGGGAGATCCGGACGCTGGTCCGGGAGGTCGCGGCGGAGGGCACCACGGTGTTCCTCTCCTCGCACCTGCTGGACGAGATCGAGCAGGTCTGCACCCACGCCGCGGTGATGTCCCGGGGCCGGCTGGTGGTGCAGGGCACCGTCGCCGAGCTGGCCGCCCGGGCGCAGGGCCGGCTGGTGGTCCGCACCCCGGACGTGGCGCGGGCCGCGGAGGTGCTGGCGGCCCACCGGGTCACCGCCCTGGTGCCCGGCGAGGACCGGGTGGGCGGCGAGCCGGGCGTCCTGGACGAGGAGGCACTGCCCAGGCTGTGCGCGGCGCTGGTCGAGGCCGGGGTGCGGGTGCACGGCTTCGGACTGGAGCGGGGCACGTTGGAGGACGCCTTCGTGGCGCTGACCGGGGAGGGCTTCGATGTCGCGGGCTGAGGCGCTGTCGCAGGCGGAGAGGCTGTCGCAGGCCGGGACGCCGCCGGCCGGCACCGGCCGGCGGCCGCAGACGGCGGCCGGGTTCCTGGCGCTGTTCCGCAGCGAGCTGCACCTGACCTTCCGCCGGATGCGCACCAAGGTGCTGCTGGGCATCCTGGCGACGCTGCCGATCCTGATCGGGGTGGTGATCAAGCTCAACACGGACAGCCCGCACGAGGGCGGAGGCGGTCCGAGCTTCATCGCACAGACGACGCAGAACGGACTCTTCCTGGTCTTCACCGCCCTCGCGGTGGCCCTGCCGGTCTTCCTGCCGATGACGGTGGGCGTGGTCGCCGGGGACTCGGTGGCGGGCGAGGCGGCCGCCGGGACGCTGCGCTACCTGCTGGTCGCCCCGGCCGGGCGGACCAGGCTGCTGGCCGCCAAGTTCACCGCCGGACTGGTGTTCTGCGTGGCCGCCACGGCGGCGGTCGCGGTGACGGCGCTGGCCGCGGGCGCCGCGCTCTTCCCGCTCGGCCGGGTCACGCTGATCTCCGGGGACACCATCGGCCTCGGCGACGCGCTGCTGCGCGCCCTGCTGGTGGCGCTGGTGGTCGCGGCCTCGCTGGCCGGGCTGGTGGCGATCGGGCTGTTCGTCTCCACGCTCACCGGCAGCGGCATCGCGGCGATGGCCGCCACCGTCGGGCTGGTGATCACCGTCCAGATCATGGACGCCTTCCCGCAGCTGCACGCCATCAGCCCGTTCCTGTTCTCGCACTACTGGCCGAGCTTCGCGGACCTGCTGCGGGCACCGATGTACTGGGACGGCGTGCTGAAGGACCTCGGCCTCCAGGCCGCCTACGTCGCCGTGTTCGGCTCGGCGGCCTGGTCCCGCTTCACCAGCCGGGACATCAGCGCGTGACGGCCTCGCGGGCGGCCGCCTCCGCGGGTGCGGGCTGCGGCGCGGCCGCGGCCCGCGCCGCGCGGTCGGCCCGCACCTGGCGCAGCGCGTCCCAGGTGAGCACCGCGAGCGCGGCCCAGACCAGGCCGAAGCCGGCCCAGCGGGCGGGCGGCATGGACTCGTGGAACACCGCGACGCCGATCAGGAACTGGAACACCGGCGCCAGGTACTGGAGCAGCCCGAGCACGGTCAGCGGCACCCGGATGGCGGCCGCGCCGAAGAACAGCAGCGGGATCGCGGTGATCACCCCACTGAGCATCAGCAGCCCGGAGTGCCCCCAGCCGTACGAGCCGGCCACGGTGTGCCCGAAGGTGCCGCGCCCGGAGACCTCCAGGTAGACCAGGTAGCCGAGGGCGAACGGGAACATGAAGGCGCTCTCGGCCGCCAGGCTCTCCAGCCCGCTCAGCCCGACCTGCTTCTTCAGCAGGCCGTAGGTGGCGAAGGAGAGCGCCAGGGTGAGCGCGATCCAGGGCAGCTGCCCGTACGCGACGGTCAGCACGGCGACGGCGGCCGCACCGATGCCCACCGCCGTCCACTGCGCGCTGCGCAGCCGCTCCTTGAGCACCAGGACGCCGAAGGCGATGGTGACCAGGGGGTTGATGAAGTAGCCGAGGCTGGTCTCGACCACGTGCCCGGCGTTGACGGCCCAGATGTAGACACCCCAGTTCACCGAGATCACGGTGGCCGCACCGGCCAGCATGGCCAGCCGGCGTGGCTGGCGCAGCAACGGACGTATCCAGCCCCAGTGCCGCTGGGCGATCAGCAGCAGGACGACCGCGACCAGGGACCAGACCATCCGGTTGGCCAGGATGTCGTCGGCGGCACCCGGTTCCAGCAGCGGCCAGAACAGCGGGAAGAGTCCCCAGATGCCGTAGGCGGCGACGCCGTACCAGAGCCCCCGGCCGTTGTCCTGCTGGTCTGTGTCCGCCATGGCCGAGTGCCTTCCCGCGCGCGTGTGTCGAGGCGACGGTAGCGGGCGGGAGGGGCGACTGTCATCTCCGTTTTCGGATTTTGGTCATGACATTGCTCGACTGCCGGACACGTCCGGCGTCTCCGGGGCCCGGAGCTGCGACGTTCCGGAGTCCACGGCCGCGACCGCCCGGGAGTCCGGGGGTCGCGGCGGCTCAGGAGTTCAGGGCCGCGCGGACGGACTCGACCAGCGGGACGGTCGGACGGCCGATCAGCCGGGCCAGGTCGCCCGGGGTGCCGGCCAGCTCGCCGCGCGCGATGCCCGCGTCCACGTCCACCAGGGCCTCGGCGAAGCCCTGCGGCAGGCCCGCGCCGACCAGGGCGTCCAGGTGCTCGGCCGGGGTGACGTCCCGGTGCTCGACCGGCCTGCCGGAGGCCTGCGTCAGCTCGGCGGCCAGCTCGGGCAGGCTCCAGGCGGCGTCCCCGCCCAGCTCGTACACCGCGTTCCCGTGGTCGTCCTCCGCGGTCAGGACCGCGACCGCGGCGTCCGCGTAGTCCCGGCGCGGGGCGGTGGCGATCCGGCCCTCCCCGGCGCTGCCGAGCACCACGCCGCGCGCCACCGTGCCGGCCGCGTCGCCCAGGTAGTTCTCGGTGTACCAGCCGTTGCGCAGGAACGCGTACGGCAGACCGGAGGCGAGGATCAGCTCCTCGGTCGCCTTGTGCTCGTCGGCCAGCCGGAAGGTGGCCGCGCCGGGCGCGCTGGTGTAGGCGAGCAGCGCGACCCCGGCGGCCTTGGCGGCCTCCACCACGGCCCGGTGCTGCGGGATCCGGCGGCCGACCTCGCTGCCCGAGATCAGCAGTACCCGGTCGCCCTCGGCGAAGGCGCCGGCCAGGGTCTCCGGCTTGTCGTAATCGACCACCCGGACGGCCACGCCGCGCGCGGCCAGGTCGGCGGCCTTCTCGGCCGAGCGGACGGCGACGGCCACCTCGCTCGCGGGGACCTCGGCCAGCAGGCCCTCGACGACGAGACGGCCGAGCTGGCCGGTGGCACCGGTGACGACGTACATGGCGGGCTCCTCAGGGGTGGTGAAGCGGTTCTGACCTCGAAACTCACCCTAGGGATGGCACTAACCTTTCGAAAGTACGCACTTCAAAGTAGGGTACTGACATGAAGGTAAGCGAGCTGAAGCCCGGCGGGCTGCCTCCCGCCGACGTCTTCGACCGGATGTGTCCCTCCCGGGGCGTGCTGGAGCACGTCACCAGCCGCTGGGGCGTGCTGGTGCTGGGCGCGCTGAACGAGCGCGGCTACCGGTTCAGCGAGCTGCGCCGCAAGGTCACCGGAGTCAGCGAGAAGATGCTCGCCCAGACCCTCCAGACGCTGGAGCGGGACGGCTTCGTGCTGCGCGAGGCGCACCCGGTGATCCCGCCGCGGGTCGACTACAGCCTCACCCCGCTGGGACGGGAGGCGGCGGAGCTGGTCGCGGCGCTGGCGCACTGGTCGGAGCGGCGGGTGCCGGAGGTCGAGGCGGCGCGCCAGGAGTACGACGGGCGGGTCACCGCCCTGCGGTGAGGGCGTCGAGCCCGTCCAGGACCCGGGCCGAAGGCGTAGGCGTGGTCCCGCACCGGCAGGGGGCCTTGACGGTGCGGGCGGCTACCGTCTCCCCATGACCAGCCCGACCGACCCGCCCGGTCCGACCGGCCCTGAACCGCTCCCCGGGACGGACACCGCCCAGACCCTCCGCCCGCGGGTGACCTGCCGCCGCTGCCACCGGCCGCTGCACGACCCGGAGTCGCGGATGCTGCGGCTGGGCCCGGAATGCCGGGGCCCGGCGGAGCGGGTCGCGCGGTTCGACGTCGACCAGGAGCCGCTGCCCGGGATGGGGTAGGACGGCCCGGGGCGGCCGCCCTCAGCCTCTGCCGAAGAGGCGGCGCAGGCGGCCGGGACGGGGCTCCCCCGCGGGCTCCGGTTCCTCCGTCGTCCCCGATGGGCCCGCCGTCTCCGGTCGGCCCGCCGTCTCCGGTCGGTCCGACGTCTGCGGTTCGGTCTCCGCCCCGGCGTCGGCGGCGTCCTCCCGGGCCGTCAGGTGCCGGGCGAGCGCGCGGTCCTCGTCGGGCATCCAGGGCGCGGCGAGCACCAGCGCGGACAGCGAGCGGAGGATCGTCACCACCCGGGTGCGGCGGGCCCGGGCGCCGTGGTGCAGCCGCTGTTGGAGCAGGGCGGCGACGTCGGCCCGGGTCCGCGGCTGGGTCCAGCCGATCGCGACCAGCGCGAAGCCGGCCGCCTCGACCACCCAGTCCTCCGGACCGAGCAGCAGGTCGCGCAGCACGCGGCGGCGCTCGGAGCCCTCCCAGGGCTGGTCGGTACGGTGATGGGCGATGCCGAGGCAGGCGAAGACCTGGACGGCCCGCACCCAGAGCTCGGGCTGGTGGGCGAGCAGGGCTCGGCCGAGTTCGTCCTCGCGCGGCATCGGCGGGTGGACCAGGACGCCGAGCAGGTCGTCCAACGGCAGCCCGGCCAGCCGGACGGCGTGGTCGTAGGCGGCGGGGACGGTGGGCCAGAAGATCTCGGCGGTGGCGCGGACGAGTTCGGCGCTCTGCGGCGCGGGCGGGGCGACGGCCGGGCGCGGGTCGGTGCCGTCCCAGGCCCAGATCCGGGTGGTGGGCTCGGTCACCGGCAGCCGGGGGTCGGGCTCGCCGACGGCCTGGTAGCCGACGGTGGAGCGCGGCAGCGCGAGCCGGACGGCCAGCACCGAGCTGGGCGGTTCCACGGTGGAGGCCGTGCAGTCGATCTCGGTGTCGCGGTCGGTGTCGGAGGCGGCGAGCACCTGGTGCAGCACGTTGACGGTGGCCTCGGTGGCGCCGGAGACCAGGCCGAGCCAGGGCTCCCGGCGGCTCAGCCGCTCCAGCAGCTCCTGGGCGTACTCGTGCTCGGGGTGGGCACGGTGGTGGTCGGCCAGGCCGAGCAGGTGGGCCGGGTCGCCGTCGAGGGCGTGGCGCAGCCCGTAGCGGGCCGGGCCGGCCTTGGGGTGGTCGGGCTCGGCGGCCAGCACCCGGTCCAGCCAGGGCAGGCCCTCGGCGGGGCGGCCGAGGGCGCCGTACAGCTCGGCGACGTCGACGGCGAGGTAGCTGCTGGAGTCGTCGCGGTCAGGTGCGACCCGCGCCAGCTCGGCCTCCCAGACGGCGAGTGCCCGTTCCGGTCGGCCGGCCGAGCGCAGGGCGTTGCCGAGCATCACGGCGGGCAGGTAGCCGGGGGCCAACCGGTGGGCCCGCTCGGCGAGTTCGACGGCGCGGGCGGTGTCGCCGAGCCGGCGGGTCAGGCCGGAGGCCATCGCCAGCAGCAGCACGTGGTCGCCGTGGCGGGCCAGCACGGCCTGTACGAAGTCGTGGAACGGCCGTACGGCGTCGGCCGGTTCGGCCGGGAGCGGGTCGGGCAGCGCGCCGGTCGCGCGGGCCACCGCCTGGGCGACGGCGTCCGGGTCGACCAGGCCGGGCAGGTCCTCGCGGGCGAGCCAGGCGGCGTGCGCCCAGGGGCGGGCCGGCTCGTACTGGATGGCGGAGGCGAGCAGGCCGACGGCGGCGTCCCAGTCCCCGGCGGCGGCCTCCACGTGGGCCCGGCAGACCGCCGTACCGAGGTACACCCGGCCGTCCAGCGGGAACAGCTCGCGGGCCGCCGCCGGGCCGCCCGCCGCGGCGCACAACTCGGCCAGTGCCTCGTGGAGTTCGGGCAGCTGGGGATCGGCGAGGACCGCGTCGCAGAGGTGCTCGGCGGCGTGCGCCAGGTCGCCGGAGTGGATCGCCAGCCTGGCGACCGCGACCTCGCCCTCGGCAGCCAGGCGCTCGTCGCCCTCGTCGCCCTCGTCGCCCTCGTCGCCGCTTCGACCGCTCATTCGCCCCTGCTCTCCCGGTGGCCTCGCCCTGTTCCGTCCCGCTCCGCACGAGGCTATCCGGCGCCACCGACAGCGCGATGATCACCCCGGCGCCGGCCGCCGTCCAGTTCTTGGATCGGATACGACTCGTACGAGTGGTTTAGACCTCCAGAGGGTCCTGTCGGCGGCCGCCGCCCACCACGATGGCCGAGGTTCTTCGCGAGCGAAGTGCCAATCCTGCTACCGGAATCGAGGACATCGATGAAGCTCGTACGCACCCTGTCCCTGGCGGCCTCCGCCGCCGTTCTGAGCACCCTCGCCATCGCCGGCCAGACCGCCCCGGCCTCCGCCGCCGGCTCCTTCGTGGTCAGCGAGGCCCAGTTCAACAAGCTGTTCCCGAACCGGAACGGCTTCTACACGTACAAGGGCCTGACCGACGCCCTGAGCGCCTACCCGAAGTTCGCCACCACCGGCGACGACGCCACCCGCAGGCGCGAGGCGGCGGCCTTCCTGGCCAACGTCAGCCACGAGACCGGCGGCCTGAAGTTCGTGGTCGAGCAGAACACCGCCAACTACCCGCACTACTGCGACACTTCGCAGCCGTACGGCTGTCCGGCCGGGCAGGCCGCGTACTACGGGCGCGGGCCGCTCCAGCTGAGCTGGAACTTCAACTACAAGGCGGCCGGCGACGCGCTGCACATCGACCTGCTGCACGACCCCTACAAGGCCGAGAAGGACCCGGCCGTCTCCTGGAAGACCGCCCTCTGGTTCTGGAACACCCAGAACGGCGCCGGACGGATGACCGCGCACGACGCCATCGTCAACGACAAGGGCTTCGGCGAGACCATCCGCACCATCAACGGCGCGCTGGAGTGCGACGGCAAGAACCCGGACCAGCGCAACGACCGGATCAACCTGTTCAAGCAGTTCGCCGGTGCCCTGGGCACCAGCACGGGCGGCGGCAACATCTCCTGCTGACGGGGTGCTCGGCGCGGAGTGGGAAGTCGGCCGGTCCGACTTCCCACTCCCTGTCAGTGCCGGCTGCTTCACTGACGCCCTACGTCGAACGAAGGGGTGGCCGCGATGGGTGTGCTGACCGACTACTTCCGCGCGCCCGATGCGGCAACGGTCGTCCGGGCGTTGGAGCTCAAGGACGGCGGGCTGCCACCGCTCGACGGCGACGGCTCCTCCGACGAGGCCTTCGACGGGGTGGAGGCCAAGGGCGTCGATCCGGACACCGTGCTCGGCCGGCTGGTGGCGGCCACCCTCGGGGAGCCGTGGCGGGTCGACCTGGTGACGGAGACTGCGGTCTGGCCGACCACGCCGAAGCCCGGCCCGTCCGGGCCCGAGGACGAGGACGACCCGTGGACGACGGGCCCGTGGGTCGTCGAGCTGGGCGCCACCGCCCGGGACGCACTCGCCGGCGTGCCCGACGAGCGGGTGCCGGAGGCCGTCGGGCGGTGGGCCGAGGCGGAGGAGTGGGACGGCGCCGACCCGTCCGATCTGCTGCCGCTGGCCGAGGAGTTGACGGCCCTCGCCCGGCGGGCGCGGGCTGCCGGTGAGCAGCTGTACTGCTGGATGAGCCTGTAGCGGCCCGAGGCTCAGCGGATCACCGGTGCGGCGCCGGTCGCGGCGAGGGAGAGCTCCCAGAGGCGGGCGGCCTCGTCGGGGTCGAGGGCGTGCGGGCGGACGCCGCCGTCGTCCATCGGGGTGTCCGGGCCGCAGAGCCGGGCGACCTCGCAGTCCTCCAGGTAGAGGCCGCCGCGGCCGCCGAGCAGCGGCGAGGTGGCCGCCCACAGACCGGTCGCGGCACCCTGGGAGGGGGTCTTGAAGTCCGCACCGATCTTCAAGCTGCGCGAGTCCGGCATGCCGCTCGCCGACCTCCGCCGCTTCGCCGAACTGGTACGGCAGGGACCGGGCAACGAAGCCGACCGGCTGCGGCTGCTGGACGTCCACCAGCAGCGCGTCGACGCGCAGATCCGGGCACTGGAGGAGTGCCGCTCGCTCATCGCCTGGAAGGCCGCCGTCTACGCCGACCACCTGGCTCGCGGCGAGGCCGCCGGGCTCTGGGATCCGACGGCGGAAAACCGGTCGTCCCGGGCATGACCCGCCTGGCACCGTGTCCGGCGCTGGCATCGGCCCGGCTCATCGTCCCCGGCGGGAAGCTCGGCCCCGCCACACGGAACCTCGTCGCGCCCAGACCTCCGGGGCGCCCGGCGGCCGGGCCTTCGAGGTCGTCGTCTTCCGCGACGACGGCCTGACGCGCGACGAGGCGCCCCTGACCCGGCTCGCCAAGGCGGTGCTGCCCAACCCTCCCGGGCTGGGTTCCGGCCTCGTAGCCCGGCGCCTCAGGCCTCCTCCGCGCCCTCGTCCTCGTCGTAGGGCGGGATGGTCCAGCGCAGCACCGTGCCGCCCGCCCCGTCGGCTTCGAGGGTGACCGGAAAGGCCTGGCCCCAGTCCCGCCCACCGTGGTGCCGGACGGCGTGGTCGCCCTGGCACCAGTCGATCCCGAGCACCTGGCATCCGCCGACCTCGATCGCGCCCACGTGCAGCGGGTGGTGCAGGCCAACCCGGCGGAAGCGGAAGTAGTCGGTGTGCGGCTCCACCATGGTGGCCACTCCCCGGCCGGGCAGGCCGCCCCGCCAGGTGCTGATCTCGGTCTCCCGCGCGGCCGCCTCCCCCACCGGGAGGTCGAGCCATCCGTACGGCCCGTTGACGCCGCCCGGTTGGGGGATCCGCTCACCGCCGAACCGCGCGTGGGCCTCGTCCTCGTACCGGCCCCAGAAGGAGAGGTCGGCGAGCCCGTCGACCGGCTCGTCCTCCGGCCCCGTCCACGCGTCCAGCCCCACGGCGTCGCCGACCACCATGCCGCCCCGGTCGACCGGCAGGTCCCCGAGCAGCACCGGCCGGTCCCCGCCCGCGGGCCAGGGCAGGCCGAGCTCGACCTCCAGGGTCGCGATCGTCGGCTCCTCGTCGAACGCCGACGGCGCGGTGGTGGCCCGCACCGCCAGCGGCCGGCCGGCGGCGGCCGGAACGGCGACCGCCTCGCACTCCCACTCCTGGAAGTGCCCACCACCTGCCTTCGCCGCCGCCCCGGCCCGGACCGACAGCGGCTCCCCCAGCTCCCGCCACTCGTCGATCCACGTGACCATGCCGAGCACCAGCACCCCGGAGGGCGCGGTGACAAATCCCAGGTCAACGAAGGTTTCGGACATGCGCTGATGATGTCAGGGCAGGCCGATGCCGCCCGAACGGGGTGCCGGTTGCGCCCCGGCTCAGGATCCGGGGCGGTTGGCTGCCAGGGACTCGACGGCATCGCATAGCCTGCCTTGGTGAATCTCGACGATCTCGCGTGGCAGCGGCAGTTCGACGGCGGAATCGACGTTCCCATGGCGGAACACTTCGCCAAGCACGGGCAGTTGGAGCTCCTGATCGAGGCCGCCCTGGACCGCGGTGAGTGGTTCTGCGCCGAGGTGGCGGTCCGTGAGCTGTGCGCGGTGGGCGAGTTCGAGCGGGCCCTCACGGTCCTGGAGCCGTTCGTCACGGTCGGCTGGCCGTTCGCCGTGCGGAAGTCCGCCGAGATCATGGTCCGGCAAGGCCGGATCGAGGAGGGGCTGGCGCTGGTGCGTCCGGACGCGGCCGGCCTGGAGTCGGCGTCCGAGTGCCGGTGGTTCGCCGAAGCGCTGGTGCGGGCCGGGCGGGTGGACGAGGCCATCGAGGTGCTCATGCCCTACCTCGGCGAGCCCTGGATCCTGGAGTCCTTGGTCCATCTGACCGACGGGGAGCACCGGGACGCCCGTGTCCTGGAGCTGCTCGCCCCGTGCGCCGAACGGGCCCGGGGCGGTACGGCGGACTGCCGCTGCTCGGCAGCCGAGGGCCGGCGCGGGTGCCGGCACCAGCCGTCGGAGGTGCTGGTGCTGTACACCCGGGTTCTGGAGCGCATGGGCCGGGCGGACGAGGCGATCCGGATGCTGGGCCCGGCCCTGCCCGTCGTCCCGCACATCGCCTGGCTGTACGCGGAACTCCTCGCCGGCCAGGGCCGGTTCGAGCAGCTGCGCGAGCTGGCCACCGGCGAGCACGCGGAACTCGCCCTGAACGGGTGCGCGGACGCTCTGGAGGAGCAGGGGCGGCTCCGGGAGGCCGAAGCCGTCCTGCACGAGGCCCTCGATGCGGGCGGCGAGTACGCCCGTCGGCGCCTCATGATGTTCCTGGCCCGCCGGGGACGCCTCGACGAGGCCGTCGACGTCGGACGGCCCATGTACGAGTACCACGGCCGTGGGAACCTCCTCCACGAGGTGGTCGACCTGCTGATCAGGGACGGCCGTCCGGAACAGGCGCTGGAGCTCGTGGACGGCCTCGGTGCCGCATACGTCGACGCGCATTCCGACCTGGTGCGCCACACGCGGCTCCGCCTGCTCGCGAAGGCCGGGCGCTACGCCGAGGGCGTCGCGGAGGCGCAGGCCCTGAGCGTGCGGGAGCCCGGCCAGTGGGACACCATGCTGGCCTGGCTGCTGGACCGGGACGGCCGGACGGACGAGGCCCTCGGCCTGCTCCGGTCGTCCACCGAGTACGGGGCTCACCGAACCGTCGCCGAGATCCTGAGCAGCCACGGCCGCTACGCCGAGGCCATCGCCGCCATCCCCACGGTGTCCGCCCAGCGCGAGGCGTGGGAGCGGGCCTGAGGCGGCAGACCGACGCGCCCCGGCCCCGCGCGCCTGGATATTTCAGTGAGAGAAATATCCAGGCGCCCCGAAGGCGTTCCGGTAGGCGTCGGCGCGGGAGGTCCGCGCAAGGCTGGAAGGAGTGCGGCGCCGTGCGCGTGGAGATCTGGAGCGACGTCAACTGTCCTTGGTGCTACGTCGGCAAGGCCCGGTTCGAACAGGCGCTGGCGGCGTTCCCGCACCGCGAGGAGGTGGAGGTCGTCCACCGCTCGTTCGAGCTGGACCCGCGGGCCCCGCACGAGGCCCGTCCGGTCGTGCCGCTGCTCGCCGCCAAGTACGGGATGAGCCTGGAGCAGGCCGAGGCGGCGGAGGCCCGGATCGCCGAGAACGCGCACGCCGAGGGCCTGCCGTACCTGCGCGAGGGGCGCGACGCCGCGAACTCCTTCGACATGCACCGCCTGCTGCACTTCGCCAAGGAGCACGGCCGCCAGGGGCAGCTGCTGGACGGGCTGTACCGGGCGAACTTCGCCGAGGAGCGCTCGGCCTTCGAGGCGGGCCGCCTGGTCGAGCTGGCGGTCGAGGCCGGGCTGGACGGCGAGGCGGCCGCGGCCGTCCTGGCGGACCCCGATGCCTACGCGGAAGCGGTGCGCGAGGACGAGACCACGGCGACCGCCATGGGGGCGACGGGTGTGCCGTTCTTCGTCCTGGACCGGCGGCTGGGCGTCTCGGGCGCTCAGCCCGCGGAAACGTTCACCCGGGCACTGGAACAGGCTTGGGAGAGCCGGGTCGCGCTGCCGCTGACGCCGCTCGCACCGAAGGCGTGAGACGTCGGCAGCAGGGAGTCGGCCGGGTCGACTTCCCGTGCTAGCGGTCGAGGGAGTTGAGGAACTCCGGCCGCAGCCGCCAAGGGCTGCCGTCCTCCGTCTCGACGCAGTACACGGGCCCGACGTGGCCGCCGTCCCGGTCGTCGGCCACGATGACGCATTCGAGGACCACGCCCCGGGTGCCCACGATCGTCTCGCCCAGATGGCCGAGTTCGGGCCGCGGCGGGTCCGGGGTGGTCAGCGCCACCCGCTCGCCGCGGGCAAACGTGGCCTCGTCGGGCCAGGGATTCGTCACACCAGCAGGTTACGGGCCCTGCCCGGTCGGCCTGGACCCGGCGGCTGCTGTCGGCCCTGCGGAAGCTACTCCCGCACGAACCCGTGGCTCCGCTCCACCTTCGCCACGTGCAGCGTGTAGCGCTCGTACCACTCGGCCTGCCCACGCTTCTGCGCCGCGCGGTGCTCGGCGTTGGTCCGCCACTCCGTGAGGGCGTCGGCGTCACGGAAGTACCCGACGGTGACGGACAGCCCGCCGGGAGTCTGCGCGTGGTCCATCCCCAGGTACCCCGGGATGTCCTTCACCAGGTCTTCCATGCGGTCGTTGGTCTCGCTGTAGCCGCTCTGGTCCTGTGTTCGCACCGCAGTGAAGACAGCCGCGTAGTAGGGGGGTTCATAGGCCTCGACAGGCACGACAGGCGCTTCCGCATCATTGCTCACGGCGTCACCGTAAGACGGGATGCGCCTGACGATCCAGCGTCTTTGCCGAACGGGATACACAAGGGATCCAGCTCTTTGCCAAACCCTCAGAGCGCATCCGCCGAGGAACACCGGGGCCGAACGTCGGCTGGTGCGGCCTAGTCGTAGAAGAACTGGCGGAGGTCCTCGACTGGCGCTCGACGGGGCTGCGGATCCAGCGGCCGTCCTGAGCCTCCTCGATGGCGGCGTGCCACCATGCCCAGGCGCTGTCGAGGCGGGTCGTGAACTCGCCCGTGCGGTCGGGCTGGGGCACGTTCGGAGTCGAGATCACGGGATCGATCACTTTCCATCGCGGCGAGAACCATGCGCTTGAACCACCCTCGCGTCCCGTGACGGCCGGCCGGGCCCGGAAATGCGAAGAACCCCCATCCGGATCCCGGATGGGGGTTCTTTCTGAAGAATTGTTCGGCGGCGTCCTACTCTCCCACAGGGTCCCCCCTGCAGTACCATCGGCGCTGTAAGGCTTAGCTTCCGGGTT
>NZ_JBFBFA010000019.1:0-131143 GCF_040683915.1 Kitasatospora sp. NPDC093102 | reverse complement strand
GCATGGACTCCCTCCTCCGCCTTGCGATGCACGCACCCCAACGCCGCCCCGCCCGCCCTCCGGGCGGACGACGGGGGTTTGAAGACGGACCCTAGCCTGGCCGTCATGGACTCCCCGGACTCTCCCGACCTCGGCCGCGGTGTGCTCCACCCCGCCCGGGCGGCCGGGCTGATCACCGTGGACCGGCTCGCGCCCGACCCCGCCGTGGCACGGTTCGTCGAGTACTACTGGCTGGTCCGCTGGGACCTGCACGACCTGCCACCCTACGAGCAGAAGGTGCTCGCCCACCCCAACGTCCACCTGGTCTTCGAGGCCCCGCGGGCACGCGTGTACGGGGTGGACCGCTCGCTCTTCGTCCGCCGCCTGGAGGGCGCCGGGCACGTGCTGGGCGCGCGGTTCCGCCCCGGCGCCTTCCGCCGGTTCGCCGGGCACCCGGTGAGCGGGCTGGCCGACCGGTCCGTGCCCGCCACCGGGTACTTCGGGCCCGCGGCCGACCGGCTCACCGCGGAGATCCTCGGGGCACCCGACAGCCCCGCCGCCCTCGTCGACGCCTTCCTGCGTCCCCGGCTGCCCGCGCCCGACCCGGTCGCCGCCGAGGTCGCCGCCATGGTGGACCGGATCACCCGCAGGCCGGACCTGTGCCGGGTGGACGAGCTGGCCGCCGAGCTGGGCCTGACCGTCCGCCGCCTCCAGCGCCTGTTCGCCGAGTACGTCGGCGCCTCCCCGAAGTGGGTGCTGCGCCGGGCCCGTCTCCACGAGGCCGCCGAACGCGCCCGTACCGACGGCGAGTTGGATCTGGCCGCGCTCGCCGCCGAGCTGGGCTACGCGGACCAGGCCCACCTCACCCGGGACTTCACCGCTGCCGTCGGCGTCCCCCCGGCCCGCTACGCCGGGACGCGCTGAGCCGGGGTCCTACGCCCCCAGGAAGCGTTGCAGCTCGGCCAGCACGTAGTTGGCCCCGGTGTACCCGATCCCCTGGAACCACAACTGGTCGTCCACCGGGAACGCCCGGTGCCCCTTCACCGCCGCCAGCGCCTGCCAGCCCTGGCTCGCCAGCACGGCGTTGGCGCCCGACCGCTCCGGATCGCCGTACGTCGCGTACAGCAGCAGATCGCCGTCGGTCCTGGCCAGCTGGTCCGGTGGGACCTCGACGTCCGACTGGTCGACGTTCTGCGAGTCCGGCCGGCCCACCTGGGCGTCGGCGAGCACCGTCCCGGGGAAGCTCTGCCGGCCGAACACCCGGATGCCGCCGCCCTCCACGAACCGCACCAGGCTCACCCGGCGCCCCGACAGCTTCGCCGCCGCCAGGGCCTGGGCCACCTGCCCGGCGTGCTTCTGGTACGCGCCGGCGAAGGCCGCCCCGGCCGCCTCCCGGTTCAGCGCCTGGGCGTGCAGCTGGAAGTCGGCCTTCCAGGACGCCCCGGTGGTCCGGGTGAGCACGGTCGGGGCGATCTCCCGCAGCTGCTCGTAGCGATCGCCGTCGCGGGCCTGGTTGGAGAGGATCAGGTCCGGCCGCAGCGCCCGTACGGTCGGCAGGTCGGGTGCGCCGGCCGGGCCGACCAGCCGGATTCCGGTCGTCCGGGAGGCCGGCCAGTACTCGGGGTAGCGGGTGTCGCGGGCCGGGAGCGCGGCGCCGACCGGGGTGATGCCGAGGGTCAGCGCGGAGTCGAGCGCGTCGGTGTCCAGCACGACCACCCGCATCGGCGCGCCCGGCACCACCACCGGGCCGGTGGCGGCGTTCACCGTCACCGGCGGCACCGGGGTCGGGGACGGCGAGGCGCCGGTGGCGAGGCCGTCGGTGGTCGCCGGGGCCGGCCGCCCGTCGGTGCAGCCGGTGGCCGCCGTGAGCGCGGCTCCACCGAGACCGGCGAGGAGGGTGCGGCGGGAGATCCGGGGCATCGGCGGTCCTCTGGCGGCGGGGCGGGGTGCCGTCGATTATGTCCGAAAAAGCGCCTAAAGTTCCGTTAAGTGTGAGTTCCGTCAGGCGGGGGGAGTGCCGCCGGGTGCGCTCCCGGCCTCCTCAGACCCCGCCTCCTCAGACCCCGCCCCCTCAGACCCCCGACTCCTCAGGCCTGCGCCGCCGCCTCCCGTGCCGCCCACGGGGCGCCCGGCACGACCAGCGGCGTGCCGGTCACCGGGTCCGGTACCACCACCGAGTCCAGCCCGAACACCTGCCGCACCAGCTCGGCCGTCACCACGTCCCCGGGCGCGCCCTGCGCCACCACCCGGCCGTCCCGCATCGCCACCAGGTGGTCCGCGTACCGGGCGGCCTGGTTGAGGTCGTGCAGCACCGCGACGACGGTCCGGCCGCGCTCGACGTTCAGCCGGCGGACCAGGTCCAGCACCTCCACCTGGTGCGCGATGTCCAGGTAGGTGGTCGGCTCGTCCAGCAGCAGGATGTCGGTGCCCTGGGCGAGCGCCATCGCGATCCAGGCGCGCTGGCGCTGGCCGCCGGACAGCTCGTCCATGCTCCGCTCGGCCAGCTCGGCGGTGGAGGTGCGCTCCAGTGCCTCCGCGACCGCCGCCTCGTCCTCCGGCGACCACTGCTGCCACCAGCTCTGGTGCGGCTGGCGGCCGCGCGCGACCAGGTCCGCCACCGAGATGCCCTCGGGGGCGGTCGGCGACTGCGGCAGCAGGCCGAGCCGCTGGGCGATCCGCTTGGTCGGGATCCGCGCCAGCTCCTCGCCGTCCAGCAGCACCGCGCCCCGGACCGGCTTCAGCAGCCGGCCGAGGGCCCGCAGCAGGGTCGACTTGCCGCACGCGTTCGGGCCGACGATCACCGTCACCCGCCCGTCCGGGACGGCCACGTCCAGGCCCTCGACGACCGTGCGCGCCTCGTAGGCCAGGGTGAGGCCCCGGGCCTCCAGACGGTGAGCGGACATCAGGAACCTCCACGGCGGGATCGGATCAGCAGCCACATCAGGTACGGCGCGCCGACCATGCCGGTCACCACGCCCACCGGCAGCTCGGTCGGAGCCAGCAGCCGCCGGGCGATCAGGTCGGCGAGGACCACCACCAGCGCGCCGGTCAGCGCCGAGCAGAACAGCGGGACCTGCGCCGAGCGGGCCAGCCGCAGCGCGATCTGCGGGGCCATCAGCGCGACGAAGTCCACCGGCCCGGCGGCCCCGGCCGCGCAGGAGGCCAGCACGATGCCCAGCAGCGCCATGCCGAGGCGGATCCGGTCCAGGCGCAGGCCGAGGCCGACGGCGGTGGCGTCGTCGAAGGAGATCGACCGCTGGGCGCGGGCCGCCCACAGTGCGACCGGCAGGGCGGCGAGCAGCACCCGGGCGAGCCAACCGGCCTGGTCGTAGCCGACGCCGTTCAGGCTGCCGGTCATCCAGACCTTGGCGGCCTGGGCCTGGAAGCCGTCGCCCTTGGTGAGGAAGACGGAGGTGAGGGAGGACAGCGCGACGCTGATCCCGATGCCGATCAGCACGAAGCGCTGCGCGTGCAGGCCGCGCCGCCAGGCCAGCGCGTACACCAGCAGTCCGGCCACCAGGCCGCCGGCCACCGCCGCGTACGGGGCCTGACCGGTCGAGCCGACCACGCCGTACGCCATCAGGCCGACCACGGTCGCGGTCGCCCCCCAGGTCACGCCCACCACGTCGGGGCTGGCCAGCGGGTTGCGGGCGACGGTCTGGATCAGTGCCCCGGCCAGCCCGAGTGCCAGGCCGACCAGCAGCCCGACCACCACCCGGGGCAACCGGAACTCGCCGACCACCAGCTCGTGCGGGCTCGGCTGCCCGAGCACCACCTTGACCACTTCGCCCGGCGGGACGGTGGACTCGCCCAGGCACAGCGAGGCCACCACCGTCGCCGCCAGCGCCATCAGCAGCCCGACGGCGACGGCGACCGAGCGCCGGTGCACCAGGAACGACGCCGGCCCGGCCCGGACGACGGAGTAGCCCCGCAGGGAGACGGAACCCGTGCCGGGGGCGGAACCCGTGCCGGGGAGGGAAATCATGCCGCCACCACCTTCCGGCGGCGGACCAGGGCCACCAGCACCGGGACGCCGACCAGGGCCGTCATGACGCCCGCCGGGACCTCGGACGGGGGGAACAGGACCCGGCCGAGGGTGTCGGCGAGCAGGAGCAGCGCCGGGCCGAGGACGGCGGAGAAGGCGAGGATCCAGCGGTGGTCGGCGCCGGCCACCGCGCGGGCCGCGTGCGGAACGGCGAGGCCGACGAAGGCGATCGGGCCGGCCGCCGCGACCGCCGAGCCGGTCAGGACGGTCGCGCCGAGCGCACCGACCGCCCGGACCAGGCCGGTCCTGGCGCCCAGCCCCTTCGCGGTGTCGTCGCCGAGCGCGAGCGCGTCCAGCCCGCGTGCCACCGCGACCACCAGCACCGTGCCGACGGCCAGGAACGGCAGCAGCTGCCAGGCCACGTCCGAGGTCCGCCCGGAGAGCGAGCCGACGTGCCAGAAACGGAACTGGTCCATGGTGGCCGCGTCGGTGGTCAGCACCAGGGTGTTGAGCGAGGCGATGAAGGCGGACGTCGCCGAGCCGGCCAGTGCCAGCTTGATCGGCGTGGCCCCGCCCCGGCCGCGTCCGGCGAGCCCGTACACCAGCACGGTGGCGATCACCGCGCCGACGAAGCCGAACCAGACGTACCCGGTGAGGGTGGAGACGCCGAAGCCGGAGATGGCGACCACCACGCCGGCCGCCGCGCCCTGGGAGACGCCGAGGATGCCGGGGTCGGCGATCGGGTTGCGGGTCAGGCCCTGCATGACGGCCCCGGCGAGCCCGAGCGCCGCGCCGACGGCCAGCCCGACGACGGTGCGCGGCACCCGCAGCTCGCGGATCACCACGGCGTCGGCGGTGTCGCCGCCGCGCAGCAGGGCGTCGAGCGTGTCGCCGAACGGGACGGTCCGGCTGCCGATCGCCAGGCTCAGCAGCACCGCGGCGGCCAGGACGGCGAGTGCGGCGGCGAGCCACAGTATTCGGCGCCGCGGCGCGCGGTACGGCGCGCGGGGCGCACCGGGCGGTGCGCTGGTGTCGGTCATGGGCCCTCTCCGCAGACAACTCAGGTAAACCTAAGTTCAGCTGCGAAGCCCGGGCAAATTGCCTCGTGGCCGCGGCACCCGGCGGGTAGCCTGGCGGCATGCCCGCGACGCCACCCGCCCAGCTCACCGTCGGCTTCGACCTCGACATGACGCTGCTGGACACCCGGCCGGGTGTCCGAGCCACCTACCTGGCGCTCTCCGCCGAGACCGGCACCTACATCGACGCCGACCTGGCGGTCACCCGGCTGGGCCCGCCGTTGCTGGACGAGATCCGCAACTGGTTCCCGGAGGACGAGGCGGAGCGGATCGTCGACCGCTACCGCGAGCTCTACCGCGACCACGCCTTCGCCCCGACCGTGGCCCTGCCCGGCGCGCACGCCGCCGTCGAGGCGGTCCGCGCCCACGGCGGCCGGGTCGCGGTGATCACCGGCAAGTACGAGCCGAACGCCCGCCTCCACCTGGAGCACGCCGGGCTGGCCGTGGACACCGTGATCGGCGACCTGTGGGCGGAGACCAAGGGCGAGGCGCTGCGCGAGCACGGCGCGAGCGTCTACGTCGGCGACCACCTCGGTGACATCCGGGGCGCCCGGCACGCGGACGCCGTCGCGGTCTGCGTGCCCACCGGCCCGTACAGCGCGCAGGAGCTGCGCGAGGCGGGCGCGGACGTGGTGCTGGCGGACCTCACCGGCTTCCCGGACTGGCTCGCCGGGCACCTGGCCGAGCGCGGCTAGACCACGGCCGCGGCGGCCCTCAGGGCCCGACCCGGCGGCGCTGGGCCCGCGCGTTCAGCAGCAGCCCGGTCAGCGCGGACAGGAAGCCGGCCGGCATCAGCATGCTCAGCCAGTACGCGGCCGTCGGCAGCGGCGTCAGGTGCAGGAACAGCGGGACGAAGGTGACCAGGGTGGCGAGTGCGCCGAGACCGAAGACGATCGCCCCGGCCTTGACGTACACGTCGCCGGGGTCGGCGCTCTGGCTGCTCACGTCTGCTCACTCCTACGGGCCGGTCGGAACTGCCCCCAGTCTGGCAGAGCGGCCGTCGGGGAGGCCCACCGGAGCGGCCCGGTCACGTTGCGCAGTTTCCCGGCAGCTGAACGTTTTGATCCCTGTTGAGCGGGGGTATGCACGGGGTGCCGAGGGGCGCTACAGGTGCGCCCCGCGTCCTCAGACCCGGGGGGTGTGAGCCGATGGACCGCGCGGAGCCGCGCCCCGGCCGTGCCAGTGCCGGGTTGCCCGTGACCGCGAGATCCCGTTTCCGCTGCCGCCCCGAACGGGCCTCGGAACGCGGATCCCTCGCGGAACGCGGATGAGGCAGTGACGGACCGTTAGTCTGCTTCCTGACCGCGTGCCGACCATGAGCGCCCACGGGCGCCGAGCCGAGGTCGGCCGCCTTTTCCCCACCACCCAGTGATCCCCGGCCCGGGCCGGGATCCCTCACACCCATTCGAGGACTGTTCGAGATGCCCACCGGCCAGGTCAAGTGGTTCAACGAGACGAAGGGCTTCGGCTTCCTGTCGCGCGACGACGGCGGCGACGTCTTCGTCCACACCAAGGCGCTGCCCGACGGTGTCACGTCGCTGAAGCCGGGCCAGCGGGTCGAGTTCGGCGTGGTCGCCGGGCACCGCGGGGACCAGGCGATGGCGGTGCAGCTGCTGGACGCACTGCCCTCGGTGGCCGCCGCCCAGCGCCGGAGCGCCGACGACATGGCGCCGATCGTCCAGGACCTGATCACCACGCTGGACGCGGTGCTGCCCGGCCTCCAGCGCGGGCGCTACCCCGCCAAGCCGACCGGCCAGAAGCTGGCCGGCCTGCTGCGCGCGGTGGCCGACCAGTTCGACGTCTGAGGCGTCGGGAGAAGGATCACCCGACGTCTGGAGCGATCACCCGAACGCGAGCGCACCCGGGTCGAGCGGGGGCACCAGCCCCTCCGCGGCGGCCCGGGTGAGCAGCGCGCGGACGGCCGCGTAGCCCTCCTCGCCGAGGTCCTCGGTGAACTCGGTGACGTACAGCCCGATGTGCTGCTCGGCGACGTCCAGGTCCATCTCCTGGGCGTGCGCCAGCACGTACTCGCGGCTCGCCGCCGGGTCCGCCCAGGCCTGCCGGACGGAGGCGCGGATCGCGTCGCCGATCTCCCGCAGCCGCTCGGTGCCGAGCGAGCGCCTGGCGACGATCGCACCCAGCGGGATCGGCAGGCCGGTCTCCTGCTCCCAGGCCTCGCCCATGTCGGCCAGGCTGTGCAGGCCGTACTGCCGGTACGTGAAGCGGGCCTCGTGGATCACCAGGCCGGCGTCCACCCGGCCGTCCCGGACGGCGGGCATGATCTCGTGGAACGGAAGGACGACGATCTCGCCGAAGCCGCCCGGCACCGCCTTCGCCGCCCAGAGCCGGAACAGCAGGTAGGCGGTGGAGCGCTCGGAGGGCACCGCGACGGTCTTCCCGGCGAGGTCGGCGGGGGAGCCCACGCCCGGCAGGGTGAGCACCAGCGGGCCGCAGCCGCGGCCCAGCGCGCCGCCGCAGGGCAGCAGGGCGTACTGCTCCAGGACCCAGGGCAGCGCGCCGTAGCTGATCTTCAGCACGTCCAGCTCGCCGCGCTCGGCGAGGCCGTTGGTGACGTCGATGTCGGCGAAGGTCACCTCGGGGGCGTCCGCCCCGGGCACCAGGCCGTGCGCCCAGGCGTGGAAGACGAAGGTGTCGTTCGGGCAGGGCGAGTACGCGATGCTCAGCCGTTCAGCCACGGCCGGCCTCCTCGATCGGTTCGTGGCCAAGCAGCCAGTTCGTGGACGGGCAGCGCGGCGAAGGCCCGCTCCAGGGCGGCCAGCGCCTCTCCGATCCGCCAGGCGGCCCGGTCGCGCGGGCCCACCGGATTGGACACGGTGCGCAGTTCGAGGGCCGGCACGCCGTACCGGGCGGCGGCCTCGGCCACGCCGAAGCCCTCCATCGCCTCGGCCGCGGCGCCCGGGTGCCGGGCGGCGAGCTCGGCGGCCCGCCGGGCGCTGCCGGTGACGGTGGAGACGGTCAGCACCGGGCCGACGGTGAGGCCCGGGCCGCCCAGCGCCTGCGCGGCCAGTGCGACGGCCGCCGGCGGCGGGGTGTGCCGGACGGTGCCGAAGCCCAGCTCGGTGACGTCGGCGAAGCCCTCGGGGGTCTCGGCACCGAGATCGGCGGCGACGATCGCGTCGGCCAGCACGGTGGCGCCGACCGGGGCGTGCGGGGCGAAGCCGCCGGCGATCCCGGCCGAGACGGCCAGGGCGTACGGGTGGGCCGCCAGCGCGGCGGCGGAGGCGGCGGCGGAGGCGGCCGGACCGACCCCGGCGGCCAGCACGTCCACCGGCACCTGCCCGGCCCGGTGCAGCATGCCGCCGGGCAGCGGCAGCGTGGCGGCCCCGCCGGGCAGGCCGCGCAGCACGGCCTCGGACTCGGCGGCCACCGCGACGACGACGAGCAGCCGGGCCCGTGCGGGGCCCGACTGCTCGCCCTGGCCGTCGGTGACGGCGTGCGCGGTCATCGCGGGACCGTCAGCTGTTGTCCTTGCTGTTCAGCTGGAAGTACCAGACGGCGATCGGGGCCTCCTGGTTCGGGTCGCCCTCGACCACGGTCACCACGGTCTTGCCGCTGGAGTTCAGCACCTTGCCCGCGGCCTGGGCGCCGGACCAGGTCTGGCCCTTGGAGGCCGAGAACAGGCTGTAGCGGCCGCCCTGGTTGGCCGAGCCGCCGTTGGTGAAGGCCCACCAGCCCGTGTCGGCCACGTTCGGCGAGACACCGACACCGACCCGGTCGCTCCCCGCGACGTCCGAGGAGGGCAGCGTGCCGGCCTTCAGCGCCTTGCTCGCGTCCTCCTGGCACTGCTGCTGCTGGTCCTCGGTGAGCGGGCTGCCGCCGTTCCAGCACAGCGGCTGTGCGACGACCGAGGAGTTGCCGACCGTGAGCGTGGCCTGGTGGGAGATGTGCTCGGTCTGGCCGGCGGCGATGGCGACGGAGGTGCCCACCGTGGCGGCGCCGACCACGACGACGGCGCCGAGGGCGGCGATGGCACGGGAATTGAGGCTCATGCGTCAGAATCTACCGGGCCTGGTCGGTCACGCGACGCGGGGGTCGGCACCGCGTGTTGCCGGGCCGCTCCGGTCAGGCCACCCGGGGTGCCGCCGGGTGCCGCCGCAGGCCCACCCGGAAGAGCGAGCGGAGCGTCCACAGCAGCACCAGGCCGACCACCCCGGCGGCGATCGACAGGCCCACCTTCCCGTTCAGCGGCAGCAGGATGCCGACCGCGCCGCCGGCCACCCAGGAAAGTTGCATCAGGGTCTCCGAACGGGCGAACGCCGAGGTCCGCACCGTCTCCGGGACGTCCCGCTGGATCAGGGCGTCCAGCGCGAGCTTGCCCAGCGAGGCCGCCATCCCGGCCGCCCCGGCGACCAGAACCACCGTCACCACGCCGTACCAGAGGGCCGCCGCCGCCGTCGCGCAGGCCGCCATCAGCAGCATCGCGGTGACCGTCGCCTCCGGGCCCCGGGTGCGCAGCCAGGAGCCGAGCGCCGAGCCCAGCGCGTTGCCCGTCCCGGCGGCCAGTGCCACCAGGCCCAGAGCCGCCGTCGGCCGCAGCCCGCCGACCGGCTCCTCCCGCAGCAGGAAGGCCAGGAACATCACCAGGAAGCCGACCAGCCACCTCATCGCCGACATCGCCCGCAGCGCCAGGATCACCGAGGGGCCGACCGTGCGCAGCGAGGCCTTGACCGGTGGCGGTCCGTGGTGGATCAGGTGCGAGCCCTCGCCGTGCGCCTCGTCGTGCACCTCGCCGTGCAGGACGGCACGCTGTTCGCCCTTGGCGGAGTCCACCGCGGGCGGCAGGTGGAAGGCCATCAGGGTGCCGACCACGAACACCAGGAAGGCGCCGCGCAGCGGCCAGCCGGGCCCGATCAGGTGCAGCAGCCCGCCCACCCCGGCCGCCACGCCGGTGGCCAGCAGCCCGGCCAGGGTGACCCGGGAGTTCGCCTTCACCAGGGACAGCCGGTTCGGCAGCAGCCGGGGCACCACCACGCTGCGCACCACGCCGTACGCCTTGGACGCGACCAGCACGCCGAGCGCCGCCGGGTAGAGCGCGATGCCGCCGCCGACGATCACCCCGGCCATCGTCCAGGCCAGCACCGCGCGGGCCAGCATGGCCATCGCCATGGCCGCCCGGCGGCCGTGCGGCAGGCGGTCCAGCAACGGGCCGATCACCGGGGCCAGGAGGGCGAACGGGGCCATCGTGATCAGCAGGTAGAGCGCGACCCGGCCGCGGGCCTCGCCGGTGGGCACCGAGAAGAAGATGGTGGAGGCCAGCGCGACGGTGATCAGCATGTCGCCGAAGGAGTTGAGCGCGTGCAGCTCGATCAGCTTCGCGAGACCGGACTCGCCCGCGCCCTCGGCGGCGGTGGCCCGGCGGATCCGCCGGCCGGTGCCGTGCACCACCTTGCCGGTGCGGGAGCCGGCGGCGGAGGCGGTGCGGATCAGGAAGTGCCGGCGGGGCTCGGGGGCCTCCTCCTCGTCCGGCTCCCGCGGGATCAGGTCGAGGGCGTCGAGGGCCACGGCCTCGTGCAGGTCCACGGGGTCCGCGGACGCCTCGGGGTCGTCCGCCGGCTGCGGTTCGTCCGCGCCGGGGACCGGAGGCTGCTGTCGCAGCACGGCGTCCGTCCGGTCGGGGCTGCCGGCCTGCGGGGCGCGCAGTGTGTGCTGCGACGGGTCATGGTCCGCCACAAGCCCATCCTGCCCCAGAATCGCCGAGCCGACGCGGGGGCGGGCTCCGCTCGGCGCGGCCCCGGAACGGCAGTGTCCGCCCCGGACTGTGCCGGGGCGCCGACCGGCGGGTAGCCTGCCCAGGGTCGACCCGCCGGGGCGCCGGGGCGCCGGCAGGCCGGTCGAGCGGCGCGGCCGGTACCCGAGGGGGCTCCCGGTCGCGCAGAATGGACGAGGGACACCAAGCCGCGACGGAACAGGCAACACGCCGTGGGCGACAGAAGAACTGGGAGAGAATCGACGCCGTGAGTGCTGCGATGCGAAGCCGTACCCCCGACCGGCTCTGTGCCGAGGCCGTCGAACTCGCCCGCCGGGCAGCCGAGGAGGCCGTCGGGGCGGAGGCCGTCGGGCCGCACCTCGGCGTCCAGGCGGACGCCGACCGCGTCGTCACCCACACCTTCGAGTGCTTGGACGCGGCCTACCGCGGCTGGCACTGGGCTGTCACCGTCGCCCGTGCGCCGCGCGCCAAGAACGTCACCCTGGACGAGGTCGTGCTGCTGCCCGGTGACGACGCGGTCCTCGCCCCCGAGTGGGTGCCGTGGAGCGACCGGCTGCGCCCCGGCGACATGGGCCCGGGCGACCTGCTGCCCACCGGCGCCGACGACCTGCGGCTGGAGCCCGGCTGGACCGGCGAGGACGAGCCCGCGCCGAACTCCGCGGCCGCCCTGGCGGACGACGAGGACCTGGTCGTCACCGACCCGCACGTCCAGCCCGCCCCGGCCCGCGCCCGGATCAACGCCGTCGCCGAGGAGCTGGGCCTCGGCCGCAGCCGGGTGCTCTCCCGGCTCGGCCTGCACCTGGCCGCCGAGCGCTGGGAGAAGTCCCACGGCGCGCAGACCGCGATGGCGCAGGCCGCTCCGGCCTCGTGCGCGAGCTGCGGGTTCCTGGTCCCGATCGGCGGCACGCTCGGACAGGCCTTCGGCGTGTGCGGCAACGAGTTCGGCCCGGCCGACGGCCAGATCGTCTCCTTCGCGTACGGCTGCGGCGGACACTCCGAGGCGGCCGTCATCCCGGCTCCGCCGGCGCCGTCCGAGCTGATCCTGGACGAGCTGGTGGTCGAGCCCCTCCCGCTGCACCCGGACCGCGCCTCCGGTTCCGTCGAACCCGACGCCCCGGCCGAGGAACTCGGCCACTCCTGAGCCCGGGGGCCTGCCTTCGGGCCCCAGACCTTCGCGGCCCGCCCGGTGACCGACCGGCGCGGGCCGCGGTGCTTCCCGGGCCCCTGCGCGGCCGTCCGTCGGGCCGTGGGCGACGGGGCCTTGGTCGGGAGCAGTCAGTGGGGCAGGGAAGAATGCCCTACGACGAACAGGGCAGCGGAAGGCGGCAGGTCCAGTGGAACCTCGGATCATCGGCAGCGGCACGGACGAGCACCTCGCGGACCCCTTCGGCAGCGCCGCGCTGCGCCGGCGGGTGCTGGACGCCTGGGCCGCCTCGCCGGCCCGGTTCCGGGAGGACGCCAACGCCGAGGAGGAGCTGGCGCTCGGCGGCTACCGGGACCGCCTGGTGGTCGAGTTGGCGCAGAACGCGGCCGACGCCGCGGTCCGGGCCGGCCACGGCCCCGGCCGGCTGCGGCTGACCCTCGCCGACGGCGTGCTCGCCGCCGCCAACACCGGCGCCCCGCTGGACGCGGCCGCCGTCGAGTCGCTGTCCACCCTGCGCGCCTCCTCCAAGCGCGGCGAGGAGCCGGCCGTCGGCCGGTTCGGGGTCGGCTTCGCCGCCGTCCTCGCGGTCACCGACGAACCCGCCGTGCTGAGCGCCACCGGCGGGGTGCGCTGGTCGCTCGGCGAGGCCCGGGCGCTGGCCGGGGCGCAGCCCGAGCTGGCCGACGAGCTGCGCCGCCGGGACGGCCACGTGCCGCTGCTGCGGCTGCCGTTCGCGGCCGAGGGCCCGGCCCCGGCGGGCTACGACACGGTGGTCGTGCTGCCGCTGCGGGACGCCGCGGCCGAGGACCTGACCCGCCGTCTGCTGGACGGGATCGACGACGCGCTGCTGCTCACCCTGCCCGGCCTGCGCGAGGTCGTGGTGGAGACCCCGGACGGCACCCGGACGCTCACCCGGGCCGCCGCCGAGACCGGCCCGGACGGGGTCACCGAGGTCACCGTCACCGACGACGCGGGCGGCCGGCTGCGGCAGACGGTCTGGCAGACCGCCGGCGCCTCCGGCACGCTCTCCGCCGAGCTGCTGGCCGACCGGCCCACCGAGGAGCGCGCCCGCCCGTACTGGACGGTGACCTGGGCCGTCCCGGTCGGCCCGGACGGCGCCCCGCAGCGGCCCGGAGCCGCCTCCGTGCTGCACGCGCCCACCCCCAGCGACGAGCCGGTCGGCCTGCCCGCGCTGCTGATCGCCTCCTACCCGCTGGACTCCACCCGCCGGCACGTCGCCCCCGGTCCGCTGGCCGACTTCCTCACCGAGCGCGCGGCCGACAGCTACGCCGAGCTGCTGCGTGCCCGCGGCGCCGACCTCGGCTCGCTCCGGCTCGTCCCGGCCCCGCTCGGCCGGGGCGCGCTGGACAACGCGCTGCGCGCCGCGGTGCTCTCCCGGCTGCCCGGCACGCCGTTCCTGCCGCACCCGGCGCCGGTCGAGGAGGGCACGCCCGCACTGCGGCCCCGGGACGCGACGCTGCTGGAGGGCGCGGACGGCTCGGTCGTCGAGGCGCTCTCGCCGATCTTCCCCGGGCTGCTGCCGGCCGGCCTGGAGCGCCGCACCGAGCTGCGGGTGCTGAACGTGCGCCGGGTGCCGCTGGCCGAGGTGGTGGACCAGCTCGGCGGCCTGGACCGCGAGCCCGCCTGGTGGCGCAACCTGTACGCGGCGCTCGGTGCCGCCGATCCGGAGGCGCTCGGCGCGCTGCCCGTTCCGCTCGCGGACGGGCGGACGGTCACCGGGCCGCGGCGCGTCCTGCTGCCCTCCGAGGACGCCGACTGGGCGGCCTTCCCCGGCTACCCCGAATCGCTCGCGGGCGCGCTCGCCGCGCTCGACCTGCGGCTGGCCCACCCCGAGGCCGCCCACCCGCTGCTGGCCAAGCTCGGCGCCGGCACCGCCACCCCGGCCGGGGTGCTGGACACCCCCGAGGTACGGGCCGCCGTCGCCCGCTCCTACGAGCTGGCCGAGGACGACCTGGACGCGGCTCTCGAACTCGCCGACGCCGTCCTGGCGTTGGTGAAGGCCGCCGCCCCGGAGCCGGGCGCCCACCCCTGGCTGGCCCGGCTGGTGCTGCTCGACGACGAGGGCGAGCCCGCCCGGGCCGGCGAACTCGTGCTGCCCGGAAGCCCGTTCGCCGCACTCGCCCGCGAGGAGGACGCCGGCTGGGTGGACGACGAACTGCTGGAGCGCTGGGGGCCGGAGGTGCTCGCCGCCGTCGGCGTGCTGGCCGACTTCGTCCTGGTGCGCGCCGAGGACGTGGTGCTCGACCCGGACGACCTGGAGCGGCTCGACCCCACCGTCCCGGCCGACCGCGCGGCCGGCGGCCGCCCCACCGGCCTGCTGGACGAGGCGCCGGACGGGCTCGCCGAGTGGGCCGAGGACGCGCTGGAGGCGCTGCAGGCCGACGAGGCGGTCGGCGTCCCGCCGGTGGCGGCGGAGCTGCTGGCCGTGCGCGACCTCGACCTGGTGGACGACGATGCCTGGCCGGAGGCGCTCGCCGCGCTGGCCCGCCCGCCCTACCGGGACGCCGTGGTCGATCCGGTGCGCACCCTGCTGCCGGACGGCTCGTACGCCGACCTGCCGCCGTACACCGCGTGGTGGCTGCGCGACCACCCGGTGCTGGCGGGCCGCGAGCCGGCCGGTCTGCGCGCCGCCGGGGCCGACCCGCTGCTGCGCGGCCTGTACGACGAGGCCCGCACCACCCTGGACGACCAGTTCCTGCACGCGCTCGGGGTGCGCACCACGCTGGCCGCGCTGCTCGCCGAGCCGCACGGGCCGGACGAGGTGCTGGACCGGATGACCGACCCGGCCGCCGAGGTCGGCCACCGCCAGCTGCACGGCATCCACACCGCGCTGGCCCGGGTGGACCGGGAGCGGATCGAGCCGCTGGACGTGGTGCGGGCGCTGCCGCCGCTGGACCCGGCCACCGGGCGCCGGCCGGCCCACACCGTGGTGGTGGACGCCACCGAGGCGGTCGTCGCCGACGCCCCCGACCTGGTCCAGCTGCTGCACCCGTACCCGCTGCTGCCGGTCGCCCCGGCGCTGGCCGCCGACCTCGCCGAGCGGCTGCACGTGTCACTGGCCAGCGAGGTGGCGGGCGGCCGGGTGCTCTCCGAGGGCGTGCTGCACCGGGTCCCGGCGGTGGTGCGGGAGCTGCTGCCGGGCTGCCCGGTCGCCTACGAGGAGCACGAGGAGCTGCTGGTCGTCGGGCCGGACGGCGGCGAGGCGGCGGTGGACTGGCGCTGGGACACCGGGGCGGACACCCCGGAGCCGCCGTACGACCCGGAGCTGGCCGAGGCCGGCGACGAGGACGACGAGTTCGAGGTCCCGCCGGTGCCCGGACTGCTGCACGCGGCCACCCCGGAGGGCCTCGCCGCCGGGCTGGCCTGGTCGGTCGGACAGTGGCACCGCCGCTTCGAGGTGCTGGCCGCCCTCAGCGAGCCCGACCGTGCCTACGAGCTCTCGGCCGCCCGCGACTTCGAGGGCTGAGCCCCACGGCGCGCACTGGCCGGACTCGGCGGGTGCGCGCCTGCCGGGCTCAGCGGGTGTGTGCCCGCAGCCGCCAGTAGACGGTGGTGGTGGCGGTCAGCCAGATCGCGCCGAGCGTCACCAGGGCGGCGGCCCGCAGCGCGTGCGTCGGCCGGACCGCCATGCCGAGGGCCGCCATCGCCAGGGCGGCCGACCCGGCCGCCAGCAGTCCGCCCAGGAAGGCGATGAACGCCTCCAACTCCCCACCCCTGCGTGCCATCCGGCACCCCCTTCCGGGGCCATCATCGGCTGCGCGCGGGGGGCTTGTCACGTTGTGGCGTGCCCGGTTGCCGGGCGCGTCACTCCAGGCCGCGGCGCTTCATGACGAGCCAGGTGATCTCCAGGGCGATGCCGCAGACCACCGCGATGGCGACGCCCGTCAACGGGTCGCGGAAGCCGACCAGGGAGAGCTCGAAGAAGCTCTTCAGCGAGGGGACCAGCAGCACCAGCGCGAAGGCGCCGCCCATGGCGCCGATCAGCAGCAGGCGCCACCAGGTGTACGGGCGGGCGACGATGGCGAGGACCCAGATGGCGATCAGGAAGAGTGTCAGGGTGGCCACGCTGGTGTCGGCCCTGAGGTCGGTCGCGTGGTCGGTGCGGGCGAGCGTGTAGGCGACGAAGGTGCCGGTGCCGGCGATGACGCCGCCGGGGATCGCCAGCCGCAGCACGCGCTTGACGAAGCCGGTGCGGGCCCGCTCGTTGTTGGGGGCGAGCGCGAGGAAGAAGGCCGGCACGCCGATGGTCAGCGAGGACAGCACGGTGGAGTGCCGGGGCAGGAAGGGGTACGGCGAGTGGGTGAAGATCACCAGGAGTGCCAGCAGGACCGAGTAGACCGTCTTCACCAGGAAGAGTGAGGCGACCCGCTCGATGTTGCCGATCACCCGGCGGCCCTCGGCCACCACCGACGGCAGCGTGGCGAAGGAGTCGTTCAGCAGCACGATCTGGGCGACCGCCTTGGTGGCGTCGGAGCCGGTGCCCATCGCCACGCCGATGTCGGCGTCCTTGAGCGCGAGCACGTCGTTGACGCCGTCGCCGGTCATCGCCACGGTGTGGCCGCGGGACTGCAGCGCCCCGACGAGCTGGCGCTTCTGCTGCGGAGTGACCCGGCCGAAGACGCTGGTCCGGTCGGCGGTCTCGGCGAGCTCCTCCGGGTCGGCGGGCAGGGTGCGGGCGTCCAGCGGGTGGTCGGCGCCGGGCAGGCCCAGGTGGCCGGCCACCGCGCCGACCGAGACCGCCGCGTCGCCGGAGATGACCTTGGCCCGGACCTGCTGGCCCTCGAAGTAGCGCAGGGTCTCGGCGGCGTCCGAGCGCAGCCGCTGCTGGAGCACCACCAGGGCGAGCGGGGTGAGGTCGGCCGCCGGGTCGGGGGAGTCCAGCGGGACGGGGGTGCGGCCCAGCAGCAGCACCCGCAGGCCCCGGGCGCCCAGCTCGTCCACCTCGGCCAGCGCCGGGTGCCCGGCGGGCAGCAGGACGTCGGGTGCGCCGAGCAGCCAGCTGGCCTCGCCGCCCTGCGGCTCCAGCAGCTGCACGCCGCTCCACTTGCGGGCGGAGGAGAAGGGCATCGCCTCGATCACCCGCCAGCCGTTCTTCGGCGCGCCCTCCGCGGTGCCGTCGTCGCCGCGCCCGTACGCGTCGATGACGGCCTGCATGGACGGGTTGGGGCGGGCGTCGGCGCCGGCCATCACGGCCAGTGCGTGCTTGATGGTGTCCTTGTCGACGACGGCGGGCTCCCCGTTCGAGAGCACCCGCAGGTCGATCACGTCCATGCCGCCCTCGGTGAGGGTGCCGGTCTTGTCCAGGCAGACGGTGTCCACCCGGGCCAGGCCCTCGATCGCCGGGAGCTCCTGGACCAGGCACTGCTTGCGGCCGAGCCGGACCACGCCGATCGCGAAGGCGACGGAGGTCAGCAGCACCAGTCCCTCGGGGACCATCGGCACGATGCCGGCCACCATGCGCCGCACGGCCTCGCGCCAGTCCCGGCCCTCGACGGCCAGCTGGCTGATGATCAGGCCGAGGGCGGTGGGGATCAGCAGGTAGGTGATGAACCGCAGGATGCTGTCGATGCCGGTGCGCAGCTCCGACTTCACCAGGGTGAACTTGCTGGCCTCCTCGGCGAGCTGGGCCGCGTAGGCCTCGCGGCCGACCTTGGTGGCGGTGAACGCGCCCGCGCCGGCCACCACGAAGCTGCCGGACATCACGTGGTCGCCGGGCTGCTTGAGGACCGGGTCGGGTTCGCCGGTGAGCAGCGACTCGTCGATCTCCAGGCCGTCCGCCTCGGTGACCTCGCCGTCCACGATCACCTTGTCGCCGATGCCGAGCAGCACGGTGTCGTCGAGGACGATCTCGGAGACGCCGATCTGCTGGACGGCGCCGTCCCGGCGGACCTGCGGGCGGGCCTCGCCGATCAGGGCCAGGCTGTCCAGGGTCTTCTTGGCGCGCAGCTCCTGGATGATGCCGATCGCCGTGTTGGCCACGATGACCAGGCCGAACAGGCCGTCCTGGATCGGGCCGACGATCAGGATGATCCCGAACATCACGCCGATGATCGCGTTGAAGCGGGTGAAGACGTTGGCCCGGACGATCTCCCTGGTGGACCGGCTGGACCGTACCGGGACGTCGTTGACCTGGCCCTTGGCGACCCGCTCGGCCACCTCGGCGGTGCTCAGGCCGCCGCGTCGGCCGGGCAGCAGGCCGAGGGGGTGTGCTCCGTCCGGGTGGTTTCCGTCGGTCGGCCGCTCTTCCGCTGGCTGGGCAGACTGCGTCATGGCACCGACTCTACGGGTGCCTTATGACCGATGCGTGCTACTAAAGGACTATTCAGTCCGACTGGGTGGCCGGGTCCTGGCCGTTGCCCCGGGCCGTGTGTCCGGCCGTGCGCTCGGCCGCCTCGGCGGCGCGGCTGCGGGCGATCGCGTTGCGCCGGGCGCGGCAGTACCAGACGCCGAGCAGGCCGAGCAGGCCGCCGGAGAGGCAGATCCAGGGCCAGGTGCCGTGGCCGTGTGCCGAGAGGGTGCCCTGGAAGGGGAGCAGGGCGAGGAAGGCGATGAACCACAGCACCGTGCCGCCGCCGACGATGGCGACGTCGTTGGCCTCCAGCGGAGGGGGCGAGGGGTGCAGTGGCGTCTTGGGCATGGGGCCTAGCGTACGGTGCGGTGGGCGGCTTTGCGGGCGCCGTGACCCCATGCAGGCTCTACGCGCGAAGATAGCGCGTGTGCGATCGGGAAACCATACTTAAGGATCTGCGCCCGGCCACCGACGCCCCGGGCGTCCCCTCCCTCTCCTCAGCTCCCCCACAGAGGACGCACGCATGCCTGTGGTCCAGCCGACCACCGAGTCGCCCGAACCCGCCGACGCCGCGCCGCAGCCCCCCACGAGCGCCGTCGACCGCTTCTTCCGGATCAGCGAGCGAGGCTCGACCCTGTCGCGCGAGATCCGCGGTGGTGTCGCCACCTTCTTCACCATGGCGTACATCCTGGTGCTGAACCCGATCATCCTGGCCAGCGGCACGGACATCACCGGGACGCACCTGAACAGCGCCCAGCTGGTCACCGCCACCGCCCTCACCGCGGGTCTCACCACCCTCCTGATGGGCGTCATCGGCAACGTCCCGATCGGCCTGGCCGCCGGCCTCGGCGTCAACACGATCGTGGCGCTCCAGCTCGCCCCCAAGATGACCTGGCCGGACGCCATGGGCATGGTCGTGCTGGCCGGCTTCGCGATCATGCTGCTGGTCGCCACCGGTCTGCGCGAGCGGGTCATGAACGCCGTCCCGCTCGGCCTGCGCAAGGCCATCGCGATCGGTATCGGTCTGTTCATCAGCCTGGTCGGTCTGGTCGACTCCGGCTTCGTCAGCCGCATCCCGGACGCCGCCCACACGACCGTCCCGCTCCAGCTCGGCGGCAACGGGCACCTGCTCGGCTTCCCGGTGCTGATCTTCGTGATCGGCCTGACGCTCACCCTGATCCTGCTGATCCGCAAGGTGCCCGGCGCCATCCTGATCAGCATCGCGGTCTCCACCGCGCTCGCCGTGATCATCGACAAGGTGGCCGACGTTCCGGCGCTCAAGTGGGGCCTCACCGTCCCGGTCTGGCCGGGCAACCCGGTCTCCGAGCCGGACTTCGGGCTGATCGGCAAGGTCAGCCTGTTCGGCGGCTTCGAGAAGGTCGGCGTGCTGACCGGCGTGCTGTTCGTCTTCACCGTGCTGATGTCGTGCTTCTTCGACGCGATGGGCACCATCCTCGGCGTGGCCGACGAGGCCCACCTGCTGGACGAGAAGGGCGACCTGCCCGGCATCAACAAGGTCCTGATGGTCGACGGCATCGCCACCGCGGCTGGCGGCGCCACCTCGGCCTCCGCCAACACCTGCTTCGTCGAGTCCACCGCCGGCGTCGGCGAGGGCGCCCGGACCGGCTTCGCCTCGATCGTCACCGGCCTGCTCTTCGCGCTGGCGCTCTTCCTCACCCCGCTCGCCACCATGGTCCCGGCCCAGGCCGCGACCCCGGCCCTGATCGCCGTCGGCTTCCTGATCCTGGCCAACTCGATCAAGGAGATCGACTGGGCCGACTACACGATCGCGATCCCGGCCTTCCTGACCATCGTGATGATGCCGTTCACCTACAGCATCACCAACGGCATCGGCATGGGCTTCATCGCCTTCTGCGTGCTGCGCCTGGCCGCCGGTCGCGGCCGCGAGGTCCCCGCCCCCATGTACGTGGTGGCGGCGGTGTTCGCCTTCTACTACCTGATGCCGGCCCTCGGCCTGCTCTGACGCCGTACGGCCCCCCGCGGCCCCGTCCTCCCGCTCGGGAGGACGGGGCCGCGGCGTTTCGGCGGGGGGCTTGCACGGCGTTCCCCGCGGTCAGTGGACGCAGAACTCGTTGCCCTCGGGGTCCTGCACGACGGTCCACTCGCCGCCGGGCTCCCTGACGTGCCGGACGACGGTGGCGCCGAGGCCTTCGAGGCGGGCGACGGTGGCCTCGCGCTCGCCCGGGCCGGGGTGGACGTCGAGGTGCAGGCGGTTCTTGCCCTGCCTGGGCTCGGGGACGGCCTGGAACAGGACGCGGCGGCCGAGGCCGGTGTCCGAGGCCGGGTCGAACGGGTCCTCGGGGTGGCGGACGGCGGCCAGGGAGCGCCAGGCCGGGTGCCCGTCCACCTCGGTGAGGGCCTCCGGGCCGACCGCGCCGGCGGCGAGCAGCCGGGTGATCAGCGCGCCGTGGTCCTCCAGCGTGTACTCCAGGGCGGCGGCCCAGAAGGCGGCCTGGCGGTGCGGGTCGGCGCAGTCGATGACGAGCTTCCAGTGCAGCGGCATGTAACCGTTTATATCGGTTACCTCGGGGCCGGGCAATGGCCGTCCGTCGGAAGCTGTCAAAAAGGTGCCCGTGTAGGTGAGTTGGCGGCGGGAATACTGGCTGGACGGAGTAGGGGGAGGGGACTCGACCGATGGTGCAACAGGATCCGCCGGGGGGCGTCGAGGCGCAGCTGCTGCCGGAGCTGTTCTGGACGGCGGACAAGGCCTCGCTGGACGGCCAGCGCGAGACGCTGCGCTGGTACCGCGGACTGATCGCGATGCTGGTGATCGCCGCTGTGATCGGGTCGCTCCCCGGCCCGGACGACAAGGGTGACTTCGACGTCTGGCCGCTGTTCTCGGTGGCCGCGTTCCTGGTGGCCGGCTACTTCTGGTCCCGGCTGCGCCGCAGCAACCCGCAGGGCCGCTGGTACCAGGCCCGGGCGGCGGCCGAGTCGGTCAAGACGCTGGCCTGGAAGTACACCGTCCGGGCCCGGCCGTTCGACGGTGCGGCCGAGTCCGCGGACGTCGACCGCGGCTACCTGCTCCAGGTCGAGGACGTGCTGCGGGCCTTCGAGGACCCGGAGATCGTTCCGCCCGGCAGCGTCGCCGAGATCACCCCGGAGATGCGCCGGCAGCGTGCCGAGAACCTGACCGCCCGGCGCACCCTCTACCTGCGCACCCGGGTCGAGGGTCAGCGCACCTGGTACCGCTCCCGGGCCGAGGCCTGCGACTCCCAGGCGGTGTCCTGGGGGCTCGGCATCGCGGTGCTGATCATCGTCGGCGCCGCGGCGGCCGTCGCCCAGGCGACCGGTGCGCTGCCGGTGCACGTCTTCGGCGCCACCTCGGCCGCGGCCGCGGCGATCATCGCCTGGACGCAGCTCAAGCAGCTCGGCCCGCTGGCCGCCGCCTACCAGCTGGCCGCGCGCGAGCTGGAGAACGTCGGCAACCAGCTGTCCGACCTCGACCTCCGGGCGCCGGACGCCGAGGCGCGCTGGGCCCGGCTGGCCGCCGACGCGGAGGACGCGGTCTCCCGGGAGCACACCACCTGGCGGGCCCGCCGGGCGTTCCCGCGCTGAGCCGGGCGCCGCGCGCCGGGCGGGACGGGGCCGGGGCGCGGCGGCAGAGGGTACGCCACCGGAACGGGGACTTGGGGAGATCCGGCGAAACGCGGGGCACAGGTGTGCGGGGTGCGTGAGAGTAGAGCGCCCAGGCGCGGACCGTGACCATTACGTGTCCATGCCCTGGTTTCATCGCCTGCGCGCGACCCCAGTTCCCGCCGGAGGCCCTCCTTGCGCATTCTCCTGATCGCCAGTGCGTTCAACAGCCTGACCCAGCGCGTCCACACCGAGCTGCGCGAGCGCGGCCACCGGGTCGCGGTCCAACTCGCCCTCGGTGACGAGCAGATGAGGGCGGCGGTGGCCCGCACCGACCCCGAGCTGGTCGTCTGCCCGATGCTCACCAAGGCCGTCCCGCAGGACATCTGGTCCACCCGGACGGTCCTGATCGTGCACCCGGGCCCCAAGGGCGACCGCGGCCCCTCCTCGCTCGACTGGGCGATCACCGAGGGGGCGGAGCGCTGGGGTGTCACCGTGTTGCAGGCCGTCGCGGAGATGGACGCCGGGGACATCTGGGCGTCCGTCGAGTTCCCCGTCCCCGCCTGCGGCAAGAGCGAGTTGTACCGGGGCGAGCTCGCCGACGCCGCCGTCGAGGCCGTCCTGCTGGCCGTCCAGCGGTACGAGGGCGGGCTGTTCAC
This sequence comes from Kitasatospora sp. NPDC093102, assembly GCF_040683915.1. Taxonomy (NCBI): domain Bacteria; kingdom Bacillati; phylum Actinomycetota; class Actinomycetes; order Kitasatosporales; family Streptomycetaceae; genus Kitasatospora; species Kitasatospora sp. NPDC093102. Next base: position 108,665 of record NZ_JBFBFA010000019.1, on the reverse strand, counting down.
CCCCGAGCCGCTGGACTACGCCCGGCCGGACGTGCACGGCGAACTGCGGCCCTTCCTGCGTCAGGAGGCGCGCCGGATCGACTGGGAACAGGACGACACCGCCACCGTGCTGCGCAAGCTGCGCGCCGCCGACTCCCAGCCCGGCGTGCTGGACGAGCTGTACGGGCGGGAGTTCTTCCTGCACGGCGGACACCCCGAGGACGAACTGCGCGGCCCGGTGCCCGGTGCCGTGCTGGCCACCCGGGACGGCGCGATCTGCCGGGCCACGGTGGACGGCGCGGTGTGGATACCGCAGCTGCGCCCGCGCCGCACTCCCGGCGGGCCGGTCACCTTCAAGCTGCCGGCCGCCACGGTGCTCGCCGACGAGCTGTACCGGGTCCCCGAGGTGCCGGTGGGCCCGGAGCGGGCGGGCCGTCGGGAGACCTGGTCGGAGCTGCGCTACCGCGAGGACGGCGACGTCGGCTTCCTCGAATTCGGCTACGCGGGCGGGGCGATGAGCACCGAGCAGTGCCGCCGGCTGCTCGCCGCCTACCGGGAGGCGGCCGAGCGGCCGACCTCGGTGCTGGTGCTCGGCGCTCCCCGGGACTTCTACTCCAACGGGATCCAGCTCAACGTCATCCAGGGCGCGGCCTTCCCGGCGCTGGAGTCCTGGGAGAACATCAACGCGATGGACGACTTCGTCGAGGCGGTGCTGACCACGACGGACAAGGTGACGGTGGCGGCGCTGGCCGGGAACGCGGCGGCCGGCGGGCTGATGGCGGCGCTCGCCGCCGACGAGGTGTGGTGCCGCGAGTCGGCGGTGCTCAACCCGCACTACCGGCTGATGGGCCTGTACGGCTCCGAGTACTGGACGTACGCCCTGCCCCGCCGGGTCGGTGCGGAGCAGGCCGAGCGGCTGACCGCCGAGGCGCTGCCGGTCGGCGCCGAACACGCCCGCCGGATCGGCCTGGTGGACCGTGCGGTCGGCGGGGACGCGGCCGGGTTCCGCCACTGGGTGGCCCGCGAGGCGGCCCGGATCGCCGCCTCGCCGGAGCTCACCGGGCGGCTGGCGGACAAGAAGCGCCGCCGTGCGGCCGACGAGGAGGCCAAGCCGCTGGCCGAGTACCGGGCGGAGGAACTGCGCCGGATGCACGTCAACTTCTACCGGGCGGGCGAGCCGTACCACGCGCTGCGGCGGGACTTCGTGCACAAGGTCTGCCCGGTGGCCACGCCGGAGCACGTGGCGGGGCTGCTCGGGCGGCCCGATCAGCCGTAGCGGCAGGGAGGCCGGGAGCGGGGGAGGGGCGGGCCCGGGCGACGCCCGGCCGGGGTGGGGGCCCGGCCGGACGCCCGCTCGGGCCCCGCTCCCGCACCCGGCCTCAGGGCCGGGCCGCCCCGCCCAGCGGCGTCCGCCGCTGCGGGGCCGGCGGGCCGTCCGGGCCGCCCGGGGTGCGCGCGGCCCATGCGGCCCCGGGGGCGCGCGGGGGCAGCGGGGCGGCAGGACCGGCCAGCAGGGGCTGGGAGTCGGGCCGGCTCGGCGAGACGGCGAAGGCCAGCGAGCCGAAGAAGACGTAGCAGCCGAGCCCGACGCCGAGCGGGAAGATGAACTGGAGCGCCATCACGCCGTCCTCGGTGGAGCGTGAGAAGTCCAGGTGGACGGAGAGCGCCGCCATGCCGGTGTAGTGCATCGCGCAGACCGCCACGCCCATCACCGGTGCCGCCGCCAGCACGGCGAGCGTGCCCCGGATGTTCAGCGCGGCCCAGAGCGCGGCCGTGGCCGCGACCACGGCGATCACCACCGAGGCCGCCACGGTGGGCAGGTCGTAGCCGAGCCGGCCGGGCAGGACCATCGCGGCCATGCCCAGGTAGTGCATCGCGGCGACCCCGAGGCCGGTGGTCAGTCCGCCGACCAGCAGCGCCAGGGCGCGGTGCCGCCAGTACCCGACGGTGAAGAGCCCGGCGCCGACCACGGTGACGGCGACCAGCAGGCTGAGCACGGTGAGCCCGGGCCGGTAGCTGATCTCGGCGCCGGTCACGGAGAAGCCGAGCATCGCGATGAAGTGCATGGACCAGATCCCGGCCCCGAGCGAGGTCGAGGCGAACAGCAGCCAGACGGCCCGGGTGCGGCCCCGGGAGACGAGTGCCCAGCGGGCGCTGCGCAGGGCGACGAAGGCACCGGCGCAGGCGACGAAGTACGAGACCGCCGGTGTCACCCAACCGTGGTCGGCATGGTGGATCTCACCCAATAGAGCTCCCTGGACGAGGGTTGAGGGCACCGGGGCGCGGACGGACGCGGCTGGCCGGGGAAGGCGCGCGACAACGGGCACCGGAGCGGGAACGCGGTCCCGCGGGGAGGAGCCTGGCATGTGGTGCCCCTGACAATCGGGGAGAGTAGCCACTGCCCGGCGGTCGCACAATGTTCGCGTTTTTCGTGAAGTCCCAGGTCAGGATGGGCCTTTACGCGGCCTGCATGATCCCGGCACCAACCCCTGACACCGTCTGCGCACCGTCCCCAGGCCTCGCGCGGGGGCCGCCCGGCCCGCTTGGCGGCTACTCCAAGGGGGCTAGCCCGAACGGGTGGCCGGCCGGGTCGATCAGCACCCGCAGTGTGCGGCCGTGCTGGTAGGCGGGCTCGGTGGCGCCGAGCGCGAGGGCCTTGGCGGTGGCCTCGTCCAGGTCGTCGACGTAGAAGTCGAGGTGGAAGTGCTTGCTGCCGTCCGGTTCCGTCCACGGCTCCGGCCGGTACCCGGTCACCCGCCCGAAGCCCAGCGGGCTGCCGCCCTCGGGGTTGTCCAGGATCGCGAAGTTCTCGTCCGTGTGCCTGGTCTCCCACCCCAGCAGCTCGCCGTAGAACGAGGCCAGTGCGACCGGGTCGGCGCAGTCGATGGTCACCATGGCGAGCCGGGCGAAGCCGGTGTCGCCGGGCCCGTTCTGCGTGGACCGCTCGGACGGCTGCGGCCGTTCGGACCGCTCGGACTGCTCGGTGGCGAGGTCGGACATGGCAGGTCGGCCCTTCTGGGAGTCGAGAGCTGGGGCCCATGACCAATATGGCACCGGGGCGACCCTCCGGCGCGGCGGCGGATCCCATTTTCCTTAGGGAGAGTAATGACGTAAGCTAAAGAGATGCCCGAGATGTCCGAGCAGGACCTCGCAGCGATCAGTCAGCTGCGGTCGTCCACGATGCGCCTCTCCCGACGACTCAAACACCAGCGGGTGGAGGAGTCGCTGAGTCCCACCGAGATGGGAGTGCTGGGCACCCTCGCCCGGTGCGGGAAGGCGACGCCGGGTGAGCTCGCCCGGAAGGAGCACGTGCAGCCTCCTTCGATGACCAGGATCGTCGCGATGCTGGAGGAGAAGGGGCTGGTGCGGCGCGAGCCGCACCCCGAGGACCGCCGCCAGGTGGTCGTCAGCAGCACCGAGCAGGCCGAGACGATCCTCGCGGAGAGTCGTCGACGCCGGAACGTCTGGCTCGCCGAGCTCGCCCAGGGGCTCGACGAGGAGGAGTGGGCCGTCCTCAGGGAGGCCGCGCCCGTGCTCTACAAGCTCGCACACCTCTAGGCACACCGAATCCGGCAAGCCGCCGGAAGGACAAGGAGCACTGCATCACCGCAGGACCGACCACCGACACCAGGAGCGCGACGGCCACCGCCATGGCCGTCGCGCCACGAGGGGAGACCACCGTGACACCGCCGGCCGCAGCCAGCGCCGCCGCCATCCGTACCGACGACCCGACCACCGACCCCGCCGCGGCCAGTGCCGCAGCCGCCGAGGCCCAGGCCCCCGCTCCCACGGGACTGCCCGGCAGCGGCGACGACGACCCCGACGAACGCACCGCGGCGGACTCCGCCGCTCAGGGCCGAACCCGCTCGTCCCGCCCGTCGCCCGCCACCACCCTTCCGGCGACGATCCCCCAGCCTTCGGCCGGGGGGACCCCCATCGCTCGGCCCCTCTCGTCTCCCACAGGTGCCGATTTCACCCGGCCCGGGGGGATGTTCTCCTCACTGCGCGTTCGCAACTACCGCTACTACTTCGCCGGCCAGGTGGTGTCCAACACCGGAACCTGGATGCAGCGGATCGCCCAGGACTGGCTGGTGCTGAGCCTCACCGGCAGCCCGCTCGCGGTCGGCATCACCACCGCCATGCAGTTCCTGCCGATGCTGCTGCTCGGCCTGTTCGGCGGCGTGCTCGCGGACCGGATGCCCAAGCGCCGGCTGCTGATCTTCACCCAGGGCGCGATGGGCCTGCTGGCCGCCGGCCTCGCGGCGCTGACCATCGGCGGCGTGGTGACGCCGTACTACGTGTACGCCTTCGCGCTGCTGCTCGGCCTGGTCACCGTGGTGGACAACCCGACCCGGCAGGCCTTCGTCTCCGAGATGGTCGGGCCCGAGGACCTCGCCAACGCCGTCAGCCTGAACGCCGCCAACTTCCAGACCGCCCGGCTGGTCGGCCCCGCCGTCGCGGGTCTGCTGATCGCCGCGGTCGGCAGCGGCTGGGCGTTCGCCGTCAACGCGCTGTCCTTCGCCGCCGTGATCGGCGGGCTGCTCGCGATGCGGGAGGGCGAACTGCGCCCGACCGAGCCGATCGCCCGCGAGAAGGGGCAGCTGCGCGAGGGCCTGCGGTACGTCCGGGAGCGGCCCGAACTGCTCTGGCCGATGGTGCTGGCCGGGTTCATCGGCACCTTCGGCTTCAACTTCCCGACGCTGCTCTCCGGCTTCGCGTACGACACCTTCAAGGTGGGCGCGGGCCAGTACGGCCTGCTGAACACCGCGATGGCGATCGGCTCGCTGACGGGTGCGCTGCTCGCCGCCCGCCGGGGCGCGCCGCGGCTGCGCCGGCTGGTCGGCGCGGCGCTGGCCTTCGGCGCGCTGGAGGTGGTCGCCGCGTTCGCGCCCGACTACTGGACCTTCGCGCTGCTGCTGATGCTGGTCGGGGTCTTCGGGCTGAGCTTCAACACCTCGGTCAACTCCTCGCTCCAGCTGGCCACCGACCCGGAGATGCGCGGCCGGGTGATGGGCCTGCTGGTGCTGGTCTTCACCGGCGGCACGCCGGTCGGTGCCCCGATCGTCGGCTGGGTGACCGCCTCGTACGGGCCCCGGCTCGGCCTGCTGGCCTGTGGGCTGGTGTCCGCGGCGGCGGCCGGCGTGGTCGGCCTGGTGCTGGCCCGCAGCGCGGACCTGCGGGTGCGGTTCGACCTGCACCCGGGCCGCGGCGGCCGGGTGGTGGCCTTCGTGCCGCGGACCGGTCCCGCGCGCAAGACCGAGCTGGCCACTGCCTGCTGATCGATCGCCAGGAGTGCGCCCCCGGAGTCGGGACTCCGGGGGCTTCCGGCGTTGTGTCAGAGGCGGATGGCCAGCACCTGGCCCGGCCAGACGCCGGTCGGCTGCTCGACCTCGAAGCTCTCGGTCTCGGTGAAGCCGAGCGCCCGGTACTGGGCGACCAGCTTGCGGTCAGCGCCGCCGTAGCAGTCCACCCGCAGCAGGCCGATGCCGCGCCGACGGGCCTCCTCGATCGCGTCGGCGATCAGCGCCGCGCCGATGCCCGAGCCCTTGCGGCTGCGGTCGGTGACCAGGTTGCGGACGTACAGTTCGCGCTCGTCCACGGCGGGGATCCACCGGCCGCGGTCCTCGGAGAGCACGCAGCAGCCGACCGTGCGGCCGTCGTCGTCCACGGCGAGGCGGATCAGGAAGGGCTCGGCGGCGTACGAGGAGACCTGGTCGACCCGGGCCTGGATGGTGCTGAACGGCTGGTCGCCCCACTGGCCGGTGCGGTCCTGGCCGGTCAGCCAGGCCACGGCGCCGTCGAGCAGGGCGAGGATGTCGGGGACGTCCGCGGGTCCCCCGTTGCGGATCTTCATGGACAGACGTTCTACTCCAAGCGGCCGGTCGAGGGAAGATGGGCTCATGAGGCTGTTCGTGGCGGTCATCCCGCCGGTCGCGGCACTGCAGGGGCTCGCCGACGCGGTCGCGCCGGTGCGCGGGCTGCCCGGGGCGGACCGGCTGCGCTGGACCACCGCCGAGGGCTGGCACCTCACCCTGGCGTTCCTCGGCCAGGTGCCGGCCGAGCGGCTGCCGGAGCTGGAGACGGGCCTGGCCGCCGTTGCCGAGGTGCACCCGGTGCACCGGCTGCGGATCGCGGGCTCCGGCCGGTTCGGCGACCGGGTGCTCTGGGCCGGGGTGGAGGGGCAGACCTGGGCGCTGCGCCGGCTTGCGGAGGCGGTCGCCGAGGCCACCGTCGAGGTCACCGGGGACACCGACGACTTCGCCTTCCACCCGCACGTCACCCTGGCCCGGTCCGGCTCCCACCGCGGCCACCGGCGGGCCGTCCAGCGGGTCGCCGCGGCCGAGCTGGACGCGCTGGCGGCGGCACTGGCGGAGTACCGGGGACCGGAGTGGGAGGCCGCCGAGCTGCACCTGATGAAGAGCGACCCGGACGGCGGCTCCGTCCACTACGAGTCGCTGCGCGACTGGGAGCTGGCGGACTGGGGCTGAGGGGACCGAGGCCCCCGGGAGGCCGGGGGCAGGGCCCGGGCGGAGTCCGGGGTGAGCCGGAGGTACGCTCGTTGACCGTGGATCCCAAGACTCGTATGCGCATCGTCTCCGGCACCCTGGTGCTGATGCTGGTCGTCGTGCTGATCAGCTCGCTGGTCGGCCGCTAGCCGGTCGGGCCCCCGGCCCCGGAACGGCGAGAGGGCCACCGCCCGTCGGCGGTGGCCCTCGGCCGTGTCGTCGGGGGACCGGGTCAGAGCTGCTCGACCACGTAGTCGATGCACCGGGTGAGCGCCTCGACGTCCGCCGGGTCGATCGCCGGGAACATCGCGATGCGCAGCTGGTTGCGGCCCAGCTTGCGGTACGGCTCGGTGTCCACGATGCCGTTGGCACGCAGTGCCTTGGCGATCGCGGCGGCGTCCACCGACTCGTCGAAGTCGATGGTGCCGACCACCTGGGAGCGCTCCTGCGGGTTCGCCACGAAGGGGGTGGCGAAGGAGGACTTCTCGGCCCAGGAGTACAGCCGGGACGAGGAGTCGGCGGTGCGGGCGACCGCCCAGTCCAGCCCGCCGTTGCCGTTCAGCCACTCCAGCTGGTCGGCCAGCAGGAAGAGGGTGGAGAGCGACGGGGTGTTGTACGTCTGGTCCTTCGACGAGTTGTCGATGGCCGTCGGCAGCGAGAAGAACGGCGGGATGTAGCGGCCGGAGCCGGCGATCTCGGCGGCGCGCTCCAGGGCGGCCGGGGAGAACGTGGCCAGCCACAGGCCGCCCTCGGAAGCGAAGGACTTCTGCGGGGCGAAGTAGTAGACGTCCGTCTCGGTGATGTCCACCGGAAGGCCGCCGGCGCCCGAGGTGGCGTCCACCAGGACCAGCGAGCCCTCGTCCGCGCCGGCCGGGCGCTCGATCGGCATCGCGACGCCGGTCGAGGTCTCGTTGTGGGTGAGCCCGTAGACGTCCACGCCGGCCTCGGCGACCGGCAGCGGGTGGGTGCCCGGGGCGGTCTTGATCACGGTCGGCTCGCCGAGCCACGGCGCGGCCTTGACCGAGGAGGCGAACTTCGAGGAGAACTCGCCGAAGTCCAGGTGCTGGGACTTCTCCCGCACCAGGCCGAAGGCGGCGATGTCCCAGAAGGCGGTGGAGCCGCCGTTGCCGAGGACGACCTGGTAGCCGTCCGGCAGCGAGAACAGGCTGCTCACGCCCTCGCGCACGCGCTTGACCAGGTTCTTGACCGGGGCCTGGCGGTGCGAGGTGCCGAGCAGGGAGGTCTGGGTGGCGGCGAGGGCACTCAGGGCCTCGGGGCGCACCTTGGACGGTCCGCAGCCGAAACGGCCGTCTGCGGGCTTGATGTCAGCGGGGATCTGGATCTGAGCCACGCGCGCAGCCTACCGGCCGTCGGCCGGGCGGAGGTACGGCAGTCCGCCCGCTGAGACTGTGGTCCCGGTCGCCCCGAGATGACGGAGAGCGGGCCCGGCCGGAGCCGGACCCGCTGCTCAGGGGCACTGTCCGGACGCTCGTCCGGTATCCGTCAGTGGGTGATGGCGTCCCAGCCCTCGATCTCCTCGGGGCGGCGCGGGCCGGGGCCGATGTAGCGCGCGGAGGGGCGCACGAGTCGGCCCGTGCGCTTCTGCTCCAGGATGTGCGCCGACCAGCCGGCGGTGCGCGCGCAGGTGAACATCGAGGTGAACATGTGCGCCGGGACCTCGGCGAAGTCCAGCATGATGGCGGCCCAGAACTCGACGTTGGTGGCCAGCACACGGTCGGGGCGGCGGTTGTGCAGCTCCTCCAGCGCGGCCTTCTCCAGGGCCTCGGCGACCTCGAAGCGCGGCGCGCCGAGCTCCTTGGCGGTGCGGCGCAGCACCCGGGCGCGCGGGTCCTCGGCGCGGTAGACGCGGTGGCCGAAGCCCATCAGGCGCTCGCCCTTGTCCAGGGCGTTCTTGACCCAGGCGGTGGCGTCGCCGGTGCGCTCGATCTCCTCGATCATGCCGAGCACGCGGGACGGCGCGCCGCCGTGCAGCGGGCCGGACATCGCGCCGACCGCGCCGGAGAGGGCGGCGGCGACATCGGCGCCGGTGGAGGCGATGACCCGGGCGGTGAAGGTGGAGGCGTTCATGCCGTGCTCGGCGGCCGAGGTCCAGTAGGCGTCGACGGCCTTGACGTGCTTCGGGTCCGGCTCGCCGCGCCAGCGGATCATGAACCGCTCGACGACCGTCTCGGCCTTGTCGATCTCGCTCTGCGGGACCATCGGCAGGCCCTGGCCGCGGGCCGACTGTGCGACGTAGGAGAGCGCCATCACGGCGGCCCGGGCGAGGTCGTCGCGGGCCTGCTCGGCGTCGATGTCCAGGAGCGGCTTGAGGCCCCAGACCGGGGCGAGCATGGCGAGCGCCGACTGCACGTCGACCCGGATGTCGCCGGAGTGCACGGGGATCGGGAACGGCTCGGCCGCCGGCAGGCCGGGGTTGAACTTGCCGTCCACCAGCAGGCCCCACACGTGACCGAAGGAGACGTTGCCCACCAGGTCGTCGATGTCGACACCGCGGTACCGCAGGGCGCCGCCCTCGCGGTCGGGTTCGGCGATCTCGCTCTCGAACGCGACGACTCCCTCAAGCCCGGGTACGAAATCGGACATGCGACGGCTCCTTCAGTTCTGCGATCGGCGCTCCGCCGTGGTGGGGCGGCGCGCCAGTGACCGAATGGTGTTTGGCACTCGGTGCCAGAGTGACAGGCACGGGGTGCATTGCGCCATACACCACCGTGGTGATGTTTGCCGTGGGCCCGCTTGACTTTGCTGCCGGGGGCGCGGTGGTGCCCGGAACGCCTGGAACCAAACGCCCGGTTCAGGACAATTACCCGCAGGGCGGGCGGCCAAGCGGTGGCGGGTCACCGTATCTCCCACCGAGGTTTGTCCGGAGGTAGCGGTGCCCGTTGCTTGTCGTACGGGATGATGTTGGCGTGCAGACCCCGGATCGCGCCAAGCCGACGCCCCCGAGCCCCGTCAACCGGACCCTGGCCGAGGAGGCCCGTCCCGGCCCGGACCTCACCGTGATGCGCAAGCACTACAGCCACGAGGGCCTGGTCGAGGAGCAGCTCGCGCCCGAGCCGATCGGCCAGTTCACCCGCTGGTTCCACGAGGCGGACGAAGCCGGGGTGGTGGAGCCCAACGCGATGGTGCTCTCCACCGCCGACGCCGAGGGGCGGCCCAGCTCGCGCACCGTCCTGCTCAAGGGCTACGACCTGCGCGGCTTCGTGTTCTTCACCAACTACGGCTCCCGCAAGGGCTCCGAGCTGGCCGCCAACCCGTACGCGGGGCTGCTGTTCCCGTGGATCGCGCTGGCCCGCCAGGTGATCGTCCAGGGCCGGGTGGAGAAGGTCGGCCGGGACGAGACCGCCGCCTACTTCCGCACCCGCCCGCACGGCTCCCAGCTGGGCGCCTGGGCCAGCGAGCAGTCCAGCCCGGTCGGCGGCCGGGAGGTCCTGGAACGGCGCTACGCCGAGCTGGAGCGCCGGTACCCGGAGGGCGAGGGCGTGCCCGTCCCGCCGTTCTGGGGCGGGTACCGGGTGGTCCCGCAGAGCGTCGAGTTCTGGCAGGGCCGGGAGAACCGGCTGCACGACCGGCTCCGCTACGTCGTCGACCCGTCCGGCCCGACGGGGTGGCGGGTGGAGCGGCTCTGCCCGTGATGCGTTCAGCCCACGGGCTCCGCGCCACGCCCGCGCGGAGCTGATGGGCCGTCACACCTCGGGTGTAGGATGCCCGTCGCGGACCTGGGCCGATGCACTTCCGGCCGGCAGTCCGCTGTGCCGACACGATCGAGTGAGGGACTGATGGGCGTCACCGGTGCGGAAACCGCCGCTGGACTCGGCTCTGACCTGGTCGACGTCGCCGCCCTGCCGCTCGACGAACTCGACGCCCTGCCCGATACCGTCCTCGGCGACCTGCTGCGCCGGGTGGTCGCGGACGCCCTGACCCCCGGCGCGGAGCCGCTCGCCGCCTTCCAGTCGGCGCTCGACCGGTAGTGCGCCACCCGGCGCCCGCGCCCCCTCGCCCGGCGCGCCGATCCGGCAGGCGCCCGCGCCCCCGTCGGCGCGCCCCCGAGCGCCGGAGCGCCCCCGGCCGGGGGCGGCGCGCCTGACCACCGGCTAAACCCCACGAGGCGGCCGAATCCGCCAACTCGCCAGCGTGGACGGTGGAGTTCACGACATGCTGGGGTATGAAACCAGCGCCGTCGCGGACCGTCGGGCACGGGGGGAACAGGTGATGGAGCAGGAACAGCACCGGCCGTACTTCTTCTTCAGTTACGCGCGTCGTGACTTCGAGGCCGAGGACGTCTTCGTCAACCAGTTCTTCAACGACCTGCGGGACGAACTCGGCCGACTGGTCGGCACGGGCGTGCGCGTCGACGAACTGGCCTACCGGGACACCGAGCAGCTGCGCCTGGGCGACGACTGGGCCGAGAAGCTGGCCACGATGCTCGGCCGCAGCCGCACCATGATCGCGCTCTACTCCCCGGCCTACTTCGCCAGCCTCTACTGCGGCAAGGAGTGGACCGCCTTCCGTGGCCGGGTCCGCCGCCACCACGAGGACACCGGGGAGCTCATCTCGGCGCTCATCCCGGTGCTCTGGGAACCCGTCGAGCCGGGCGGGCTGGCCGACGAGGTGAACAAGATCCAGTGGGCCCAGCCGGACATGGGCGAGGCCTACGCCCGCCACGGCCTGCGGGCCCTGCTGCGCACCGCGCAGGGCGGGGCGTACGAGCAGGTCGTCCGGGTGGTCGCGGAGCGGGTCCGGGACGCGGCCGCGCGCCGGCTCGGCGAACTGCCCGAGTTCGACCTCGGCGCCGTGCGCGGCTACTTCCCGCCCCCGGCGCCGCCGCCCGTGGCGTCCGCCCCCGGGATGGTGCGGCTGTTCATCGCGGCCGGGCGCGCCTCGGAGGCCGCCGCCGAGGGCGGCTCCTGCACGGGCGGCTGGTACGGCACCAAGCCGTGGCACTGGGCGCCGTACCACCCGCCCACCCAGCCGTCCCTGGCGGCCCGCGCCCAGCAGGTGATCACCGGCGCCGGGCACACCACCACGCTGGAGGAGATCGACACCGCCCTCGCCGACAAGCTCGACCAGGCCCGGGAGGACAGCCAGGTCAGCATCCTGCTGGTGGACCCGTGGGTGGCGGGCGGCGAGCGCTACCGGTCGGCGCTGCGCGCCTACGACGAACAGAACCACCCGGTCACCGGCGTGATGGTGCCCACCGGCAGCGACGACCCGGCCGACGGGCCGGAGCGCGATGCGCTCTGGGCGGGCGTGCGCGACGTGTTCCGGCGCAACTGGCTGCGCCGGAGCGACCTGGAGCACTTGTTCCGGGTCAAAGTGAGCCGGGAGAGCTTCGACACCGACCTCACCATCATGGTGACGGTCGCTCAGAACAAGCTCATGGACGACAACCTGGATTGGGGAGACGATGGCGGCGACGCCTTCGGCTTCGGCCCGGGCGGTGGCCCGGACACCGGCCCGGCGATGCCCGGGCTGACCATCCCGGCCGGCCCGCCGGGCCCCCGCCGGGGACCCGCGCGCGTCGACCGGGGCCTCCCGGGTTCCACGGACCTGCCGCACCAGAGCCGGGGCAAGGACACCGCTGTCCCGCCGAGGGGAGAAGAACGATGACCACTGAGCCCGGCGCAGAGCTGGAGCGCGGCGGACCGGGATCGGTCGTCACGTTCTACTCCTTCAAGGGCGGCACCGGCCGCACCATGGCGCTCGCCAACGTCGGCTGGATCCTCGCCAGTCGCGGCCTGCGCGTCCTGGTCGTCGACTGGGACCTGGAGGCGCCCGGCCTCCACCGCTACTACCACCCGCTGCTGGTCGACCCGGAACTGCACTCCACCGACGGCCTGATCGACCTGCTGCGCTCCTACGTCAAGCAGGCGCTGCCCTCCGCCGCCGGGCCGGTCGGGCAGTCCCCGGCGGCCTGGCTGGACGAGCCCGGGCGGCTGGACGGCTACGTCTGCGGCCTCGCCCTCGACCTGCCGCCCGGCGGCCGGCTCGACTTCCTGCCCGCCGGCCGGCAGAACGCCGCCTACGCCGCCGCCGTCACCAGCTTCAACTGGCGCAGCTTCTACCACGGCCGGGACATCCGCGGCGGCGAGTTCCTGCGCGAGCTGCGCGAACGCTGGGCCCGCGGCTACGACTACGTGCTCATCGACAGCCGCACCGGCGTCAGCGACACCTCCGGCATCTGCACCGTCCTGATGCCCGACACCGTGGTGGACTGCTTCACCTTCAGCGCCCAGAACATCCGCGGCGGCGTCGACGCCGCCCGCGACATCGCCGCGGCCGAGGAGCGGGCGATCCGGGTCCTGCCGGTGCCGATGCGGGTCGAGGACGCCGAGCAGGAGCGCCTGGAGGCCGGCCGCGACTACGCCCGCGAGGCCTTCGCCCCCTACCTCGGCCGCTGGCTGGCCGGCGACCGCCGGGCCGGCTACTGGGCCGACGTCGAGGTGCCGTACAAGCCCTTCTACGCCTACGAGGAGGTGCCCGCCACCGTCGCCGACCGGCCGCAGGAGGCCCGCAGCCTGCTCAACGCCTTCGAACGGCTGGCCGGCTGGATCACCGACGGCCGGGTCAGCACCCTGCGCCCGCTCACCGCCGAGACCCGCCGCCGGCTCTACGGCGCCTACCTGCGCTCCGCCCGCGCGGTGCCGCGCCAGGTGTTCGTCAGCTACGCGCCCGAGGACCGGATGTGGGCCGAGTGGGCCGCCGGGACGCTCACCCGCTTCGGCTACCAGACCTCCCTGCACAACGCCGCCGAGCCGTACTCCGGCCCACGGCCGCCTGAGGTCGCCGGGCCCGTCGACGGCCAGGGCCGGCTGCTCGCCCTGCTCTCGCCCGAGTACACCGCGCTGCCCCGCGCCGCCGAGGTCTGGCAGCTCCTCCAGGGGCGCGAACTGGCCTCCGGCTCACCGGCGTTGGTCGCCTTCCGGCTCCAGGACCCGGACGAGCCGGTGCCCCGCCCGTTCGCCGGGCAGCCCGTGCCCGACCTGGTCCGCTCCTCCGCGGTCGGCGCCGAGTCCCAGCTCTACGCAGAACTCGGCCCGCCGCCCGGCAGCAGCCGCCAACCCGACACCGACAGCGGAGAGTTCGCCACCCCCGCGCGGTTCCCCGGCACCGCACCGCAGGTCCAGGAGGCACCCTCGCGCAACGCCGCCTTCATCGGCCGCGGCAAGCTGCTGGAACTGCTCCGCAACCGCTTCACCGGCGGTCCCGCCGCCGTGCTCAGCCAGGTGCTCTACGGCTTCGGCGGCGCCGGCAAGTCCCAGATCGCCGCCGAGTACGCGCACCGCTTCAAGGCCGCCTACGACGTGGTCTGGTGGGTGCCCGCCGAGGAACCCGCCAACATCCCGCAGAAGCTCGCCGAACTCGCGCCCCGGCTCGGCGTGCCCACCAGCGACGACGTCGCACACACCGCCGCCGCCGTGCTCGACGCGCTGCGCCGCGGCCAGCCGTACCGCCGCTGGCTGCTCGTCTTCGACAACGCCGGCACCCCCGAGGAGCTCGCCCCCTGGCAGCCGGCCGGCTCCCCTGGCGGGCACGTGCTGATCACCTCCCGCAACCAGGGCTGGGCCCGGCACGCCGGCCTGGTGGAGGTCGACGTCTTCCTCCGCGAGGAGAGCGTCCGGCTGCTGCGCCGCTTCAACGGCGGCCTCTCGTCGGAGGACGCCGACCAGGTCGCGCACCGCCTCGGCGACCTGCCGCTCGCCGTCGGCCAGGCCGCCGTCTGGCTCCAGGAGACGTCGATGCCGATCGCCACCTACCTCGAACTGCTCGACGAAGAGCTCACCGAGATGCTCGAACGCACCCGGCTGCGCGCCGCCGACTACCCGCACTCGGCCGCCGCGACCTGGCGCATCTCGGTCGAGGAACTGCGCCGGATGAACGCCCCGGCCGCCCAGATCCTGGAGATCTGCGCCTTCTTCGGCCCGGACGCCATCCCGATGCGGCTGCTCTACAGCCGGGCCGTCACCCGCGCCCTGCGGCTGCCCCCGCGCGCGCCCCGCGACAAGCTCGCGATCGGCGAGTTCCTGCGCGCCATCAACCGGTTCGGGCTCGCCCGCACCGACCAGGGCAGCGAGACCATCACCGTGCACCGGCTGGTCCAGGCGGTGCTGCGGGACCAGGTCGAGGAGGAGCGGCGGGCCGAACTGCGCGGCGTCGTCCACGCCGCGCTCGCCACCGCCAACCCCGGCGACCCGGACGTGCCCGTGAACTGGGCCGAGTACGCCGAACTCCTGCCCCACCTCTGGCCGTCCGGGGCGCTCGACAGCGCCGACGAGGACGTCCGGCAGTGGATCATCGACTCGGTCCGCTACCAGTGGAAGCGCAGCCTGCACGAGTCCGGCCGGGAACTGGCCGAGCGGACCCTGGAGCACTGGCGCCAGGACGGCTACGGCGGGCCTGGCTTCGACGTCGACAACGACGCCCAGACGCTCATGCTGCGCACCCAGCTGAGCAACATCCGCCGCTCCCAGGGCGCCCTCCAGGAGGCGTACGAGATGGACCGGGACATCCTGGAGCGCTTCACCGCGACCTTGGGCCCGGAGCACTCGCACACCCTCGCCGTCGCCAACAGCCTCGGCGCCGACCTGCGCTTCCTCGGCCGCTACGACGAGGCCCGGGCGCTGGACCGCCGCACCCTGGACGCCGCCCGGCGCACCCTCGGCCCGGACCACCCGCGGACCCTGATGATCACCAACAACCTCGCCGTCTCCGACTACCTGGCCGGTGACCGCCGGGCCGCCCTGGAACGGCACCGCAGCAACTACCTCCAGCAGCGCGACGCGCTCGGCGCGCACAGCCTCTACGCACTCTCCTCGGCCTCCAACTACGCCCGCGACCTGCGCGAGACCGGGCGGCTGCGGGAGGCCCTGGACCTGCTGGAGGAGACCGTCCGGATCTACCAGCAGACCATCGGCGACAGCCACACCGACACCCTGCGCGCCCGCAAGAACCTGGCGGTGGCGCTGCGCCGGGCCGGCCGGTACCACGAGGCCCTGGAGATCGACGAGGACATCTACCAGCGCTACCTGGACATCAACGGCGCCGAGCACCCCGACACCCTGGCCGCCGCCACCAACCTGGCCAGCGACCTCAACGCGCTCGGCGACACCGGGCGGGCGATCCCGCTGGCCGAACGGGCGCTGGCGCGGTACCGCGACTACCTGGGCGAGAACCACCCGGTGACGCTGGCCGGCGCCAACAACCTCTCGGTGTATCTGCGGCTGGCGGGGCGCACCACGGAGGCGCGCGAGCTGTCCGGCCGCACGCTGGCGCAGTTCCGCACCGTCCTCGGCGCGCACCACCTCTACATCCCGATCGCGATGATGAACCACGCCAACGACCTGTCGCTGGCCGGGGAGCTCCAGGCCGCGCTCGACCTGGAGCTGGAGGCCGCGCCGCTGATGACCGAGGCCCTCGGCCAGGACCACTACGACTCCATCGGCATAAACTCCAACCTCTCGCTGTCGCTGGCCGCCCTCGGGTACACCGAGCGGGCCGCGGAGCTGCGGGCGGACTGCATCCGGCGGGCCCGGGTCACCCTGGGGGAGGAGCACCCGACGACGATCGCGGTGCGGGCCGGGACGCGGCTGGACTCGGACGTGGAGCCGCCGCACGTGTGACGGACGGTCAGCGGAAGTGCCCTAGGCTCGCGGTCATGGTGCCGTTCCGGCAGTTCCTGTTGAAGATCCACAGTCGGTGCAACCTGGCGTGCGACTACTGCTACGTGTACGAGGGGGCCGACCAGAGCTGGCGCGGGCGGCCGCGGCGGATGGAGCTCGCGACCGTCCGCCGCACCGCCCGGCGGATCGGCGAGCACGCGGCCGAGCACGGCTTGGACGAGGTGTCCGTGGTGCTGCACGGCGGCGAGCCGCTGCTCGTCGGTGCGGCCCATCTGGAGGCGCTGCTCGGCGAGTTGGCGTCCGCCGGGCCCCGGGTGCGGTTCACCGTGCAGACCAACGGGCTGCGGCTGCTGGACGAACCGGCGCTGCTCGACGTGCTGCACCGCCACCGGGTCGCGGTCGGGGTCTCGCTGGACGGCACCCGGGCCGCCCACGACCGGCACCGCCGGCTGCCCTCCGGCGCGGGCAGCTGGGCGCGCACCGCCGAGGCGGTGCGGCTGCTCGGCTCGGACCGGCACCGGGAGCTGTTCGCCGGCCTGCTGTGCGTCGTCGACCTGGCGTCGGACCCGGTGGCCACCTACGAGGCGCTGCTGGAGTTCGCGCCGCCCCGGCTCGACCTGCTGCTGCCGCACGCGACCTGGCGGGAGCCGCCGCCGGGCGTCCCGCCGCGGCCGGTGCCGGACGCGCCGCCGCCGGGTGGGGGGCCCGCGCCGTACGGGGAGTGGCTGATCGCCGCCTTCGACCGCTGGTACGGCGCGCCGCGCCGGGAGACCGGGGTGCGGCTGTTCGAGGAGCTGGCGGTGCTGCTGCTCGGCGGGCGGGCGGCCAGCGAGGCGGTCGGGCTGGCGCCCGTCGACCTGGTGGTGGTCGAGACGGACGGGACGATCGAGCAGGCGGACAGCCTCAAGGTGGCCTACGAGGGCGCCCCGGGGACCGGCCTGGACGTGTGGCGGCACGGCTTCGCGCAGGCGGCGGCGCACCCCGCCTTCCGGGCCCGCCAGCGCGGCCTCGCGGGCCTCGGACCGGTCTGCGCGGGCTGCCCGCTGGCCCGGGTCTGCGGCGGGGGCCTGTACGCGCACCGGTACGCGGGCGACGGCTTCGGGCACCCGTCGGTGTACTGCGCGGACCTGGACCGGCTGATCCGGCACATCGCGGGGCGCCTGCGGGCGGGGGTGGCGGGGCTGACGGCGGCCGGGGTGCCGGGCGCGCCGGGGTCCGGGCGGGCGCGCGCGGGGAGCTGAGGGCCGCTTCGGCTCACCCGTCCGGGTCATGCCCGGCCGCCGTCCGGCTGATCCGTCCCGGCGCGGGGAGACTGCGGGCGGACCCGGCGGGTTGGGCGATGGGCCGGCCGACCGGGCCGGAAGCCGCACACACGAGGAGGAGGACCGGTGGCGGGTACGGGTGAGGTGGTGGCGGCCTGGGTGCCGGACGCGCGCGGGGCGGACGGGCTGCCCCGGCACGGCGTGGACCGGGCGACGTTCCGGGCGATCGCGGGCGCGCGCGGCGGGCCGGAGGCCGTCCGGCTGCTGCGCGGCGGGCAGTTGAGCAAGCGGGCGCTGCTGCTGCTGGCGCTGCGCCGGGCGGCGCCGGAGCACGACGGCTACCGGGAGGCGTACGCCCGGGTCCGGGCGCTGCAACGGGACGACCGCGCGAGGTGGGAAGAGGTGCTGCTGCGGCCCGAGTTGGACGCCTGGGCGGCCGACTGCCTGCGCGGCGTGACGGCGGGGGAGAGCGCTCCGCTCGGCGGACTGGGCGAGTTCCTCCGCCCCGTTCCGGGCCCGGCCCTCGCGCTGGAGTGCGACGGGCTGCGCTGGGCGCCGTCGGTCGACCATGCCGGTTCGCGCCGGGTCGACTACGGGCGCCCGCCGGCCGGTCCGCTGCCGGACGGCGAACTCGCGCTCTGGGAAGAGCGGCTGGCCGAGGCCTGGGACATCCTGGTGCACCGCCACCGCCGTCACGCGCAGGCCGTCGCGGCCTGCGTGACCACCGTCGTGCCGCTGCTGCCCGCCCCCGGCGGGGCGACGGTCAGCGCTGCCGCCCGGCGGGCGTACGGCGCGGTGGCGGCCTCGCTGCCGGGCGATCCGGTGTCGCTGGCGCTGGCCCTGGTGCACGAGTTCCTGCACGTCCAACTCGGCGCCCTGCTGGACCTGGTGCCGCTGCACCGCCCCAACGGCCAGGCCATTCACCACGCCCCCTGGCGGCCGGACCTGCGCCCGGCCGGGGCGCTGCTCCAGGGGGCGTACGCCCACCTGGGCGTGGCGGACTTCTGGCGGGCGGAGGCGGCCGCCGGGGCGGGCGACGCCGCCCGTGCGCAACGGGAGTTCGTGCGCTGGCGGACGCACACCCTGACCGCCGGGAAGACGCTCCTGGCCTGCGGTGAACTGACGCCGAGCGGAACGGAGTTCACCGGGGAGCTGGTGCGTGCCGTCCGGGAGCTCGGCGAGCCGGGGGAATGAATCCGGGCGCCGGATGCTTGGCCGGATGGTGCGCTTGCCCGGGTGCTTCCCGGGGCACTCCCGGGGTGTGCCCAGGTCGTCGGCCCGGTTCCTGTCCGGGTGAGGTCTGCGGCGCCTGCCCCGGGGCTGGTCCAGGTGCTCGCCCCGGGGCTGGTTCCGACGCGCTTCGGCGTGCGCCACGGCGAAGTGCGCGACCGCTGAACGGGTGAATTCTGGAGGTCCGGCGTGCTGTCATACGACGTCGGCCGCTTGGGGAGCCCAACGTGAGTCCGCAAGGTGCCGCGCGGAGTCCCCGCGGGCACTACATTGGTCGCAACCGGGTGGGCCTACCCACCCTCGGCAGGTCCTAACCGCGCCTAAGGAAAAGAACATGACTCCGGTAACCAGCACCAGGCCGGCCGGCAAGCTCACTGACCATCAGGAGACGCCGGAACGCCCCTCCCTCGCCGATCTCGCCGAGCTCGGCGCGGAAGAACTCGCCGCCCGCCTCCAGCGCGCGCTCCCCAGCGTGGATTCCGGCCTCGTGCCGGTCGCCGCCTTCAACTCCTCGATCTGACCCCACCCGGAAATCCGAGCGGAACCCAGACCGAGCAGACCGAACCGAACAGTCCCATGACGACGTCGATTCCGCTGCCGTTGACGCAGTTCGTGGTCAAGATGCACAGCAGGTGCGATCTGGCCTGCGACCACTGCTACGTCTACGAGCACGCGGACAGCAGCTGGCGTTCCCGGCCGAAGGTCATCGCGGACGGGATCCTGGCCAAGGCCGCCGAGCGCATCGGCGAGCACGCGGCCGCCCACCGGCTGCCCGCCGTCCGGGTCGTCCTGCACGGGGGAGAACCCCTGCTCGCCGGCCCGGACCGCTTGCGCCGCGCCGCCGGGGCGCTCCGGGCGGCGCTCCCGCCCGGCTGCGCGCTCGACCTGCGCATCCACACCAACGGCGTGCTGCTGAGCCGGGACTTCTGCTCGCTGTTCGCGGAGCAGGACATCAAGGTCGGCATCTCGCTGGACGGCGACAAGGCCGCCAACGACCGCCACCGGCGGTTCGCCGACGGACGCAGCAGCCATCCGCAGGTGCTGCGGGCCGTCGCGCTGCTGAACGAGCCCGAGTACCGGCACCTGTTCGCCGGGCTGCTGTGCACCATGGACGTCGAGAACGACCCGGTGGCCGTGTACCGGGCGCTGGCCGAACTCCGCCCGCCCGCCGTGGACTTCCTGCTCCCGCACGCCACCTGGGACGAACCGCCCAGGCGCCCCTCCGGGCTGGGCGCCACCCCGTACGCGGACTGGCTGCTGACCGTCCACAGGCTGTGGGAAACCGACGGGCGGCCGTTCGCCGTACGGACCTTCGAGTCCGTGCACCGGACCCTGCGGGGGTTCTCCAGCCTCACCGAGTCGCTCGGCCTGGAGCCCTCCGACCTGGCGGTCCTGGAGACCGACGGGACCTTCGAGCAGGCCGACAGCCTGAAGACCGCGTACGACGGCGCGCCCGTCACCGGGATGAACGTTTTCGCGCACAGCCTCGACGACCTCGCCCGCCACCCCGGCATCGCCGCCCGCCAGTCCGGCCTGGCCGGACTGAGCGAGGCCTGCCGCGCCTGCTCCGTGGTCCGCTCCTGCGGTGGCGGGCTGTACGCCCACCGCTATCGGAGCGACGATGGAGGAGGCAGCTTCGACCATCCCTCCGTCTACTGCGGTGATCTCATGACGTTCATCAACGGCATTGCGGGGAGCGGGAGTCCGTCGGTCGTACCGGCGCAGGGGGCCACCGCCCCGGCGCCCGGCGCCGAGCCGCTGCTGCCCGGCGCACTCACCCCGTCGCAACTCGACGAGCTCGCGCACGGATACGGGAGCACGGAGACCCTCGCTGCGCTCGGCCGCTCCCAACTCGCCCTCACCCGGGCGATGCTGGCCGCCGCCTGGGACGCCTCCGGACAGGGGCGGGCCGAGGCGTGGGCCCTGCTGGCGGAGCTCGACGTGGCGGCCCCCGCCGCCGTGGACGCCGTGCTCGCCCACCCGTACGCCCGCGCCTGGGCGGCTCGCCGGCTCGCCGGCGACCTCCCGGTCGGGCTCGGCCCGCTGGCCGCGCTCGCCGCGGCGGCCGCGGTGCGGGCCGGACGGGGGGACTCGGTGGCGGTGCCCGTGCGGGGCGGGTGGCTGCACCTGCCGACGCTCGGCCGGATCGCCGTCCCCGACGGCGAGGCCGTGGTCACCGGACGGTCCGACGGCTTCGAGGTGCGGGCGTCCGACGGCTCGGTGCACACCGTGTTGGACGAGCCGCTGCGGCGGGTCCGGCTCGCCGACGGCTGGACGGTCGCACTGGAGGACACCGACCCGCTGCGCGACTGCCACGACCACCCCGTTGCGGGCCGCCTGTCCGAGAGTGAACTGCTCGACTGGACAGGCGCGTTGCGCGAGGCCTGGGAGCTGCTCGGGCGGGACCTGCCCGGGTACGCGGAGGGCATCCGGGCCGGCCTGGCGACGGTCACCCCGTTGCGGCCGGGCCCGACCGGCCGGGACGTCAGCTCGGCGGCCCGGCAGGCCTACGGCGCCGTCGGCATCGCGCGGCCGGCCACCGCGCCGACCCTCGCCCTGCTGCTCGCGCACGAGTTCCAGCACGTCAAGCTCGGCGCCGTGCTGGACCTGACCGACCTGTACGACCGCGCCGACTCCGCGCTGTACTTCGCCCCCTGGCGGCCCGACCCCCGGCCGCTCGAAGGGCTGCTCCAGGGCACGTACGCCCACCTGGCCGTCACCGAGTACTGGGGCACCCGCACCCTCGCGTACGACGGACTGCCGGGCACGGCCGCCGACCGGGCGCGCGAACAGTTCGCGCTCTGGCGGCGGTACACCGCCGAGGCCGTGGAGCGGCTGGCGTCGTCCGGGGCCCTGACCGGGACCGGCTTGCGCTTCGCCGACGGCATGCGTGCCACCGTCGCACCCTGGCTCACCCTGCCGCTGCCCGCCGCCGCCGAGCAGGCGGCCGACCGGGCACGGCGGGAACGGGCCGGGGTCTGACCCCCACTCGCGCCGCCCCGGGTCCTCCCTCACCCCGGGGCCCTCAACCCCGGGGAAACGCCATCCTCACCGAATCCCTCGGCGGCAGCGTCGCCGTCGCCTCCCCCGTTCACCCCCTCGTCCGCGACTTCGTCGACCTCGGGGTCCGCCCGGGCACGGTGCTGCACGTCCAGGCGTCCCTGCGCGCCCTCGGACCGGTGCCGGGCGGGGCGGCCGGTGTGGTCGAGGCCCTGCTCGACGTCCTGGGCCCCGACGGCACCTTGGTCGCCTACACCGCCACGCCCGAGAACTCCGCCACCTCCCGCAGCCACCAGACCGCCACCGCCGGACTCTCCCCGGCGGAGGTGGCCGACTACCAGGCCCGGATGCCCCGCTTCGATCCGGCAACCACCCCGGCGTCGCCCTCCATGGGGGCGCTGTCCGAGGCGATCCGCACCCACTCGGGCGCGATGCGGAGCGGCCACCCGCAGACGTCCTGGGCGGCGGTGGGCCGGCTCGCCCGGGAGATCACCGAGCGCCACCCGCTGACCTCCCACCTCGGCCCTGAGTCGCCGCTCGGACGGCTCTACGAGCTGGACGCCCGGGTGCTGATGATCGGCGTCCCGATGGACCGCCTGACCGCCTTCCACCTGGCCGACCTCCGCATGCCCGACGTCCCCGTACGCGAGTACCGCTGCGTCGGCCCCGAGGGCTGGACCACCTTCCGGGCCCCCGACCTGGACGACGTCCACTTCGGCCCGCTCGGCGCCGAGGTCCTGAGCACCGCCCACGGCATCACCACCGCCAGGATCGGTACCGCCGACTGCCGCCTCGTCCCGGTCCGGGAGGCCGTCGACCTCGCCGAGTCCATCCTCCGCAGCAGCCGCTCGTGAAACCCGACTCCCAGCCGTCGTCCTGTTTGGGCTTGATGAGGATGGAGTGGAGACGAGTCCCCGTGCCCCGGCCCACTGCCGGGGCACGGGGATGGTGTCGGGCTTCGGCGAAGTGGTCGAACTCGCCGGCCTTGGCGCCGCGGATCCAAGCGTGGAGCTTGGTGCGGGTGGTGGTGACGATGGTGGTGGGGTCGTCGGACTCGCGGATGTAGACCAGCTCACCGTCGGAGGCGATCTCAAGGCAGTTGGTGTTGGTGCCCTGGAGCAGCCCTTCGAGCGGCCGGGGGTCGGGCCGCCAGGGGGCGAAGTACAGCGCGGAGTCGGCGCGGTCGTACAGGTCGGTCAGGTCCAGCACGGCGCCGACGACGTGGCGGGACCGGGCGTTCCCCGGGCACGAGGACTGGGTGGCGCTCGGCGCCGGCGGCTGCGGCGCCTCGGCGGTGCACGTGGACTCGACGCCCGTGCGCTTCGACCAGCCGATACCGGGTGAGTTGCTGGGGCAGCTCACCTGGCGCAACCGCCGGAACCAGACCCGCGGCCTGAAGTACGTGGTGGATGGCCGCCTCGAACGCGCAGTCAGCCTCCAGGGCTTCTACCGGCTGACCCCGGAGTCGGCCGACGAGCTGGCGGAGCTCGTCGGCCCTTGATCCCCGGAGCTGCGCTGCGCAGGAAGTCGGACGGGCCGACTTCCTGCGCATGGCCGGCTACGGCGTCACTGGCTCCAGGCGGAGCTGCCGGAACGGCCAGGGCGGCGGCTCGGCCGGGCCGAACCACACGCGGACGTCCTCGCCGGTGCGGACGGGCAGTTGGGGGAAGTCGTTCTCGGCGTGCTCGGTGCGGTGCAGCGCGTGCTCAGGGCCCAGGTGGCGAGCGGCGTAGGCGTCGAAGGCGTCGCCGTCGGTGGGGTGGCAGACGGTGGCGAGCACCTCGCGGGCGCCCGTTTCCGGGGCGAAGCCCGGGCCGCGCAGCAGCAGGACGTCGTCGCTGTCGACCATGGTGGCGTTGGCCGCGTCGCGGTGCTCCCGCCAGACCGGGCCGCCGTAGAAGGCCTCCAGTGCGCGGCGGCGCTCGGGCATCGAGGGGAAGGCGCGCAGCCAGACGAAGCGGTCCGGGTCGTCCAGGTCGCGGAAGCGCCCGCCGAGGGTCATGCCGACGGCCTCCTGCCCGGCCACGAACTCGCGCTCGAACAGCTCGATCAGGGTCTCGCGGGCGCCGGGGTGCAGGGTGTACTGGCGCAGTTCGACGATGAGGTTCACGCGCCGAGCCCGTCGAAGGCCGCGCCGGTGCGGGTGAGGTCCATGGTCCAGTTGAGCTCCCAGTTGCGGCCCTCGTCGGCGGAGAACTCCTGCTCCCAGCGGGCGGTGTCCGGGCCGAGGCGGTACCAGGTGAAGTGCACCCGGATCGGGCGGCCGCCGTAGGTGTCCTCGCCGTGGAAGTCGCCCCGGTCGCCGGTGAAGCTGCCGGTCACCGGCGGGTCCAGCCGGCCGGTGCGGCTGTCGGACCAGAAGATCGACCACTGCTGCTCCTCGCGGTCGAACAGCCGCAGGGTGACGCCCCGGCGGTCGAGGGTGGGGAAGGCGATCTCGTCGATGTTGCCGGCGCCCCCGAACAGCGGCCGGATCACGGAGTGGCCGGGGAACTCCTCCCAGGTGTCGCCGCCGGTGAGCGGTGCGGTGAGGCGGCGGTTGGCCACGTCCCAGGAGCCGTGCAGGAAGTCGAAGTCGTTCATGCGGGGAGGCTAGGGGCGGTCCACTGACATCCCCTGTCAGTGGAGATCGGGATACTGGGCGGCATGCGCGCGAGCCGTCTGGTGGCCCTGATCCTGCTGCTCCAGAACCGGGGACGGATGACCGCCCGGCAGCTGGCCGAGGAGCTGGAGGTCTCCGTCCGTACGGTCTACCGGGACGTCGAGGCGCTGGCCGCCGCCGGTGTCCCGCTGTACGGGGACGCCGGGCACGCCGGTGGCTACCGGCTGGTCGACGGCTACCGGACCCGGCTCACCGGGTTGACGGCGGACGAGGCGCAGGCCGCGTTCCTCGCCGCGCTTCCGGGTGCGGCGGCCGAACTGGGCCTCGGCGAGGCGCTGGCCGCCGCCCAGCTGAAGTTGCGGGCCGCCCTGCCGGCCGAGCTGCGCGAGCACGCGGGGCGGATCCAGGAGCGCTTCCTGCTCGATGCCCCCGGTTGGTACGGGGAGGCGGACCGTGCGCCGCACCTGGCCGCGGTCGCTGCCGCCGTGTGGGAGCGGCGGGCGGTGGTCCTGCAGTACCGGCGCTGGCGGGCGCCGGAGGAGATCGAACGGCGGGTGGAACCGTACGGGCTGGTGCTCAAGGCCGGGCGTTGGTACCTGGTCGCCGCCGGTCCGGCCGGTGTGCGCACGTACCGGGTCGACCAGATCGTCGGACTGCGCGAACTGGCAGAGGAGTTCGCGCTGCCGGCCGGCTTCGAGCTGGGCACGTACTGGACGGGCTACCTCGCCGACTTCCGGGCCCGGCTGCACACCGGGGAGGCCCTGGTCCGGCTCACCCCGGAGGGCGCCCGACGCCTCGGGGTGGCACCCGGGGGCGGCGGCTGCACGGAGGCCCGGGTGCCCATCGAGTCGATCGACCACGCCCACGGGGAGTTCCTGCGGCTCGGCGCCGACGTCGAGGTGCTGGAACCGGCCGAACTCCGTGACCGCATCGCCGCGACGGTGCGGATCCTGGCGGCCCGCTACCCGGGATGACCCTCAGGCGACGAAGTGGTCGAACTCGCCGGCCTTGGCGCCGAGGACCCAGGCGTTGAACTTGGTGCGGGTGGTGGTGACGACGAGGGTGGGGTCGTCGGACTGCCGGATGTAGACGTGGTCACCCTCGGAGGCGATCTCGATCCAGTCGTCCCTGTCGCTGCTGGTACTGGACCTCTGCCAGTCGAGGTGGTTCACGGATGTCCTCCCGGTGGTGCGCGGCGGCCGGAACGAGGGTACTGCTCCCAGTGCACGGACAGCGGCATCGTTTCGGTCATGTCAATTCGTGCGAGACGTTGTGCTATTCCATTGGGGTGTCAGTCGTTCCTACACTGAAGCCCCGCCGCACGGGGGCTGCGGGAGGCAGGTTGCCGACGGGCCCGGGGGAGGCGCGTGTGACTGACCGGGGCTGGGACGAGGACGACGCCCGGCCGTACTTCTTCCTCTCCTACGCGCACACTCCCAAGGCCGGTGCGCGGGGCGCGAGCGATCCGAACCACTGGGTCAGGCAGCTGTACCGGGATCTCTGCGAGGCGGTGCTCCAGCTCACCACCGTCCCGGACGGGGTCGCGGTCGGCTTCATGGACGAGTCCATGCACCAGGGCGAGTTGTGGGCCGAACGGCTGTCCGACGAGTTGGCGACGTGCCGGGTGTTCGTACCGCTCTACTCCCCGAGGTACTTCAACAGCGTTCCGTGCGGCCAGGAATGGCACGCCTTCACCCGTCGACCGGTCTATCCGGCGAACCTCGACTACGAGCGCACCAGCGGCATCGTGCCGGTGCTGTGGGCGCCGATGAGCCGCTACCGGCTGCCGAACGTGGCCAGTGAACTCCAGTTCAACCACACGAGTTTCGGGCCCGAGTACGCCACCGAGGGCCTGTACGCGCTGATGAAGCTCAGCTACTTCCGCTCCGCCTACGAGCTGGCCGTGCACCGGCTGGCCGCCCGGATCGTCCAGGTCGCGGAGGAGACGGTGATCCCGGTGGGGCGGCGGCTGGAGTTCAACGGCCTCCCGAGCGCGTTCAACGTCACCGCCCCGACCAAGCAGCTGCGGATCTCCGTGCTCGCCTACCACCAGAACGAGGTGCCCGGCGACCGCAGCCCCGACTACTACGGCGAGCGGCGTACCGACTGGCACCCGTACCAGCCGGTCGGCTCGCCGATCGCCCAGCACGCGGCGCGGCTGGCCCGGCAGTTGGGGTTCCAGCCGACCGTGCACGAGTTCGACGACGAGGTCGAGTCGATCATCGAGGGCAACGCCGAGGCGCCCGGCCTGCTGCTGCTCGACCGCTGGACGCTGCGCGACCCGCGCCGGCGCGAGCTGGTCCGGCGCTTCGACCGCTCGGAGGCCACCTGGGTGAGCATCCTGGAGCCGTTCAACGGCGACGACCCGGAGTGCGCCGATCGTGCGGACGAGCTGGGAGACCTGAGCGACGAGACGCTGCGCATCACCCGGCGGGCGAGCCGGCCGAGCTTCCTCGGCGCGATGGGCCCGACCGGGCTGCACACGCTGGAGGACTTCGACGACGCGCTGCCCCGGGCGGCGATGAAGGCCAAGTACGCGTTCGAGGGCCGCACCCGGGCCGAACCGGAGGAACCTCCGCCGCCCCGGCCGAGCCTGCGGGAGGCGTTCCGGCGCGGGGGAGGCGGGTACGGATCGGACGGAGCCCAGGTGGATCCCTTCGACGACCCCGACGGCGGCGACCAGGACAACGGCAACACCCGCAACACGAACGACAGCAGCGACGGCAACGGCCGAACCCACCGCCGAAGTCGAAACACCGGCAACGACCCGCACCGTGCGCACGACCCGTACCGCGACGACGGCGATGAACCCGATGACGGGATGGCGCCCTTGGGAGGACGAGGACCGCGATGACTGACAACCGCACCAGGAACCTCCGCCTCGGCGGGCTCACCCCCGTCGATCCGGCCGCCCAGCGGGAGGCCGAGCGGCAGGCGGCGGACCAGGACCGCAACGGCCGGATCGTCACCTTCTACTCGTACAAGGGCGGCACCGGCCGCACCATGGCGCTGGCCAACACCGCCTGGATCCTGGCCGCCAACGGTTTCCGCGTGCTCACCGTGGACTGGGACCTGGAGGCGCCCGGCCTCGCCAAGTTCTTCCACCCGTTCCTCGACCCGGCCTCGCTGGCCGGCACCACCGGCATGATGGACCTGATCGCCGAGTACCGCGAGGAGGCGCTGCGCCCGGTCGAGCACGCCGAGGGCTGGCACCTGGACTTCGCCCGGGTGCACCCGCACGCGCTCTCGCTCACCTGGCCGCACTTCCCGTCCACCGGCAGCCTGGACTTCCTCTCCGCGGGCCAGTTCAACCGGGACTACTCCGAGGCCGTCACCCACCTCGACTGGGACATCTTCTACGACCACTTCGACGGCGGGCAGTTCTTCGACGCCCTCAAGGCGGACATGGCCAAGCGCTACGACTACGTGCTGATCGACTCCCGCACCGGCCTGTCCGACATCGCCGAGATCTGCACCGTCCAGATGCCCGACGACCTGGTCGTCTGCTTCACCCTGAGCGACCAGTCGATCGACGGCGCCTCCCGGATCGCCCAGCACATCCACGACCGCTACCGCGAGCGCGGCATCCGCATCCTGCCCGTCCCGATGCGCATCGACGAGGGCGAGAAGGAGAAGGCGGACGCGGGCCGTGCCCTCGCCAGGGTCCGCTTCGACGGTCTGCCCGCGGGCCTCAACGGCGAGGAACTCGCCCAGTACTGGGGCTCGGTGGAAATCCCGTACCGGCCGTTCTACGCGTACGAGGAGATCCTCGCGACCTTCGGCGACCAGACCGGCACCCCGACCTCGATGCTGGCCGCCTGCGAGCGGCTGACCTCCATGCTCACCGACGGCCGGGCGCCCGGCCTGCCGCCGATGGACGAGACCGTCCGGCTGCGCTACGTGGACGCCTTCACCCGCCGCCGCCCGTCCGTGCCCGCCGACCTCTACCTCTCCTACGTCCCCGAGGACCGGATGTGGGCGGACTGGATCGAGTCCGTCCTCACCCGGGCCGGCTTCCGGGTGCTGCCCCGCGACCTCAGCGCCGGCACCGACCCGCGCGAGGAGACCGAGCGCGGCATCGACTCCGCGTTCCGCACGGTCGCCGTGCTCTCGCCCGCCTACCAGCGTTCCCCGCAGGCCCGGGCGCTGTGGGAGTCGGTGGTCAGCTCCGACCCGTCCGGCACCCGGCGCCAGCTGCTGCCGGTCCGCGTCGGCGACGTCCGGCTGACCGCGCCGTTCAGCAACCGCAACCCGGTCGACCTGGTCGGCCGGGACGAGAACCAGTCGATCCTGAGCCTGCTGCGCGCGCTCGGCCGCGGCGAGGTGCCGCTCGACGACGCGCCCAACGGCGGCCCGCGCTTCCCCGGCAGCAAGCCCTCGGTGTGGGACGTCCCGCCGCGCAACCCCTCCTTCACCGGGCGCGCCCCCGTCCTGGAGCAGCTGCGCAACCAGCTGCGCGGCGGCATGGCGGCCGTGCTGCCCACCCCGCAGACCCTGTACGGGCTCGGCGGCGTCGGCAAGACCCAGGTGGCGCTGGAGTACGCCCACCGCTTCATGTCCGACTACGACCTGGTCTGGTGGATCGACGCCGAGCAGACCGAGCTGGTCGCCCCGGCGCTCGCCGAACTCGCCCGCCGGCTGGGGCTGCGGGTCGGCGACTCGGTCACCGAGGCCGCCGAGGCGGCCCGGGAGGCGCTGCGGCGCGGCGTGCCCACCTCGCGCTGGCTGCTGATCTTCGACAACGCCGACGAGCCCGCCGAGATCCGCCGGTTCTTCCCCGGCGGCTCCGGCCACATCCTGGTCACCTCCCGCAACCAGGCCTGGACCGGGCACGCCGAGGCGCTGGAGGTCGACGTCTTCACCCGCGGCGAGAGCGTCGAGCACCTGTGTCGGCGCGCCCGCAGCCTCTCCCGCCCGGACGCCGACCGGGTCGCCGAGGCGGTCGGCGACCTGCCGCTGGCCGTCGAGGTGGCTGCCGCCTGGCTGGACACCACCGGTACCCCGGTGGAGACCTACGTCTCCCAGCTGCACGCCGAGGCCGCCCGCGCGCTGGCCGTCGGCCGCCCGGCCGACTACCCGACCCCGGTCGCCGCGACCTGGAACGTGTCGATCGGACGACTGCGCCAGCAGTCCCCGGCGGCCGTCCGGCTGCTCCAGCTCTGCGCGTTCTTCGCGCCCGAGCCGATCTCGATGAACCTCTTCTACAGCGACCAGATGATCCGGGCGCTGGTGAAGTTCGACGCCGACCTCAGCGACAAGTTCATGCTGGGCAAGGTGATCCAGGCGATCGGCCGGTACGCGCTGGCCAAGGTCGACGCCGGCAGCAACAGCTTCCAGGTGCACCGGCTCGTCCAGGCGGTGATCCGGGCCGGGATGACCGCCGACGAGCAGGAGATCGCCGTCCACGAGGTGCACCGCATCCTCACCGGCGCCCGGCCCGTCCTCGGCGACACCGACGACCCGGCCAACTGGCCCGCCTTCGACGAGATCTGGCCGCACCTGTCGCCGTCCAAGGCGCACAACTGCGACGAGGCGGACACCCGCCAGCTGCTCATCGACCGGGTCCGCTACCTGTGGAAGCGCGGCGAACTCGACCGCGCCCGCGACCTCGGCCACGCCCTGGACGCGGAGTGGACCGGCAAGCTCGGCGAGGACGACCGGCAGACCCTGCTGCTGCGCTTCCAGCTCGCCAACGTGCTGCGCTCCCAGGGCAACTACGCCGAGGCGCTGGCCCTGGACGAGGACACCCTGGAGCGCCAGCGGGCCCTGCTCGGCGAGCACCACCCGTACACCCTGATGACGGCCGGCTCGCTGGGCGCCGACCGCCGGGCGCTCGGCCGGTTCCAGGCCGCCCTGGACCTCGACCGCGAAATCCTCGACCAGTTCCGCGAGCTGTTCGGCGACGACAACCCGCGCACGCTCTCCATGGCGAACAACCTGGCGATCGACTACCGGCTGGTCGGCGACAGCGAGGCGGCCCGCGAACTCGACCAGGAGACCCTCGACCGGCGCACCGCCGTCCTCGGCCCCAAGCACCCCTACACCCTGTCCACCAAGTCCAACCTGGCCCGCGACCTGCGCGAACTCGGCGACTACCGCGGCTCGGTGGACCTGCTCCAGGAGGTCACCTCCGACCTCGGCGACGTGCTCGACCCGGACCTCCCGGAGAACCTGCGCAACGCCAAGTCGCTGGCCGTCTCACTGCGCCGGATCGGCCAGCTCGCCGAGGCCCGCCGGATCACCAAGGAGACCTACGAGCGCTACCTGGAGCGCTACGGCGCCGACGCCCCCGACGCGCTCGCCTGCGCGCTCAACCTGGCCGCCGACCACAGCGCCTCCGGCGACAAGGAGGCCGCCCGCGACCTCTGCTCCACCGTCTTCGAGGGCCACCGGCGGCTGTTCGGCGACGAGCACCCGTTCACCCTGGCCTGCGCCAACAACCTCGGCATCTACCTGCGGGGCAGCGGCGACGTCCAGGGCGCCATCGAGCGCGGCCGGCTCACCGTCGAGGGGCTGACCCGCTCGGTCGGGCCGGAGCACCCGTACACCCTCAACGCGATGATCAACCTGGCCAACGCCTACGGCGACGACGGGCAGATCGACCGCGCCGAGCGGCTCGGCCGGGCCGCGTACCAGGGGCTGTGCGACCGCTACAGCGCCCAGCACCCGGACGCGGTGGCCTGCGAGGCCAACCTGGCGATCACCCTGCGGTCGGGTGGGCGGCACACCCAGGCCGCCGAGCTGCGGGCGCGGGCCATCTCCGAACTGATCCGGCAGGTCGGCGAGGAGCACCCCAACACGGTTTCCGCGCGCGGCTGGAAGCGGATCAACCGCGACCTGGAGCCGCAGCCGGTCTGATCAGGAGGGGGCGGGGTACGCTGCAACGTCATGAGCGAACGCAGCATGGGGGTCCCTCCCGGCCGAAGGCTGGGGGAGAGTCATCAAGAGGTGCGCATGAGCACCCCGCCCCCGGTCCTGGTCACCCGGCGCCTCGCCCCCGGCGTCATCGAACGGCTCACCGCGCACCACGCCGTCACCTACCACGACTCCGACCTGACGATGGACCGGGCCGAACTGCTGGGCGCCGTCCGCGGCCGGCGGGCCGTGATCACCACCCTGGACGACCGGGTGGACGACGAGTTCCTCGACGCGGCCGGCCCGCAGTTGGCCGTCGTCGCCAACCACGCCGTCGGCTACCACAACGTGGACGTGGCCGCCTGCGCCGAACGCGGCGTGCTGGTCACCAACACCCCCGGCGTGCTCACCACCGCCACCGCCGACATGGCCTGGGCGCTGCTGCTGGCCGCCACCCGCCGGCTCGGCGAGGGCGAGCGGCTGCTGCGCTCCGGCGCGCCCTGGGTCTGGGCGCCGAACTTCATGCTCGGCCTGGAGCTGGCCGGCACCCCGCTGGGCGTGCTCGGCATGGGCCGGATCGGCCGGGCGGTGGCCCGCCGGGCCCGTGCCTTCGACATGCCGGTCAGCTACCACAACCGCGGTGAACTGCCGCCCGAGCAGGCCGAGGGCGCCGACTGGAAGCCGCTGGAGGACCTGCTCGCCACCTCCACCGTGCTGGTCGTCACCTGCCCGTTCACCGCCGAGACCCGGCACCTGCTGGACGCCCGCCGGCTCGCCCTGCTGCCGCACGGCGCGGTGGTGGTCAGCATGACCGCGGGCGTGGTGGACGAGGAGGCGCTGGCCGCCGCGCTGGAGTCCGGCGCGCTGTTCGCCGCCGCCGTGGACAACTTCGAGCACGAGCCGGCCGTCCCGTCCGCGCTGCTCGCCCAGGAGCGCGCGGTGCTGGCCCCGCACCTGGGCAGTGCCACCGTCCGCACCCGGCAGGCGATGGGCGGCCTGGCGGTGGACAACGTGCTGGCGGTGCTCGGCGGCTCAGCGCCCCTGACGCCGGCGAAGGGCTGACCCCGGACCGCCCCAGCCGGCCGCCCAGGCGAGCGCGGTGGTCATCACCCGGAACGCCCCGAAGTGCGCGGCGCCGGGCTCCAGGAACAGCTCGGCGTCCGGGATGTGGTCGGCCAGCCAGCGGGAGTGGTCGACCGGCGAGAACTGGTCGTCCGCGCCGTGCCAGAGCCAGGCCGGCACCCGGACCGACCCGACCTCGAACCCCCAGTCGGCGGTGAAGGCCAGCACGTCGTCGATCCAGCCGTCCGCGCCGTGCCGGAACGCCTCCCGGTAGTTGCTCTGGAGCATCCGCCGCAGCCCGCTGTCGGCCACCACCTCCCGGTCGGCGGCGGAGAGTTCGGTGCGCAGCCCGTTCAGCAGCCGGACCGGGTCGTCCTTGATCTGCCGGGAGCGGAACTCCATCGCGTCGGCGATCCGGCCGTGCCCCCGCTCGGCCTCCCGGTAGGCGCGGACGTTGGACGGGGTCATCCCCGCGTACCAGTCCAGGCCGGCCGCGTTGCGCGGCGCGAGGCCGACCAGTACCGCCACCCGGCTGACCCGCTCCGGCAGCAGCGCCGCGCAGGCCAGCGCGTGCGGGCCGCCGCCGGAGCGGCCGAGCACCGCGAAGCTCTCCAGCCCGAACTCGTCCGCGATGGTCCGCACGTCCGCGGCCGCCGCGCTCACCCGGCGGCCGAACAGCCGGGTCGAGTCGCCGTAGCCGGGCCGGTCGTACGAGATCAGCCGTACGCCCAGCCGGTACAGCACCGTGCTGCGCGGGTGCGGGCCGACCCGGCTGCCGGGCATGCCGTGCAGCAGGAACACCGGACGGCCGCGCGGGTCGCCGAGGGACTCGACGGCGAGGGCTCGGTCGTCCGCCGTTTTGACCATCCGTAACGACACCTGCGGCCTCCTCAGTGCTCCGGGTCGGTTGCGTGCTCCCGGTCGGTGGTGGCGCGCACCTCCCGGCGGGCCTGCCAGGTGGTGTGCTCGCGGGAGATCGCGTCCTCGGCGTCCCGGGCCAGGCGGGCCCAGATCTCCTCGGCCTCCATCGACTCCAGGTCCAGCTGGGCGAGTTGGTGCTGGATCTGCGCCAGCTCCTCGGCGGCCAGGGCGTACGCGGCGGCCAGCGGCCGGTACTGGCGCAGCTGCGCCCAGGCGGCGACCGAGGCGGCCACCGCCGAGACCGTGCCCAGCGCGTCGTAGCCGAACGCGCCGAGCGCCCGCAGCAGGGCGAGCACCAGGCCGAGCGCGGGCAGCAGCACACCCAGCACCCCGGCCCAGTGCCCGGCGCGGGCGCAGTGGCGGGCCTTGGCGCGGTACCAGTCGTGCTGAAGCTGGATCCGCTCGGCCAGGTACACCTCGCGGCGCACCGCCAGGGGCTGCTCGCGCAGGTCGCGCATCGTCGGGGTGATCCCCGCCCCGCCCTCCGGGACGGCCGCCGGGCTGTCCCGGAACGCGCCGAGCACCCGGGCGAGCTGGAAGCGGTACAGGCCCTCGGCGTCCGGCAGGGCGTGCGGCGGCGGCTGGTAGGCGTCGGCCCGGACGGCGTACTTCCAGGCCAGCGTCTTCACCGACTCGGCGGCCGCCCGGCCCTCGTACCAGAGGCCCTGCGGGTTCTGCCTGCTGACCACCACTGCCAGCGCGATCGCGCCGAGGTAGGCGACCGCCGCCGACCAGGCCCAGGGCTCGCCGTCGGCCGAGCCGGTCGCCGCGGCGACCACCAGCAGGACCAGCTCCCAGGCGCAGAGCAGCACCGAGCGCCGCTGTCCGTGCAGCGAGGCCGCGTCGGCGGCCCAGAAGAACTCGGGCAGCAGGTCCCGCTCACGCACCCACCCGGTCCGTCCCGCAACAGACGCCATGTCGGGCCCCCACCAGTCGCTCCGGTCGCACCGCTCTCCTGCCCCGGGCGGCTCGCCGGTACGCCTGGTGACGGCCGGGCTGGCCGGATGTGGCCGGGAAGCCCCGGTGGTTGTCCGGTACTCCCCGTGTTCGATCCGGCACCCAGCGTGCGAGGGAGGTGGCGGGGGCGCGCGGCGGCCGGCGGGTGTGCGCGGGCGACCGCCGGGTGCGGGCCGGAGAGTCCGGACCGGCGGGTGCGGATCAGCGGGTGCGGGCCGGCAGGTGCATCAGTAGGTGTAGAAGACCCGCTCGGCGTTCTCGGCCATCTGCTTGGCGTTCCACTCGGTGCCGCCCGGGACGTTGCCGGAGCGGAACAGCGGCGGCGCGGGGCACTCCCCGGCGGCCGCCCGGTCGGCCAGCCGGCCGACCGCCGAGGCGACCACGGCCTGCATCAGCGCGCTGGTCACGATGGTGGAGACCGGCCCGAAGGTGGTCTCGGCACCCGGATGGGTCAGCTCGCCGTCGCCGACCGCGATCTTGCTGTCCAGCACCACGTCGCAGTGGTCCTTCAGGTAGGTGCCGGTCGGGTGCGCCGAGGGCACCTCCTGCGGGTACGCCAGCGAGGTCACCCCGACCACCTTCAGGCCGCGGTCCCGGGCGTACCGGGCCAGCTCGACCGGCATCACCTGGCGACCGGAGAGCGAGATCACGAACAGCAGGTCCCCGGCGGTCGCCGGGGTCAGGTCCAGGGTGGCGGTGGCCAGCCCGGAGACCCGCTCCAGCGCGCTGGACAGCGGCGCGGGCATCACCGTCACCCCGGCCATCCCGGGCACGTTCAGCAGGTTCACCGGGACCAGCCCGCCGGCCCGGTAGACCACGTCCTGGGCCGGCAGCGCGGAGTGCCCGGCACCGAAGGTGAAGACCCTGCGCCCCTCGGTCATCGCCTCCGCCAGCAGCGCGGCGGCGGCCTCGATGGCGTCGGCCTCCTCCTCGCGGACCCGCTGGAGGTGGGCGACAGCGGCGTCGAAGTACCTGCCGACCAGGTCGTTCATCTGGTGCCTTCGCTCTCTGCCGGTGGGGGAGCCGGCCGGGTGGGGTGGTCCGGGTGGTCCAGACCGCCGGTGGAGAAAGCTTCGGCGAGCACGGTCGCGCCCCGGCGGCATCGTTGTCAACAGGAACAAAACGGCTCTCCGGAGCCCCGGGGCGGGCCCGGTTGTTGGTCCGGTACGTCAGAATTGGCGATGAGGACACCGAAGAACGGAGCCAGCGGCGATGTCTGGGCTGATCGACACCACTGAGATGTACCTTCGCACCATCCTGGAGCTGGAGGAGGAGGGCATCGTCCCGATGCGCGCCCGGATCGCGGAGCGCCTGGAACAGAGCGGGCCCACGGTCAGCCAGACGGTTGGCCGGATGGAGCGCGACGGGCTGCTCCAGGTCGCCGGGGACCGCCACCTCGAACTCACCGAGGACGGCCGCCGGCTCGCGGTGCGCGTCATGCGCAAGCACCGCATCGCCGAGTGCCTGCTCGTCGACGTGATCGGCCTGGAGTGGGAGCAGGTGCACGAGGAGGCCTGCCGCTGGGAGCACGTGATGAGCGAGACGGTCGAGCGCAAGGTGCTCGCCATGCTCGGCCACCCCACCCAGTCCCCGTACGGCAACCCGATCCCGGGCCTGGACGAGCTGGGCGACACCAAGGCCGAGGGCGAGGGCTTCGACGCCGGACTCGTCCCGCTGGACACCGTCAAGCCGGGCGACGCCGGGGCCGATGTGGTGGTCCGTCGGATCGGCGAGCCGATCCAGACCGACAGCGCGCTGATGAGCACCCTGCGCCGGGCCGGCGTCCGGCCGGGCTCCACGGTCAAGGTCAACATCGGCGTCGCCGGCGTGCTGGTCGGCACCGGCGACAACGCGGCGGAGCTGGGCAAGGACATCGCCCAGCACGTCTTCGTCGCCCAGGCCTGAGCCGCCGGCTCCGAACTCCAGGCGCCGGATCCGAACAGCCGAGGCGCCGGATCCGAACAGCCGAGCGGGCCCGCTGCTCCCCGTGCAGCGGGCCCGCTCGCCTCCCCGTTCCCTCCCGTCCCTCCCGTTCCCCTCCATCGCCGCCGCCCGGCTTCCCCGTCC
The DNA here is from genome assembly GCF_040683915.1 of Kitasatospora sp. NPDC093102. Classification (NCBI taxonomy): domain Bacteria; kingdom Bacillati; phylum Actinomycetota; class Actinomycetes; order Kitasatosporales; family Streptomycetaceae; genus Kitasatospora; species Kitasatospora sp. NPDC093102. Next base: position 72,586 of record NZ_JBFBFA010000019.1, on the reverse strand, counting down.
GAGCGCCCCTGCCGGCGTCCCCACACATCGCAATTCCTCCCCTCGGCCGATCATGGCAATCCTTGAGTGCTGTCACTCGTACGAGGGGCTTTTCCGGTTGGTCAGCGGGTACACGGAAGCCTTATCCGGACATGCGTATGACGGACCCCGTCTCCGGTGGGAGACAAGGCCCGTCACTCGCGCGCGTTGTGTCGCGCAGCGCACGCCCTCACCCGATCGGCGGAGGGCGGCAGATCCAGGGGCCGGACGGAGCCGGTCCGGGCTCAGCCCACCGGCGCCGGCCGGACGGCCCGGGCGGCGCGGACCGAGCGCGCCTCGCGTCCACAGGCGTACGCGAGCGGGCCGATCAGTTCGGCGGCGTCCGGCAGCCAGCGGTTGAGCGCGGAGGGGGAGCGGGCCCACTGGGCGTACCCCAGGGAACCGATCCGGGACGGCGGGGCGACCGTCCAGTCGCCCTCACCGCGGGCGACCAGGTCCAGCCGGCCGGGCGGCCGCCCGAGCCGGCGGAGCATCTCCGGGAGCCTGGCCGCGGCCCCGGGCAGTACCAGGAAGTGCAGCCGCCGCCCGATCCGCCCGGACGCGGCGGGCTGGACCACCACCGGGCCGAGCTGGAGGTCCATCCGCTCCATCCGGGCGAGCGCCAGGCAGCCGGCCGTCTCCGGGACGTCCAGGACGTCGAACGAGCGCCCGGTGGGCAGCAGGATCGACGCCTGCGGCCGCTCGGTCCACCAGCGCCGCACCGCGCCGGGATCGGCGCTCGCCTTCCGTGCCCAGTCCGGGTCCGGCGGGTGGGCGCCCGGCAGCGTGCAGCGCCGGTCACCGCAGGAACAGCGGACGCCGTCGTCGCCGTCGTCGATCAGCCAGGCGCCCGGCGCCACCTCCCAGTGGCGGGTCTCGGCGTAGCCGGTCGCTTCGACGGGCAGGGGGGGCGGAGCCGCCTTCTCGTTCCGGCCCGCGGCGTCGGGGATGTCTTCCACGGGGTGCTCAACTACCGTGCGTGAGGCTGGTTACGGCCCGATGGCGCCCGGTTGGGTGCATCCCGGCAATGTCACCCGTTCCGGTTAGTCGACCGAATTGAAGGGGCCGAGGGCAGGCGCAGCGGGGGCGCACAGGAGCATTTCCCAGGGCGCAAGGGGGGTGCGGTTCGTCACCGTGGGTATCCCGCTGGCGTTGCTGATCGCTAACCTGGTGTCAGATTCCTTGGACGGTCGGACAGTCGGCAACAGATCAGCAGAATCGTCGCCCGCCGGCCGGGACCGGAGGGTGTGGGGAGGCGAAGCCCAATGGCCGCGAGACCACTCGTCGCACGACAGCCCAACGAGCGTCTGCAGCAACTGATCCAGGAGGCCAGCTGCTCCAACGCCGGCCTGGCCCGGAGGGTCAACCTCTGCGGCGCCGAGCACGGGCTGGACCTTCGGTACGACAAGACCTCCGTCGCCCGCTGGCTGCGCGGGCAGCAGCCGCGCGGGCAGGCGCCGGCCGTGATCGCCGAGGCCCTGGGCCGCAAGCTCGGCCGCAGCGTGTCGGTCGAGGAGATCGGCATGGCGGACGGCAAGAACCTGAGCTCCGGCATCGGGCTCCAGTTCGCGCCGACCATCGGTGCCGCCCTGGAGCAGGTCTGCGAGCTGTGGCGCAGCGACGTCGGCCGGCGGGACTTCCTGACCGGGGCGACGGTCGCCGCCTCCGCGCTGGTGGAGCCCAGCCGGGACTGGCTGATCACCCCGCCGGACCCGGTGGTGGCGCGGGCCGGCGGCCCCCGGGTCGGTCCGACCGACGTGGCCGCGATCAAGGCGACCACCGCGATGCTGGTCGACCTGGATCACCGCTTCGGCAGCGGCCACGTGCGCCCGGTGGTGGTGCACTACCTCAACTCGGTGGTCTCCGGCCTGCTCGGCGGCGCCTACCGGGAGGAGACCGGGCGCCAACTCTTCGCCGCGGTGGCCCGGTTGACCGAACTGGCCGGCTACATGGCGGTGGACACCGGGCAGCCCGGGCTCGCCCAGCGCTACTACATCCAGGCGCTGCGGCTGGCCCAGGCCGCCGACGACCGCGGCTACGGCGGCTACGTGCTGGCCGCCTCGATGAGCCACCTGGCGGCCACCCTCGGCAACCCGCGGGAGATCGCCCAACTCGCCCGCGCGGCCCAGGAAGGCGCCCGCTCGGTGGCCACCCCGACGGCGATGGCGATGTTCTACGCCGCCGAGGCCCGCGGCCACGCCCTGCTCGGTGACGCCCGCTCCTGCGAGACGGTGTCGGCCAGGGCGCTGGAGATGATGGAGAAGCGCCGCCCGGAGGACGACCCGGACTGGATCGCCCACTTCGACGACGCCTACCTCGCGGACGAGCTGGCCCACTGCCACCGGGACCTGGAGCAGGCCGGCCAGGCCGAGCACTACGCCCGCCGGGCGCTCGACCTGCACCCGCCGACCCGGGTCCGGCGCCGTGCGGTGGACCTCGTCCTGCTGGCCACCGCCCAGCTCCAGCAGCGGGACCTGGAACGCGCCTGCGAGACGGGTGCCCAGGCGGTCCGGCTGCTGAGCGGGCTGCGCTCCAACCGCGGCGTGGAGTACCTGGACGAGTTCCGGCGCCGGCTGGAGCCGTACCGGGAGCAGCGGGTGGTCCGCGAGTTCCACGCCCGGGCGGATGCCGAGGCGGCTTAGGACGCGCCTGTCCCCCCTGGGTCTGCTCGGGAGCGGCCCGAGCCCGGGGGGTGGCCCGAGCCCGGGGCGGCTCGCGGATCGTCTGTGCAGGGAGCGTGACGGATGTCCCGCCCGCGTGGTCACCCGGTGAGGCGAACCGGTAGCGTGGGCGCGACGTCCAAGGAACTGTGATGCTCCCAAGAACCGACGAGATGTGGTCCGCCGTCAGTGCGCGGTCCTGCACAGGTGAGGAATCGCGTTGAGTCAGCGCCGCTCGTACCCGAACTCCGGTGACTTCAACCTGGACGACCTGTTCCGCCCCGAGCCCGGCCAGCCGCAGGGGCAGCCGGGCCAGCCGCAGGCCCACTCGGCCGTGCCGCCGGTGGGGCAGCCGTCCGGGCAGCCGGAGTACCTCGGCGAGGGCGCGCACGCGCTGCCGACCCAGGCCATGCCCGCGCAGCCGGTGCCCGGCCAGGGCGCCCCGTGGGGTGCGCCGCAGCCCGGGTACGGCGCCCCGCAGCCCGATCCGGCCCCGGAGACCCAGCACCTGCCGCCGTACCCGGTCGGTGACCCCCAGGCGGCCGGCTACCCGGGGCAGGCCCAGCCCGGCTACCCGCAGCCGCAGCCCGCGCCGGGGTACCAGGCCTATCCGCAGGCCGCGCAGCCGGCCCACCCGGCGCAGGACTACCATCAGGGCTACGCCCCCGAGCAGGGCCAGAACTACGACCAGAACTACGACCAGGGCTTCGACCAGGGCTTCGACGCGACCCAGGCGGGCGGCGCGGGCCGCGGCGGACGCCCGTCCAACAAGCTGATCATCGGCGGCGTGGTGGCGGGCTGCGCGGCGGCCGGCATCCTGGTCGCCGTCCTGATCGGCGGCGACAAACCCACGGACGGCAAGAAGACCGCCCCGGTGGCCGCCGCCAGTACCACCTCGGCCGCCCCCGGCACGCCGAGCGCGAGCGGCTCCGGTGCGGCCGTCGACCCGGACGTCAAGGCCCAGGCACAGCCGCTGTCGGACCTGCTGGGCACCGCGAGCGACAGCCGCAGCTCGGTGGTCTCCGCGGTCGGCTCGGTGCAGAAGTGCGACAAGCTGCCCGAGTCCCAGCAGGCGCTGACCGCCGCGGCCGGCAAGCGGCGCGAGCTCCAGGGCAAGCTCGGCCAGCTGAAGACCGACAAGCTGCCCGGCGGCCAGCAGCTGGTCGACCAGCTCAACGCGGCCTGGACGGCCTCGGCCCAGGCCGACGACGAGTACGCGGCCTGGGCGCAGGACGCGCAGGGCTCCTGCGACGCGAAGAAGCAGGACAACCAGCACTACAAGAACGCCGTCCAGGCCAGCGGCACCGCGACCACCGCGAAGAAGCAGGCCGCCACGCTCTGGAACGCGATCGCCGCCCAGACCGGACTGCCCAACCGGAACGACGGCGACCTGTGAGCGACGGCGGCCGGTGAACGCCGGGAGGGGGGACGGGCCTACCGGCCGTCCCCCCTCGCCCCGGGCGGCTCGCCTCAGGCCGGTGGCCGGCCCCCGGTGAGCGCCCAGCGGATGTCCACGAAGCCCGGCTGCTGCAGGGTCATCCGGCCGTTCTTTACCACCTGGTAGGTGACCCAGGTGTTCACCAGCCGCGGTGACCCGCTGCTGGGCAGCATGTTGGTGGTGCCCCAGTTCAGCGGCGGGGTGATCCCGACGTCGATGCCCTCGCCGCTGTCCAGCAGCGAGGAGACCGCCTTCGCGGTGACCGGTCTGCCGGCCTCCGCCAGCTTCTGCACCGCCGTCCGGAACACCTCGTACGCGACCCAGGTGGTCTGAACGCCCGGGTCGGAGACGTCGATGGGGCGTCCGCCGGTGGTGTCGGTGCGCACCACCGCGCGCAGCCCGTCCCAGATCTTCGCCGACTCCGGCGGGTACCAGCTGGTGACGTAGGCGCCGCCCAGCGGGCCGGAGTCGCCGCCGGTGGAGTCCACCACCGACTGCTGGACGCTGCCGATCACCGAGGCGATCCGGGTGTTCTTCGGGTTCAGCCGCCGGTAGGAGTCCAGCAGGTTGCCGGTCGGCTCGGCGGCCAGGGCGCTGGTGACGCAGTTGCCCGACTCGTCCTTGCCGATCGCCTTGCGGACCACCGGGGTGTAGTCGGAGGACTGCTCGGGCGCCTTGACGTCCGTCAGCTTGATCCCGGCCGGCCGCAGCGCGGTGCCCAGGTAGCCGAGCAGGTTGTCGCCGGCCGGGGTGTCCGGGCGGACCAGGGCGACGGTCTTGCAGCCGGCGTCCACCAGCTGGCGGCCGTTGCCCGCGATCAGCGCCGGCATGCCGCCGTCCACCGGGTAGGACAGCGGGCTGGAGAACTCCGGCTGGGAGAGCCCGTAGCCGCCGATCAGCGGGATGCCGGCGCGCTCCAGCACCGGCATGAACGCCTCTCCCCACTGGCTGTACGAGCCGATCACGGCGACCACCTTGGCGTCCACCGCCTGCTGGGCACAGGCGCGGGCACCGTCCACGGTGTTGTGCTCGTTGCAGGTGAGCACTCGCAGCCGGTGGCCGTTCAACCCGCCCTTGGTGTTGACGTCCTGGCCGATGGCGGAGGCGAGCGCGGTCATGCCCGGGCGGTCGGCGGATCCGGTGCCGGACGGGGCCCAGGTCATCACGGTCAGGTCGCTGCCGCTGGTGGAGGCATCGGCCGGTCCGCCGCACGCGGAGGCCGAGAAGAGGGTGGGGAGCAGGGCCGCGGCGGTCGCCGCGGCTGCGATCGGGCGTCGGCGGTGGCGTCGCACGACCTGGGGACGGCCCTGGAACGAGTCCCTTCGGCTGGTCATCGGTATTCCCTCTCTGGGGCGCACTCCGGCGCACCGGACCAAGCCAAGCCCCGGCGCCACAAGCCGAGAGGGCCGAAGTGCGAACGGATGGCAAACGGCGGCCGAAATCCGGAGCGGTACGCGTGTAGATCGCGAGTGGAGCACGAACAGACAGGGAACGTACGATCGTTCACCATGTCCGCCAGCACAGATTCTTCGCACCGGTCCGCCCGAAACCCTTCTCGTCCGGGCCACCGCTCCAGCACGATGGGCGGCATGCCGCTCAACGACCTGCCCTGGTGGCGCTGGCGAGCCCGACTGCGCTCGGCGCTGCACATGCTGTCCGACCCCGGTTTCCAGCAGGAGACCTGGCTGACCGGGCGGGAGGGGTACGGCGACGTGACCGACGCCGTCTACCGGCTGGTCGAGGACACCTGGCTGGACCACTGGTCGGCCGAGAAGTACGTCGGAACGATCTTCCGCGACTCCGCCGAGGCCGCGCTGATGGACGTCGCGGTGCTGCGGGCCGTGCAGATGCTGCACGAGGTCGGTGCGGACGCGCCGACCTCCGCCTACCTCGGCCACCCCGGCTGGCCGGAGACCGTCCGGGCCGCCCGCGAGGCGCACGTCGCGCTGGCCCTGGGCGACGGGGACGACCCGGACGCGGCGCCCAAGTCGCTGGACGTGCTGCGCATCCTCACCCAGGTCTGAGACCGACCGGGTCAGGGGCCGGCGTCGACCGGGTCCGGCGCCGGGCACCGAACGGGACGGCGGCCGGGTGCCGCCGTCCCGCAGTGCGGGCAGCGGGACGGCAGCCGTCCGGAATGTGACACGCTGGACCATCCACGCACGTCACGACCTCAGAACGGGATACCCCCAGTGGAACAGCAGCCGGCCAGCGCCCAGTACGTCCTCACGCTGTCCTGCCCCGACAAGCAGGGCATCGTCCACGCTGTCTCCAGTTACCTCTTCATGACCGGCTGCAACATCATCGACAGCCAGCAGTTCGGGGACGGCGACAGCGGGCTCTTCTTCATGCGGGTGCACTTCTCCGCCCCCGAGCCGGTCACCGCCGACAAGCTGCGGGCCAGCTTCGCCGCGATCGGCGCCTCCTTCGGGATGGACTGGCAGATCCACCCGTCCGAGGAGCGGATGCGGATCGTGCTCATGGTCAGCAAGTTCGGGCACTGCCTGAACGACCTGCTCTACCGCACCCGGATCGGCGCCCTGCCGGTGGAGATCGCCGCGGTGGTCTCCAACCACACCGACCTGAAGGAGCTGACCGAGAGCTACGGCGTCCCCTTCCACCACATCCCGGTCACCAAGGACACCAAGGCCGAGGCCGAGCAGCAGCTGCTCGACCTGGTCGCCAAGGAGAACGTCGAACTGGTCGTGCTGGCCCGCTACATGCAGGTGCTCTCGGACCAGCTGTGCACCGAGCTGTCCGGCCGCGTGATCAACATCCACCACTCCTTCCTGCCGAGCTTCAAGGGCGCCAAGCCGTACCACCAGGCGCACGCGCGCGGCGTGAAGCTGATCGGCGCCACCGCGCACTACGTCACCGCCGACCTGGACGAGGGGCCGATCATCGAGCAGGAGGTCGCCCGGGTCACCCACGACGTCAGCCCCGACCAGCTGGTCGCGCTCGGCCGGGACGTCGAGTGCCAGGCGCTGGCCCGCGCGGTGAAGTGGCACAGCGAGCACCGGGTGCTGCTGGACGGGACCCGTACGGTCGTCTTCGCGTAAACCCCGGGGCCGCTACGGCCGGGAGAGCAGCGGGAGCGCGTGCAGCACCTCGCGGACCGCGGCCCGGTCGCCGTGCTCGCCGACCGGCAGCCGGTCCGGGTCGCGGTGCCCGGCGGCCAGCTGGCACAGCTCCAGGCCGTCCAGGACCATCGAGGCCACCGGATCCTCGCCGGTCGGCCCGCCGGTGCGGTCGTCGTCGCCGTCCAGGGTGATCAGCCACTCGCCGCCCGCCGGGCCGTCGACCATCAGCCGCACCCGCCGGGCGGTCCGCACCCCGCCCTCCGGCGCACCCGGCGCCCCGGCGTGCTCGGGGCGGGCCGCGCGCAGCCGGGCCAGCGCCCGGGGGAGCAGCCGGACCACCAGCTCCACCATCTGCCGCAGGTGCTGCGGTGCCGGCGGGTCGTACGGGTAGGCGACCGCGCGGGCCACGTCCTCGCCGTGCACGAAGCACTCGAAGGCACGGTCCACGAAGGCGTCGCGCAGCGGCAGCACCGTGAAGCCGTAGTCGACCGGGGTGTTGCCCTGCGGCACCAGCGCGGCGCTGCGCACCAGGTCGTGGGCCTGCCGCCGCCAGCGGGAGCGCACCGACTGCGGGGCCAGGCCGCCCTGGTCCGCGATCAGCCGGGCGGTGCGCGCGGTGATCGCGTCGTACGGACCGCCCTGCGGCGGGACGCGCGGCACCGCCGGCCCGGCGGCCGGCTCCTGCGGCGGCACCCGCCGCCCGCCCGGCGCGGCGGGCAGGCCCGGGGTGGCCGGCACCGGATCGGGCAGACCGAGCGCCAGCGCCAGGAAGCCGTCCACCGCGGTCAGGTGGCCCAGCACCTCGGCCGGGCGCAGCCACGCGGTGCCGCCGTGCCACGGCAGTTCGGCCACCTCCTGCCACTCCTCCGGGCCGAGGTCGCGCAGCAGCGCGTCGAGCTTGGCGGTCTCCGCCGTGTACGGCACGCCCCAGGCGGGGACGGGCAGTTCGGCCGGCCGGCGGGCCAGGCACCAGTCGAGCACCTGCTGGCGCAGCGAGCCGGGCTGGTCCAGCGGCTCGTCCAGGGAGAGCCAGCCGGCCGCCTCGCGCAGCCGGGCCGCCTCCTCGGCGCACTCCCGGCAGTCGCTCAGGTGCTGCTCCAACTCGCCGGCCTCGCGGGCCGGGCAGGCGCCGAGGGCCCACGCGCCGAGCAGCGAGCGCAGGGCGTCGTGCTGCTCCTCAGTGCTGCTCACGTCTCCCCGTTCCCGTCCCCGGTTCCGTCCTGGCGGGTGCGTTCGTCGGCCAGTTCGGTGGCCAGCAGCTCCAGACCGAGCCGCATCCGCTGCTTGGCGGCCTGCTCGCTGATGCCGAGCAGCCGGGCCGTCTCGCGGTACGTGCGGCCGTCGTAGTAGGTCACCGCGATGGTCTCACGCAGGGGTTGGGGCAGGGAGTCGACCACGTACTGCATCCGCGCCGCGGTGGCCACGGCGCGGATCTCGGCCTCCGCGCCCGGTGCCTGTTCGGCGGCCCGCCGTGCCCGCAGCCGTTCGACCGCGCGGTGGTGGGTCAGCGCGCCGAGCCAGGAGCGCAGTGTGCCCCGGGCGGGGTCGTAGTCCTCGGGGTGCTCCCAGACGTGGGCGAAGACCTCCCGGGTGAGCTGGGTGGCGGCCGCCTGGTCGGCCAGTATCCGTCCGGCCAGGCCGTGCACCATCGGCGCGAGCCGGTCGTAGAGTTCGCCGAGCGCCGTCTCCTCGCCGCGGGCGAGGCGGCGCTGCAACTGCTCGTCCCCGCGCGGGGTCCGCTCCGGGGTGGCCATCGGCAACCACCCTCCTGCCCGGGCTCGCTGGCGTACCCAACGGTATCTTGCGGCCGGGCGGCGCCGGGGGCGATTCCGGCAAGAGCGGAACCGTTCCTCGTGGATCGACGTCCTCGTGGATACGCCTCCCGGCTCGGAACTCCCGGCTCGGACTCTCCCGTCTCCGGGCCGGATCGTCGGATGGTGCGACGGTCGGCCGGTGGGACCGTCCGTCGGTGCCGCTGTTCGAGAGCCGCCGGACACGTGTCGCACGGGTGGTCCGCGAGTGGCGGGCGGGGCGCGGTCGGTGCGCGGCGGTAGGTTCCCGACTGCGGGACCGGCTGGTCGGCCCGGTGCCGGCCGAGCGCCGGTACGAGGCTCGCGAGCGTGAGCGGGACAGTATGCACTGCCCTGTCGCCCGATCGCCGGAATATGCCCGAAGCGCTTGCTGCGGTCCGTCCCCCCGCCCATCCTGAGGCGTATTCGTGTCGCGGCCGGTGCCCGACCGACGAGACGGCGCGGACGAGTGGGCGCGGGCGGACGGACCGGGCGGGCGCCCGGGTACGGCTCGGGTGGCGCCGGGCGACGTGCGCGGGCCCGCCGGCCGATCCGGCCCGATCGGGACTATGGCCGAACTGCGAGTGCGGGTGGTGGAGCGGTGCAGGTTCTTCAGGTACAGCTGGCGGTGCAGGCTGACCCCGCCGAGGTCGGCCGGGCCCGCCGGTGGGTGCGCTCGCGGCTGCTGAACCACGGGGTGGACCCGGATGCGCCGATGGCCGAGACGGTGGTGCTGGTGGTCTCGGAACTGGTGACCAACGCCGTGGTGCACACCGGCTGTCCGGCCGTCCTGCGGCTCTGTCTGCCGGTGGCCGACGACACGCAGGAGGGCGGACCGGCCACCCCGCTGCGGGTGGAGGTCGCCGACGCGAGCCAGGCCGCCCCGACCCCGCGGCACGCGGGCGCGGACGAGGACGCGACCAATGGGCGCGGCCTGGAACTGGTCGAGCTGCTCTGCGAGCGCTGGGGCTGGTATCCGGACGGCTCGGGCAAGCGGGTCTGGTGCGAGATCGGCAGCGACGCCCGCCCGGCCGATCCGCTGGCCGACGTGGACTGGGCGGCTTTGGCGCAATAGCGGCTTTCGCGGCGGCCGTCGGGCCGTGCCGATCACCGGTGCCGGTCACCGGCCGAAAGGTGACGCAACCATTCCGAATTTCGGACTACCCATTGACGTGACGTATCCGACTGATCACGCTTGGGTGCGGCGCTCCGTCGCGAGGGGACGCCGAGGGGATGTCCGTCCACCGCCGTGGTGCTGCTGTCCAGGGAGTTCGCGCCAGCAGGGGGGACCGCGGACGGCCGGTCGCGGGCCGCTCCTCGGCGAGTGCGGAGGGTGTGGCGCGGGTTCAGGGCCTGCGCGCCGCGATTGGATGGCGGCCTGCCGTACCGCGCTCGGGGTGCGCGCGGCCTGCCGCCATCCAACGCGTCGCCACCGTGCGACGAGTTTCGGCCACCGGCCGGTCGGTTGCCAGGTTTCACTCAGGAAACGCGCTGGGCAGGGCTTTCGAGGGCGACGGCGCTCCCGGGGGCGGTGGTGCTCCCGGGGACGACGGGGCTCCCCGGAGTGGTGCGGCTCTCGGGGAGGGCGCGGAAGGTGCGCCGGTAGGCACTCGGTGCGACGTCGAGCCGGCCGCGCAGTTGCAGCCGCAGCGAGGCCGCGGTGCCGAAGCCGGACTCCCGGGCGACCTGGTCGATCGTCAGATCGGTGCGCTCCAGCAACTGGCGGGCCCGCTCGGTGCGCTGGGTGGTGATCCACTGGCCGGGGCTGGCGCCGGTCTCCTCGCGGAAGCGCCGGGTGAAGGTCCGTACGCTCATCCCCGCCCGGTCGGCGAGCTGCCGCAGCGCCAGCGGCCGGTCCAGGCGCTCCAGCGCCCAGGCGCGCACCGCGGCGGTGCCGCTGCCGCCGGAGTCCACCGGGCTCGGGGCCTCCACGTACTGCTTCTGGCCGCCCTCGCGCCACGGCGGCACCAGGCAGTTGCGGGCCACCGCGTTGGCCACCGCGCTGCCGTGGTCGCGGCGCACCACGTGCAGGCACAGGTCCACCCCGGCGGCCACCCCGCCGGAGGTGAGGACGTCGCCGTCGTCGGTGTAGAGCACGTCGGGGTCCAGCCGCACCCGGGGGAACAGCCGGGCGAAGCGCTCGGTGTAGCGCCAGTGGGTGGTGGCGGGGCGCCCGTCCAGCAGGCCGGCGGCGGCCAGGACGAAGGAACCGGTGCAGATCGACATCAGCCGGGTGCCGGGCCGGATCCGGGCCAGCGCGTCGGCCAGCGCGGGGGTGAAACAGGCGTCGGCGACCGCCGGGCCGGAGTCGGCGGAGGCCGGGATCAGCACCGTGTCGGCCCGCTCCAGCAGTTCGGGCCCGTGGTCGACCATGATCCGGAAGTCGGCGCTGGTGGTGACCGGCCGCCCGTCCAGGGTGCAGGTGGCCACCTCGTAGAGCGGCTGCCCGTCCGGGTCCTTGGCGCCGCCGAAGATGCGGGCGGGGATGCCGAGTTCGAAGGCGATCACGCCCTCCAGAGCGAGTACCGCGACCAGGTGCGCCATGCCGTCCCCTCGGGTGTAGGTGGGTCCGGGCCAGGGTACTGCGGCCCTTGGCCCGATTCTTGCGAAAGCTGTCGTTCAGGCCACTCGTCCGGCTCCGGGCGGCCCGGAACACTCGTCCGCGTGACCGAACGCAGCGCCCTCGCCTCCACGTCCCGCTCCGAACCGCCCGCCCCGGCCGCGCGCCCCCGGGTGCACTACGCCTGGGTGGTGGCCGCCGTCTCCCTGCTCGTCCTGCTCGGCTCGGCCGGCTTCCGCTCCACGCCGAGCCTGATGATGGACGCCCTGCACAACGAGTTCGGCTGGTCGCTCGGGACGATCTCCAGCGCCACCTCCGTCAACCTGACCCTCTACGGCCTCACCGCCCCCTTCGCCGCCGCCCTGATGGACCGTTTCGGGGTGCGCCTGGTGGTGGTCTGCGCGCTGCTGACCATCTCGGTCGGCGCCGGGCTGACCATGCTGATGCGCCAGCCCTGGCAACTGGTGCTCTGCTGGGGCGTGCTGGTCGGCCTCGGCAGCGGCTCGATGGCCGGCGCCTTCGCCACCACCATCACCGGCCGCTGGTTCCAGGCCCGCCAGGGCCTGGTCACCGGGGTGCTGACCGCCGCCGGAGCGGCGGGAAACCTGGTCTTCCTGCCGGTCGGCGCCTGGCTGGTCGAGCAGCACGGCTGGCGCTCGGCCGTGATCGTGGTCTCGCTCGCCGCCAGCGCCGTCGCCGTCCCGGTCCTGCTGCTGATGCGCGAACGGCCCGCTGACCTCGGCCTGCTCCCGTACGGCGCGACCGAGGCCCCTCCCGCACCGGTCACCGACGGCCGCGCCCTGGCCCGCTCGCTGCGGGTGCTGCGGGACGCCGCCCGCACCCGGGCGTTCTGGCTGCTGGCCGGCTCCTTCGCGATCTGCGGAGCCACCACCGCCGGCCTGGTCGGCACCCACTTCATCCCGGCCGCGCACGACCACGGCATGCCGGTCACCACCGCCGCGAGCCTGCTCGCCCTGATCGGCCTGTTCGACGTGCTCGGCACCGTCTTCAGCGGCTGGCTCACCGACCGGGTCGACTCCCGGATGCTGCTGACCGTCTACTACGGGCTGCGCGGCCTGTCCCTGCTCCTGCTGCCGCAGCTGCTGGCCGGTTCGCTCCAGCCGCCGATCCTCGCCTTCGTGATCTTCTACGGCCTGGACTGGGTGGCCACCGTGCCGCCGACCGTCGCGCTGTGCCGACGGCACTTCGGCGAGGACGCCCCGATCGTCTTCGGCTGGGTGCTCGCCGCCCACCAGATCGGCGCGGCCGTCGTCGCCGGCCTGGCCGGCCTGGCCCGTGACGCGCTCGGCAACTACGACCTCACCTGGTACGGCGCCGGCGCACTGTGCGCGGTCGCGGTCGGGCTCTGCCTGGCGCTGCGCACCGGGCGGGCCGACCGGGCGGTGCCGGCCCTCCCGTGACGGCCGGTCCCCGCCCGTGAGAGCGATGACGGCCCTTCCGGAAGGACTGTCGTACCGGAGGTCTAGGCTCCGCTCCATGGCGCTCACCTTCACCCTGGACCCGAAGCTCGACCCCGACCTGCGGACGGGCATCGTCCGGCTGTGGGCCGACGTCACCAACGCCGGCGGGGCGGTCGGGTTCGTGGCGCCGGTCACCGAGGAGGAGGTCTGGGACACCGCCGACCACCAGTTCGCCGGGGTCGAGCCGGACGGTCCGGACCGGCTGCTGGTCGCGCACGAGAGCGGGACGGGCCGGCTGGTCGGCGTGCTGTTCTTCGAGTCGATGCGCTTCGACCTCATGGAGCACTGGCGGATGCTCAAGCGGGTCATGGTGCACCCCGACTTCCAGGGCCGTGGTCACGGCGCCCGGCTGCTCGCCGAGGCCGAGCGGGTGGCCCGGGAGTGGGGCCTGGAGTCGCTGCGGCTCACCGCGCGCGGCGGCCTGGGGCTGGAGCGGTTCTACGCCCGCAGCGGCTACCGGGAGGTCGGCCGGGTGCCGGCCGCGATCCGGGTCGCCCCCGGGGACGACCGGGACGACATCACCATGTGGCTCGACCTGCGCTGACACCCGCCCCGGGCGGGCCGGGTGGGCGGGGCGGGCCGGACCGGGTGCCCCGTGCCCCGCTCCGGCCGTCAGGCATGCTTGACTGGAGAACCCGCCCCAGCGCAACGAAGAAGGACGTGTCGAGTGACCAGCAACGGCCCGGAGAAGTCGCACGCCACGCTCCGCTACACCTCCCTGCGGGTCAGCATCTTCCTCGGCTGCCTGCTGGTGGCCCTGCTGCTCGGGCACTTCCAGATCATCCCGGTCAACGGCGAGGCCGGCGTGATCTTCCTGTTCCTGCTGGCCGCGGTCGCCTCCGCGCCGCTCAGCTACGCGCTGCTGAGCAAGCAGCGCGACCAGATGTCCGCGCAGATCAGCGGCAAGGTCTCCGGGATGCGCAGCCGTACCGCCGAGCGGATCGCCACGCAGAACGCCGAGGAGGACGCCGCCGACGACGCCGCCCGCGCGGCCGCCGCCGGCCAGAGCTGACCCCGGCCCCGCCCACGAGCGCAGCCGCCGTGCCCGCCACCCGAGACTCCGAGCCGTCGGAGCTGCCCGAGCCGTCGTCCGAGCAGCCGCCCGCCGAGGCGCCGCCCGCCGAGGGGTCGCTCGGCACCTGGCCGGCCCCCGTCCGTCGGCCCACCGGGCGGGACGTGGCCCGGCTCGCCGGGGTCTCCCAGGCCACCGTCTCCCTGGTCTTCTCCGGCGCCGAGGCCGGCCGGCGGGTCTCCGAGGCCACCCGGGGGCGGGTCCGGGAGGCCGCCCGCAGCCTCGGCTACCGTCCGCAGGCGGCCGGGCGACAGCTGCGGCTCGGCCGCAGCGGGATGATCCTGCTGGCCGTGCCGAACCTCCAGGGCCCGTTCTTCGGCCGGGTGCTGGAAGGCGTCCACGAGGAGGCCGGCCGCAACGGCCTGGCCGTCGTGGTCAGCTCCGGCTGGGGCAGCGCCACCCTCGCCGAGGCCGCCACTGCCGGCCGCTTCGACGGCCTGCTGATCTGCTCCCCGGACGACAGCCAGCTCGGCGAGCTGCCCGCCGACACCCCCGCCGTCTTCCTGGACGCCGACCCCGGCGCCGACCGGGCGCGTCCGACCGTCGAGCTCGACGTGGCCGGCGGGATGCGCGCCGCGGTCGAGCACCTGGCCGCGCTCGGCCACCGCCGGATCGGCCGGCTGCGCTCCAGCCACTCCGCGTACACCTTCCGGGTCCGGCAGGCCGCCTTCGAACGGGCCGTGCGTGAACTCGACCTGGACGTCGTGGAGTTGGGCGTGAGCCTGAACGACGGCCACCGGGCGGCGCGGACCGTCGCGGGCCGGCTGCTGGAGGGGGCGGACCGGCCGCGTGCGGTGATCTGCGACGACGACGTGGTCGCCTCCGGGGTCTACCAGGCCGCCGCCGAGCTGGGGCTGCGGGTGCCGGAGGACCTGTCGGTGGTCGGCATGGACAACGTCGCGGTGGCCGCGCTGCTCGCCCCGCCGCTGACCACCGTCGACCTGCCCGGCGAGGAGCTGGGCAGGGCGGGCGCGGCCGCGCTGGCGGCCCTGCTGCGCGGGGAGCGGGTGGCGCCGGTCGCGCCGCTGGCCACCTCGCTGGTGCTGCGCTCCTCCACGGCGCCGGTGCGTACGACGTCCACGAGCTGATCGCGCAACGTCACCCTTTGGTGGCGCCCTCCCTTTCAAATTGCTCCAATCAGGTGAAAAATACTCATTTTCCCTCGCGCCGTGCCGCCATTCGGATTAACGGAGGGTGAGATTCCGGCATGCGGACGCTCCGATCAATACCCTCACCCCCGTCCAGGACGGGCCGAATGGCCACGGCCCTGGGCCTCTTCGCGGGCACGCTACTCACCGGCACCCTCACCGCCCCGACCGCCGAAGCCGCCGTCAGCTTCACCAAGACGGTGGACAAGCCGACGGTGGCACCCGGCGAGAACGTCACCTACACCCTGCGCTACACCTGCTCGGTGACCGACTGCGCCAACGGCCGGATCACCGACACCCTCCCCGCCGGGATGGAGTTCGTCGGCTGGACGCCGGACGCGAGCACCGTCGACGTCGCCGGCTCGACCGTCCCGGCCGCCGGCACCCTCGGCGGCAGCCTTGACATCAAGCTCCTCACCCTCACCCCGGGCACCACCGCGACCGTCAAGGTCGTCCTCAGGTTCCCCAACTTCACCACCCCCAACGGCACCAAGACCGTCAACTCGGCCACCCTGACCGCCGACGGCGAGCCCGCGCAGAACGGCTCCGCCACCACCACCGCAGCAGTCCAGCCCGACTACGCGGTCACCAAGGGCGTCCAGACCAGCAGCCAGGACGGCCGGTCGGTCACCTACCAGTTCAGCGCCTGCTCCACCAGCGGCGTCCCCAACGTCGACCTGGACGCCGGCCGCCTGGTCGACACCCTGCCGCCCGGCGCCGTCGTCGACACCGGCCGCTCGCCCGGCTGGACCCAGGACCCGGCCGACCCCGACCGCTGGACGTTCGACCTCGGCGACTTCCGGGCCGGAAACGGCCAGGCCGGCTGCCGCAACCCCGGCGTCCTGGTCGTCAACTACCCCGACCCGGCGTTCCCCAGCGGCACCACCTCCACCAACTCGGTGGTCCTGCAAGGCGACCCGCTCGGTCCCGACGGCATGCGCGACCTGTCCAAGGCCACCGCCGAGTCCCCGACCTTCAAGCCGCCGACCACCGGCATCCAGGTCGCCGCCTCCAAGACCTGGCAGAACGAGGTCGTCTCCGGCGACATCGCCTCCTTCAGCCTCCACCCCGGCAACATCGCCGGCCCCGCCACCCGCCTGGTGATGACCGACCCGGGCAGCGGCACCACCTCCGGCCTCTACAACTGGCTGATCCCGCAGTCCATCCAGCTGGAGGCCTGGAACCCCACCAGCATCGGCCTCACCCTCCAGTACCGGCTCGACGGCGACCCGACCTGGCGGACCTTCACCCCCGGCAAGCCGTTCGACGGTTCGAGCAGCCGCCGGATCACCTTCGCCGAAGGCTCCGGCAACCCCGCGAACGACGAGCTCGGCATCCCGGCCGGCCGCCGGCTGGACGGGCTGCGCTTCGAATGGAACGGCCCCATCCCCACCGGCTGGAGCCCCGGCAACGCCGTCCAGGTGCTCTCCCAGGTGGTCACCCCCGGCCACGACGGCCGCACCGCGCCCGGCCCGCTGCACAACTGCGTGGACGTGACCGGCACCGACGCGACCGGTGCGACCTCCTCGGCGAGCGACTGTGCCGACACCACCGTCTCCGCGGCCACCAACCTGGGCGCCGCCAAGACCACCACCTCCGGCGAGGTGCTCGCCCCCGGTGGCACCGCGACCTTCCAGGTCACCCCGTACAACCGCACCGGCCGCACCCTGGGCACCCCGCTGGTGATGTACGACCTGCTGCCGCCCGGCCTCGTCTACCAGGACGGCAGCGCCCGGCGCGACCCCGGCTACGCGGGGTCCGTCGCCCCGCAGTCCGTCCAGGTGCTGCCCGGACCGGACGGCCGCCAGCTGCTCAAACTGACCTGGCCGGCCGGCGCGCCCGACATGACGTACCTCGACGACCAGAAGGCCTACCGCACCCTGATCGACGTCCAGGTGGCCGGCAGCGCCAAGCCCGGTACCCTCACCAACGACGTGTACGTCACCACCGAGGGCGCCGAGGAACCCGTCGCCTGCTCCTACTTCGGCACCGACAGCGGCGCGCCGGACACCCACGACCTCGACGGCGACGGCAACACCACCGAGACCGTGTGCCACGCCTCCTCCAAGGTCGAGGTGCAGGTCCCGGCCGTGCTGCGCTCCTTCAAGGAGGTCAAGGGCGACCTCGACCAGGACTACGCCACCACCGGCACCACCACCCCCGGCGGCGGCCTCTCCTACCGGCTGACCGTCCGCAACGACTCGCCCGACCCGGTCACCGACTTCGTCGCGTACGACAAGCTGCCCACCCCGGGTGACTCGTACCTGCTGCGCCCGGACGTCCCGCGCGGCTCCGCCTGGACGCCCTCGCTCACCCGGCCGCTGACCTCCAGCGACCCGACCGTGGCGATCGAGTACACCACCTCGCCGAACCCCTGCGTGACCGGGGCGATCACCGTGCCCGGGCCGTGCGACGCGAACGCCCGGTGGAGTGCCGACTTCCCCGGGCCGGGCAACGCCACCTGGTTCAAGGTCAGCCGGCCGGGCACCCTGCCGTCGGGCGGACTGTTCACCCTGACCTGGCCGATGGTCGCCTCGGTGGACGCCGGCAACGCCGACTTCGCCTGGAACAGCTTCGCCTACACCGCCACCGACTCCACCGGCAGCCCGCTGCTGCCCGCCGAGCCAGCCAAGGTCGGCGTCGGCGTCCAGGCGCCCGCGCCGCCGGACAACGCGCTCGGCGACCACGCCTGGGCCGACCGCAACGGCAACGGAATCCAGGAACCCGGGGAGAACGGGGTGCCGGGCGTCCGGGTGGAGCTGCTGGACGGGACCGGACAGCCGGTCCGCGACAGGACGGGCAAGCCGGTCACCACGGTGACGGACGCGGACGGGAACTACCTGTTCGACAAGCTGCCGGACGGGGAGTACGCGGTGCGCTTCGACCTGACGACCGTTCCGGCGGACGCGAAGGTCACCGTGCGGCACGCGGGGAAGGACCCGGCGCTGGACTCGGACGCAGACCCGGCCACCGGGGTCACCCAGACGGTGCGGCTGTCGGGCGGGGCACGGAACCTGAGCCTGGACCTGGGGCTGGTGCCGGCGGATGCGCCTACGCCTACGCCGACTCCTACGCCCACGCCGACGAACTCGCCGTCTCCGACCTCGTCGCCGACGGCGACGAACTCGCCGTCTCCGACCTCGTCGCCGACGGCGACGAACTCGCCGTCTCCCACGGGTTCGCCGACGCCGACCAACTCGCCGACGAATTCACCTTCGCCGTCGAACAGTCCGTCGGATGGCCCGTCGGCCAGTCCGTCGGACGGCCCGTCGTCGAGCGAGCCCCCGAGCACGGGTGAGCCCGGCGCACCGTCGCACGATCCGCAGCAGCCGTCCCCGGGTCAGGGCGGCAGCGAGCTGCCCCACACCGGTGGGCCCGGCCTGCTGCCGGCCGTGCTCGGCGCCGCCGCCGTGGGCGTTGGCGTGCTGTTCACGGTGATCGCCCGGCGCCGTCGGGGCCGCCACAGCTGATCACCCGTAGGTGAAGGAGAAGACTGCGCCCGCCGGCCAGACCACCGGCGGGCGCAGTCGTTCGTGGGGGTGGGTCAGCCCACCGGGACGGGCTGCGTGGCGGGGGCGAGCGGCGCCGGGTGGAACCAGCGCCGGGCGCCGAACAGCAGCAGTCCGCCGAGCGCGATCCCGCCCACCGCGCACAGCGCCACCGGGCGCAGCGAGCCCTCGGCGAGCTTGCCGGAGACGGCGTAGCCGAGCGAGTTGCCGGTGGCGAACAGCGTCACCAGCCAGGCGAAGGCCTCGGTGACGGTGCCGGTCGGCGCCAGTTCGGCGACCAGCACGAACGCCGCCGCCAGCAGCGGGGCCAGCATGATTCCGGAGAGGAAGGCCAGCGCGGCCATCGGGTACGGCCCGGGCAGGGCGACCAGCGGCAGGTAGGAGGCGGCCATCGCGAGGGCCATCACCCAGGTGCGGGTGGCGGTCGTCTGCCGCCACTTGACCATGCCGTAGGCGAGTGCGCCGAGCAGGCCGCCGAGTGCCGCCAGCGCCAGCAGGGTGCCTCCGCCGCCGGGCAGGGTGCCGACGTGCTGCTCGGCGTAGGCGATGAACAGCACGTTCTGCGCGCCGACCGCCCAGCCGGCCCCGGCCAGTCCGACCAGCAGCAGCACCAGCCCGGGGGAGCGCAGTGGCCCGAGCAGTCCGGCGGACTGCTCCCGCGCCGGGGCGCGCCAGGCTCGTGCGGGCCCGGTGGTGGCCACGATCAGCGCGCCGGCCAGTCCCAGCCCGGCGGCCACCCAGAGTGCGGCGACCGGGCTGAACAGCCCGGAGATGGCGGCGACGGCCAGCGGGCCGGCCACGTAGAGGATCTGCTGGGAGGCGGAGTCGAAGGCGTACGCGGTGTCGAGCTGCTTCTCCTCGACCACGTCCGGCCAGAGCGAGCGCAGACAGGGCTCCAGCGGAGGCATGGCGAGGCCGGCGATCGCGGCGCCGACCGGTGCGCCGATCGCGGAGCCGGGGGCGAGGGCGAGCAGCGCGTACCCGCCACCGGCGACCACGGCGGAGACGAGCAGGACACGCGGCTGTCCGGTGCGGTCCACGATCCGGCCGAGCACCGGCCCGCCGACGGCGGCGGCGATCGCGTAGGCGGAGGTGGCCAGTCCGACCCGGCCGTACGCCACCCCGGCGTCGCGCAGCGCGAGGGCGATGACGAGGGCGGTCATGCCGGCGGGCAGGCGGCCGAGCAGGGTGCCGAGCAGCAGACGGGTGACGTGCGGGGCACGGAGCAGGGCGAGGTAGCCCATCGGCGTCCTCTCCGGGTGGGCAGGCAGGGTCGGGGACGCCGCCAAAGTTATACGTATAACCGTTCAGCGGTCAATCGGATCGCAGAGTCGATCTGATGGGGCATCAGCTTCGTTCGTGTCCGGAGCCAGGGTTCGCGGAGGGCTCGGGGTGGGCAGGGACTCTGCGTGACCTCAAACAAGTACTTTGAACATCTCAAACCTTTGCTGCTAACGTATCGGCCATGACAGCCTCAGACGCACTGCGGACGCACGGCCCGGGCCCGCTGCCCGGCGCCGCCCGCCCGTGCGCTCTGACCGGCGCTGTGGACAGCCCGCGCCGTTGTCGCGCCAAGCGCTGTACTGCCCTGAGCTGTACCGCGGCGGCACGCCCCTGACCGGGGCCCGGCCTCTCCCGTCCGGCCCCGCGCCGTGCCGCCTGCTCCGCCCCACACCTCACCGTCAGCAACGCCCTCCCCCGGAGACGCTCCCCCATGTCCACAGCGCCCGAGGCGACCTCGTCGCCGTCCGTGCTCGCCCGTGTCCGCAAGACGCCCTTCTGGGTGCAGATCGTCGCCGGCCTCGTGCTCGGTGTCGGCCTCGGCTACCTGGCCCGGGCCGCCGACATCTCCTGGCTGGCCACCACCCTGGAGACCATCGGCAAGATCTTCGTCCAGCTGCTCAAGCTGGCCGTCCCGCCGCTGGTGTTCACCGCGATCGTGGTGAGCGTCGCCAACCTGCGCAACGTGACCAACGCGGCCCGCCTGGCCACCCGCACGCTGCTCTGGTTCATGATCACCTCGCTGATCGCGGTCGGCATCGGCCTGGGCCTGGGCCTGCTGACCAACCCGGGCGAGGGCACCAACCTGAAGACCGAGGGCCTCAAGGCGCTCGACTCCAAGGGCACCTGGATCGACTTCCTGACCGGGATCTTCCCGACCAACATCGTCGACTCCTTCGCCAAGGTGAACGTGCTCCAGATCGTCTTCCTGGCGGTCGTGGTCGGCGCGGCGATCATCAAGCTCGGCGCCAAGGCCGAGCCGGTCCTCAAGCTCAGCGAGTCCGTGCTGGAGCTGACCCAGACCGCGCTGTGGTGGGTCATCCGGCTCTCCCCGCTCGGCACCCTCGGCCTGATCGGCAAGTCCGTCGCCAAGTACGGCTGGGACCTGCTCAAGCCCTTCGCCACGCTGACCCTGGACATCTACGTCGGTTGCGCGCTGGTCCTGTTCGTCGTCTACTCGCTGGTGCTGCGCTTCGCCGCCGGGCTCAACCCGCTGCACTTCTTCAAGGGCGCCTGGCCTGCGATCCAGCTGGCCTTCGTCTCCCGCTCCTCGGTCGGCACCCTGCCGGTCACCCGTCGCGTCACCGAGCGGCTCGGCGTCCCGAGCGAGTACGCGTCCTTCTCCGTGCCGTTCGGCGCCACCACCAAGATGGACGGCTGCGCCGCGATCTACCCGGCCGTCGCCGCGATCTTCGTCGCCCAGGTCTACAACATCGAGCTGGGCATCAAGGACTACATCCTGATCGCCTTCGTCTCGGTGGTCGGCTCGGCGGCCACCGCGGGCCTCACCGGTGCGATCGTCATGCTGACGCTGACCCTGTCCACCCTGGGCCTGCCGCTGGAGGGCGTCGGCCTGCTGCTCGCCATCGACCCGATCCTGGACATGATGCGCACCGCGACCAACGTCGCCGGCCAGGTCGTCGTGCCGATCGTGGTCGCTGCCCGGGAGAAGATCCTGGACGTCACCGCGTACAACAACCCGTCCGGGGACCTGTACGACGAGGACGCGGAGCCCGCCGCCGCCGTCGCCGTCCAGGGCGGGGCGGCCCCGGCCACGGTCTGAGGCCCGTTCGGCCGGTCGGCTCGTCCGCCCGGCCGGAGGTCCGGAAGTTCGGAGGTTCGGACGTCCGAACGGGCGCCAGAGGGGACGTTCGATCGACGCGACGGAAAGGGCCCTCTCCCGGTGACGGGAGAGGGCCCTTTCCGCATTCCTTCGTTCCGCACCCGAACTTCACGTTCGAACTTCATGTTCGAACATGGGGTTTGACGTTCGGGCGGACGCGTTCGAAAAGGCAGGGGGCCCGCCGGATGGGCGGGCCCCCTTGGGTACTGCTCTTGTGCTCATGGTGGCGGCTGTCGGGAGCCGCCGGTGGACCCGCACGGGTCCCGAGCGATCAGATCATCAGAGGATGGTCAGACAGCGGTGACGTTCTCCGCCTGCGGGCCCTTCGGGCCCTGGGTGACGTCGAAGGTGACCGTCTGGTTCTCCTCCAGCGAACGGAAGCCGTTCGCGTTGATGGCGGAGTAGTGAACGAAGACGTCGGGGCCGCCGCCCTCCTGGGCGATGAAGCCGAAGCCCTTCTCAGCGTTGAACCACTTGACGGTTCCCTGAGCCATGCCGTTCTCCTTGCGATGCGTGTCGGGGGCCACACCGTGTGACACCCGGTCCGCTGCGCTGATCGCCCTGCCTCCGGACGTGTCCGAAATTTTTCGATATTGCTGAAAAACTACAAAAAGCCTGCGGTTACATGCTCCGCAGGCTTCAAGTACTGCAAGGGGAATCAAACTGCAACTGAGGGCAACGCTAGCATGCGGCCGCTGTGACGACCAGAGGTCACTTCCGGCGTGGAAGGCGCGTGTCGTAAGGGCGGGAGCGGGCGTGGAAAGGGTCGTCCACCGCGCGTGAGGGCGCGTCGGGTGGCCGGTGCGAGCCGCCGCGAACAGCAGGCATACGCTGCGGGGAGGCACGAACAGCAAGGGAGCGGCGCAGTGGCAGCACCGGAAGCACGAACACCGGACGCGCGGACGCGGGAGCCCCGGCAGAACACCCCGGTCAGGCCGCGAGTCGGCCACATTCAGTTCCTGAACTGCGTTCCCCTCTACTGGGGGCTCGCCAGGACCGGCAATCTGCTCGATCTGGATCTCACCAAGGACACCCCGGAAAAGCTGAGTGACCAGCTCGTCGGCGGCACCCTGGACATCGGCCCGATCACCTGCGTGGAGTACCTGCGCAACGCGGACGACCTGCTGGTCCTACCGGACATCGCGGTCGGCAGCGACGGCCCGGTGATGTCCTGCCTGATCGTGAGCAAGGTGCCGCTCGCCGACCTCGACGGCCGCAGGGTCGCCCTCGGCTCCACCAGCCGCACCTCCGTACGGCTCGCCCGGCTGCTCCTGGAGGAGCGCGAGGGCGTGCGCCCGGACTACTTCAGCTGCCCGCCGGACCTCAGCGCGATGCTCGCCGAAGCCGACGCCGCCGTCCTGATCGGCGACCCGGCCCTGCGCGCCTACCTCGGGCAGGCCGCCGACCTCGGGCTGATCGTCCACGACCTCGGCGAGATGTGGAAGGAGTGGACCGGCCTGCCGTTCGTCTTCGCCGTCTGGGCGGTGCGGCGCGAGTTCGCCGAGCGCGCCCCGGAACTGACCGCCGCGGTGCACCGGGCCTTCCTGGAGTCCCGCGACCTGTCGTTGGTGGAGGCCGCCAAGGTCGCCGAGCAGGCCGCCCGCTGGGAGTCCTTCGGGGCGGACGTGCTGGAGCGGTACTTCAGCGAGGCGCTCGACTTCTCGCTCGGCGAGCGGCAGCTGGCCGGCGTCGCGGAGTTCGCCCGACGGGTCGCGCACGACAGCGGGTTCGCCCCGGACGTCGTGGTGCGGCGGCTGGAGCCGGTGGCGTTGCCGTTGGGGTCGTAGGACGCGTCCGGCCCTGGGGCCGGCCGTGCCCCCTGTTCCCGTCCGCTCCTGTCCGAGGGGCGGGCGGGGCCCGGCCGGGCCCGGTACGGTCTGCACCCGAGGCGCGTGCGGCGGCCGGCCGGTGGTCGGGTGGCCGGTTGACGGCGGTCGGTTGACGGCCGGTCGGCGGGGCGTGCGTGCGAGGGCGAGGGGAGCGTGCGGGGATGCGGGCACTGGGATCGGACGATCCGCGCCAGGTGGGCGGCTACCGGCTGCTGCGGCGGCTCGGCGCGGGCGGGATGGGCCGGGTCTACCTCGGCCGGACCGCCGGCGGGCGCACCGTCGCCGTCAAGGTGGTGCGGTCGGAGCTCGCGGACGATGCCGAGTTCCGCGCCCGGTTCCGACAGGAGGTGGCCGCCGCCCGACGGGTCGGCGGTGCCTGGACCGCGCCCGTGCTGGACGCCGACACCGAGGGCGCACAGCCCTGGGCCGCCACCGGCTACGTGGCGGGCCCCGCGCTCGGCGACGCCGTCCGGACGTACGGGCCGCTGCCCGAACCGGCCGTGCGCTCGCTCGGCGTCGGGCTCGCCGAGGCGCTCGCCCACGTCCACGGGCTCGGCCTGGTGCACCGGGACGTCAAACCCTCCAACGTGCTGCTCACCCTGGACGGGCCGCGGCTGATCGACTTCGGGATCGCCCGGGCCCTGGATGCCGCCGGCGGTCTCACCCGTTCCGGTTACGTGGTCGGTTCGCCCGGCTTCATGTCGCCCGAGCAGGCGAACGGGCAGACGGTCGGGCCGGCCGGGGACGTCTTCTCGCTCGGTACCGTCCTCGCCTTCGCCGCGAGCGGCGTTCACCCCTTCGGAGAGGGGGTCAGCGCGGCCGTCCTGCTCTACCGGGTGCTGCACGAGGAACCGGACGTGGCCGGGCTGCCCGAGCCGCTGCGGGGGACCGTCCTCGACTGCCTGGCCAAGGACCCGGCCGCCCGGCCCACCCCGCAGCAGCTCCGCGCCCGGCTGGACCCGGACGGCACCGCCGCCACCCGGCTGTCCCAGGGCGGCTGGCTGCCGGTGGAGCTGGCGGCGGGGGTGGGGCGCAGTGCGGTGGAGCTGCTGGACCTGGACGGGGAGCCGGGGACGGCGGCTTCGGGCAGGGTGCCTTCCGGTGAGGTGGCTTCGGAGGCGAGTGCTTCCGGTGAGGCGGCTTCGGAGGCGAGTGCTTCCGGTGAGGCGGCTTCCGGCGCGGTGGCCGGTGCGATGCGGACGCCGACCTTCGTGTCCGGGGGCAGGCCGGAGGGCGAGGGGGACCACCTGCCGCTGTGCGTCGGCGTGTGGGACGAACCCGCGAAGGCACGGCCGCGGAGTGCCTGGATCGCGGTTGCGGTCGTGGCGGCGCTCGTGGTGCTCGGGGGCGGTGGGTACGGGCTGTACGGGTGGCTGCACCGGGCCGAACCGGCGGCGTCGGGGCCCTCGACGGGGCCGCTGCCGGAGGTGTCCGTCGATCCGGGCCAGGCCGTCCTGCCGAGCGGGGCCTTCGGCTCCGGGGTGGCCTCGGCCTCCGGCGCGCCCGGTACCGCGACGGCGTCCGGCCCGGGTACGGCGCCGCCCGGGACGGGCGGGCCGAGCGTGGTGCCCGCCGCCTTCCTGGGCACCTGGAGCGGGGACATGGTC
The DNA here is from genome assembly GCF_040683915.1 of Kitasatospora sp. NPDC093102. NCBI lineage: Bacteria > Bacillati > Actinomycetota > Actinomycetes > Kitasatosporales > Streptomycetaceae > Kitasatospora > Kitasatospora sp. NPDC093102. The sequence continues at coordinate 47,270 of NZ_JBFBFA010000019.1, read as the reverse complement.
ACCGACAAGGGACTGCCCGGCGGGACCACCACGCTCACCATCCGTCCGGCGGCGGTCGGCCAGGAGGGCGCCACCAGCCGCAACGCCGCCTCCGGACTGCTCCCGATCAGCTGTGAGGGAGCCTGGACGCTCAAGTCCGCCTCCGCCACCGAGCTGGTGTTCCAGTCCCGGCTGGTCCGCTCCTCGATCCCCGGTGCCTGCACCGGCGGCTCCGACGCGGAGACCCTCACCCTCCAGTCCGACGGGACGATCCGTTTCACCTCCGCCGACCCTCCGGCCGGGAACCCGACCGGCACGATGCGCAGGGCGAACGGAACGGGCGGCTGAGACGTCCGACCGGGGCGTCCGACTCGGAGGTCCGGCCGGGACCGGCGGCTCGGGCGGCGCGGTCCGGAGACCGTCCGGGGCCGGCCCGTGCGCAGTTCAGCGGGCTGACGCGGGCGGCGGAATGTGCTGGCGTAGGCTGGTTCGGCCGTACCCGAGTTGCACTTGAGAGAGAGAAGGCCGCCAGGTGACCGAGCTCGCAGCGACCACCCTCGATGCGTCCAGCACCGACCTGAAGGCCGTGCTCGACCGGGCCGCCGCCGGTGGTCGGATCACCCCGGAGGAGGCGCTGGAGCTCTACCGCTCGGCGCCGCTGCACGCGCTCGGCTCCGCCGCCGACGCGGTGCGCCGCCGTCGCTACGCGGGTACCGAGCACATCGCGACGTACATCATCGAGCGCAACATCAACTACACCAACGTCTGCGTGACGGCGTGCAAGTTCTGCGCCTTCTACGTGCCGCCGAAGAGCGACAAGGGCTGGTCCCGCGAGCTCGACGAGATCCTGCGCCGCTGCGCCGAGACGGTCGAGCTGGGCGGCACCCAGATCATGTTCCAGGGTGGCCACCACCCGGACTACGGCGTGGAGTACTACGAGCGTGCGTTCTCGGCGATCAAGGCCGACTTCCCGCAGCTGGTGATCCACTCGCTGGGCGCCTCCGAGGTCGAGCACATGGCGCGGATCTCGGGCGTCTCCGTCGAGGAGGCCATCACCCGGATCCACAAGGCGGGCCTGGACTCCTTCGCCGGCGCCGGTGCCGAGCTGCTGCCGGAGCGGCCGCGCAAGGCGATCGCCCCGCTGAAGGAGTCCGGCGAGCGCTGGCTGGAGATCATGGAGATCGCCCACGGCCTCGGCGTGGAGTCCACCTCCACCATGCTGATGGGCACCGGCGAGACCAACGCCGAGCGGATCGAGCACCTGCGGATGATCCGCGATGTGCAGGACCGCACCGGCGGTTTCCGGGCGTTCATTCCGTACACCTACCAGCCGCAGAACAACCACCTGAAGGGCTCGACCCAGGCCACCGTCTTCGAGTACCTGCGGATGATCGCGATCGCCCGGCTGTTCCTCGACAACGTCGCCCACATCCAGGGCTCCTGGCTCACCACCGGCAAGGAGGCGGGCCAGCTGTCGCTGCACTACGGTGCGGACGACCTCGGCTCCGTGATGCTGGAGGAGAACGTCGTCTCGGCGGCGGGCGCCAAGCACCGCTCCAACCTCACCGAGCTGATCCACCTCATCCGGGCCGCCGACCGCGTCCCGGCGCAGCGCTCGACCACCTACGAGCACCTGCGGGTGCTGGACGACCCGGCCAACGACCCGGTCGACCCGCGGGTCGCCTCGCACATCTCCTCCACGGCGATCGAGGGCGGCACCGCGCACCCCGAGCTGAAGATCCTGGACAACTGAGTCCTCCTTCCTCTCCAGTCCCCTCTCGTGGGTCCCTCCTCGTGGGTCCCTCCTTGTGCCGGTGTCGGCGTCGGCGGCGGTGTCGCTGATGCCGGCGCCGTTGCCGTTGCCGTTGCCGTTGTCGTCGAAGTCGAAGGCGCTGTTGTGCTGACTCTGCACCGGGCGGCGTTCGTGCTGCCCGACCCGGCCGATCCCATCGCCCCGTCCATCGCCGACGGGGCGGTGGTGGTGCGTGGCGAGCTGATCGAGGCGGTCGGGCCGTACGGGGAGCTGACGACCGCGCACCCGGGCGCCCGGGTGCGGGACTGGGGAACGGCCCTGCTCGCCCCGGGGCTGCGCAATCCGTACGGGCACTGGCTGTTGGAACGTGCGTACCACCCGGATCCGCGGGAGGAGGTCGGCGTCGAGCCGGTGGCGGACGGGCTGGCCGGATCCACCGACGAGGTGCGGTGCGGGGCCAGTGCGCGGCGGGGGCTGCAGCGGATGCTCGGATACGGGGTGACGGCGGTGGCCGGGCCCTTCGAACGGGCCTCGGTGCGGACGGCCGTGGCGCGGTCGGGGATCGTGGGGCTGCCGGCTCCCTCCGTTTCGCCCGGAGGGCCGGACGGCGGAGGTGCGGGGCCGCTGGACCCGTTGGCCGCCCTGCCGCTCGCGGAGGCCGTGCACGGGCGGGTGGCGGCCGGGGGCCGGGCAGACTTCGCGGTGTTCGCGGTCGCGGGGGACGGGGGCGCCGAACCGGTGGCGGGCGGGTGCCTGGCCACGGTGCTGGGCGGGCGGTTGGTGTACCGCCGGCGGTGAGACGGTCGTCACGTCGGGTGTGACGTACTCGCCAGTAGTCGGATTTCCTTGTGGTGCACGGGACTTCCTTCGTGTGCACCCGAACTCCGCTGCCGGTCGCGGAGAGTGATTGCCAGTTCATCGTGACCTGAGGGCCCGCCAGCGGATACGATCCCGGACAGCTCACTCCGTACCCTCACCACACCACCACCCGCGCCCGCGGGCGGCGGGGCCGTGTCCCCGGCCCCGAAGGCAAGCCAGGACAGGAACCATGCGAACCGCGATCGTTCCCCCGCCGCGCACCCCGCGGTTGGGCCGTGGTTGGTACCTCGCCGCCGTGCTCAGTGCCGTGCTGGCCGTCGGCATGTGCCTGCTCGGTTGGCGCCAGGCCGACCAGGCCGACCGGATCGAGGCGCACCCGGTGAGAGTCGACGGAGTCGTCACCCAGCTCCCGAGCGGAGGCGGCACCTACAGCGCCGTCAGCTACCGGGTCGAGGGAGAGCCCCACACGGCGGCCGCGCTGCCGCTCTCGGACGGCGCCAAGCTCGGCGACAGGGTCTGCCTGGAACACGCCGCCGACGACCCGGGCGCGGTGCGGATCTGCGGCGACACCTACCCGCAGCCGGTCGGCGTGGGCCTGGCCCGGTACAGCGTGCCGGTGGCCGTCGTGCTCTTCGCGATCTGCGTGCTGCGCATCCGGCGGCACCACAAGGCCCTCGCGGTCCGCGGCGGGCAGGGGAAGCTGGCCGCCAACCTCGCACTGGCGGCCGAGGCACTGGCGGACGGGATGCCCGCGATAACGCACGGCAAGCGGTCCCGTCGCCGTCGGCGTGCGGGCGGGCGGCGCGCTCAGCACTGACGGGGGCGTGCCCGGTACCGGTGGTGCCGGTGGGTAGGTGGCTCGGGCTCGGGGGTGTGCTCGGAGGTGCGGCTCGGGGTCGGCGTGCCCCGTGGGTCGGGGTGTCCGTGTGAGGGTGAACAATGGGGGCGTGACCCGAGCCTCTCTGGACAAGCAGCCGCACGAAGTCGCCGCCATGTTCGACGACGTCGCGGCCAAGTACGACCGCACCAACGACGTGCTCTCCCTCGGCCAGGCCCGTGCCTGGCGCCGGGCGGTGGCCGAGGCGGTGGCCGCCGGACCGGGGGACCTCGTGCTCGACCTCGGGGCCGGCACCGGCACCTCCTCGCTGCCCTTCGCCGAGGCCGGGGCGAAGGTCGTCCCGTGTGACTTCTCGGTCGGCATGCTCACCGAGGGCAAGCACCGCCACCCCGAGTTGGCGCTCACCGCCGGCGACGCCACCCGGCTGCCGTTCGCGGACGACACCTTCGACTCGGTGACGATCTCCTTCGCGCTGCGCAACGTCCAGGACACCGACGCGGCGCTGCGCGAGATGCTGCGGGTCACCAAGCCCGGCGGCAAGCTGGTGATCTGCGAGTTCTCCACCCCGACCTGGACGCCGTTCCGGACGGTCTACACCGAGTACCTGATGCGCGCGCTGCCGCCGGTGGCCACCGCCGTCAGCAGCAACCCGGAGGCGTACGTCTACCTCGCCGAGTCCATCCGGGCCTGGCCGGACCAGCCGGGGCTGGCCGCCAGGCTCCAGGACAACGGCTGGTCGAAGGTCGCCTGGCGGAACCTGACCGGCGGGATCGTCGCGCTGCACCGGGCCTACAAGATCGCGTAGCCGGGCTCGGGCGGCTCGGACCCCCGGGCTTGGGACCCGCGGCTCGGACCCCTGGGCTTGGGACCCGCGGTTCGGGTCCCTGGGCTTGGGCCTGCGGTTCGGGTCCCGGGCGTGGGCCCGCGGTCCGGGTCTCAGGACTCGGTGCTCGCGGTTCGGGCTCCAGGGCCCGGGGCGGTGGTCGGGGGCGGGGGCGCATCCGGTGGCATGAGCGGAACTAGACTGCCGGAGGCAAAGCCGCCGTCCCCCAGCCGCAGTTCCAGGAGTGTGTCCACGTGTCCGAGACCGCAGCCGATCTGACGAAGCCGGACAGCCCCGTGGAGAGCACGGCCGACGTCATCGTGGTCGGTGCGGGCCCGGCCGGCTCCACCACCGCGTACTACCTCGCCCAGGCCGGGCTGGACGTGCTGCTGCTGGAGAAGACCGCCTTCCCGCGCGAGAAGGTGTGCGGCGACGGCCTGACCCCCCGCGCCACCAAGCAGCTGGTGGACATGGGCATCGACGTCTCCACCGAGAACGGCTGGCTGCACAACAAGGGCCTGCGCATCATCGGCGGCGGCGTCCGGCTGGAACTCGACTGGCCCGAGCTGTCCTCCTTCCCCGACTACGGCCTGGTGCGCAAGCGTGCCGACTTCGACGAGCTGCTGGCCCGTCAGGCCGAGAAGGCCGGCGCGCGGCTCTACGAGCGCTGCAACGTCAGCGGTCCGGTCCTGGACGAGCGCACCGGCCGGATCGTCGGCGTCACCGCCAAGCTCGGCGACGAGAAGCGGCCGGTCACCTTCCGGGCTCCGCTGGTGGTCGCCGCCGACGGCAACTCCACCCGGCTCTCGCTCGCCATGGGCCTGCACCGGCGCGAGGACCGTCCGATGGGCGTCGCCTACCGCACCTACTTCACCTCGCCGCGCCACGACGACGACTACCTGGAGTCCTGGCTGGAGCTGTGGGACACCCGCGGCGGCGAGCGCAAGCTGCTGCCCGGGTACGGCTGGGTCTTCGGCATGGGCGACGGCACCTCCAACGTGGGCCTCGGCATCCTCAACTCCTCGCCCGCGTTCGGCGAGCTGGACTGGCGCGAGGTGCTCAAGGCCTGGTGCGCCGGCATGCCGGAGGAGTGGGGCTACACGCCCGAGAACATGACCGAGCCGATCCGTGGCGCCGCGCTGCCGATGGCCTTCAATCGGCAGCCGCATTACACCCGCGGTCTGCTGCTCGTCGGCGACGCGGGCGGCATGGTCAACCCGTTCAACGGCGAGGGCATCGCCTACGCGATGGAATCCGGCCAGATCGCCGCCGGGGTCATCGTGCAGGCCCTCGCCCGGGTCACCGACGGTGGCCGCGAGCGTGCCCTCCAGGCCTACCCGCGCATCCTCAAGGACGTGTACGGCGGCTACTACACGCTGGGCCGCGCCTTCGTGAAGCTCATCGGCAACCCCAAGGTGATGCAGCTCGCCACCCAGCGCGGCCTCACCCACCCGATGCTGATGCGCTTCACCCTCAAGCTGCTCGCCAACCTCACCGATCCGCAGGGCGGCGACGCCATGGACCGCGTGATCAATGGCCTCGCCAGGGTCGCGCCGAACGCCTGATCCCGCCCGGTCGCCTGCCCGTGCCCGGCCGGTTCGTCGCAGGACCGGCCGGTTCACTCCCGGGGCTTGATGGTCAGGTCAGGTCAGTGGCATCAGGCGCCGGTCAGTGGCACCAGGCACCGGGAGCTGGGCGGCCCGGTGCCGGGTGACGTCGTCGATCAGCCTCCGGGTGACGTCCGGGGACAGGACCGCCTTGCCCGCGGCGACCACCCGTACTTCATCAAGCTTCATCAAGGCCGATGTCGAAGGAGCCGTGCTTCGCCAGGGGGAGTTGTCGCCTACACCCCTTCGGCCGTCTGGGGGGCCTCTGCCGGCCGGCGGAAGTCGGCGGAGCGCTGTTCGACGTAGGCGAGGCGCTCGGCGAAGATCCGGGCCGCGTCGGGGGTGAGGGTCCTCAGCGCGACGAGGGCGGAGAAGACGACGTCGCAGAGTTCGTGCTGGACGTCCTCCCAGGTGTGGGTGACCCCCTTGCGCGGGTTCTGGCCGGTGGCGCCGATGACCGCCGCACCGACCTCGCCGACCTCCTCGGAGAGCTTGAGGATGCGCAGTAGCCGCTCCTCCTGGGGCGACTGCGTGCTCTGCTCGTCCAGCCACGCGACCAAGTGGTCGACGCTCTCCCAGATCCGGCTGTCCATGCGGCGCTGCTCCTGCTCCCATGCGGTGTCGTCGGTGTGCTGCCACCGTACGGGAGCGGGGGCGGGCGGGTGGCAGGCCGGGGCTGTCCGGCCCTCCGGGTCAGCGGGCGCTGATCTTCACGTTGCGGATGTTCACCGGGAGGTTGGGGAAGCCGTCGCCCGGGTTGTTCTGGTCGTCCTCGCCACCGGCGGCGATCTTCTGGAGGACGTCCAGGCCGGCGGTGATCCGGCCGAACGGGGTGTAGGCGGGGGAGAGCTTGGTGTCCTTCCAGACGAAGAAGAACTGGCTGCCGTTGGTGTTCGGGCCGGCGTTGGCCATGGCCACGGTGCCGGCCGGGTAGGTGGCACCGGTCAGGTTCTCGTCCGGGAACGAGTAGCCCGGACCGCCGCTGCCCGTGCCGGTCGGGTCGCCGCACTGGAGGACGTAGATCCGCTGGGTGGTGAGGCGGTGGCAGTGGCTGCGGTCGAAGTAGTCGTGCTCGGCGAGGAACCGGAACGAGAAGGTGGTGCAGGGCGCCTTGTCGGTCAGTGCCTCGAAGGTGATCTGGCCCTGGCTGGTCCGCAGTGTCGCGCGGTAGGGCTTCGCCGCCTTCTTGGCGTCGAACACCGGGATGCCCTTGAAATTGTCGGCCGGGACGGCCGGTGTGTAGGTGCAGCCTGCGGCGGGGGCGGCAGCCGCGGGGGCTTCCGCGAAGGCGGTGCCGGTGCTCGCCACGAGCGGGAGGACGGTGGCAGCGGCGACCAGCGCCCAGTGCTTGCGCTTCACGTGACGGGCCTTCCGGGGGGTGGTGGACGGCGGGGTTGTCATGGGTGCATCATCCACGGCCTGGTGGGGATGCGGTAGGGGTTGGGACGGCCGTGGTTCCTCGGGCGACAGCGGTGTGATGGTTTGTCAGTTCTGCTCCGGGGCGGGCGAGGTGGGCGCGAAGAGTCCGGTGCGGGCGGCCAGGGCGGCGGCGTCGGCGGCTCGCTCGGCGGTGCGGGCGTCCAGCGGATCGTCGGAGACGAACAGGCGGTAGTAGAGCGGGGCGACGGCGGCCCGTACCACTTCGGCACTGTCCGTCCCGGCGGGCAACTCGCCGCGGGCGGCGGCCCGTTCGACCACCTCGGCGGCCTGCCGGTGGCGGGCCGCGAAGAAGGCGCGCAGGGCGGCCGCCCCGGCGTCCGAGCGCTGGGCGGCGAAGATCAGCGCGGTTGGCGTGGGGCCGAGTTCCGGGTCGGTGAAGACGCTGAACACCTCCCGGGTGATCCGGCGGAGGTCCTGCTGGAGGTCTCCGGTGTCGGGCAGGGGCCAGGCCTGGTCGGCGGAGGCGGTCAGGGCGTCGGCGACCAGGCCGTCCACCCCGCCCCAGCGCCGGTAGAGGGTTGCCTTGTGGACTCCGGCGCGGGCGGCGACCGCCTCGACGGTGAGACCGTCGTATCCCTTCTCGGTGATCTCCGCGAGCGTGGCGGCGACCACCTCCGCCCGGACCCGGGCGCTGCGGCCGCCCGGGCGTGGGGTGGGGGTGCGGGGTTCCGGTGCGGGGTGGGTGGGGCCAGTCAAAGTCGACTCCAGTTGCGTTAAGGCTTGCCGAGGGGTGGTGGTCGTGCCATGCTCATCGTAATGCGACTCAAGTCGCATTACGAGAGGAGCTCGCGTGCCCGCCACTGTCATCCCCGACCCTGCCGCCCTCCACCCGCTCGCCGGCCACGACCGGGTGGTCCTGTTGCGCCCGCTCGTCACCGACCCGCGGATCGAGGTCGGCGAGTACACCTACTTCGACGACCCCGACGGAGCCACCCGCTTCGAGGAGCGCAACGTCCTCTATGCGTACGGCCCCGAGCGGCTGGTGATCGGCAAGTACTGCGCGATCGCCACCGGCACCCGCTTCCTGATGGCCGGCGCAGCCCATCCGACCGTCGGTGTCTCCACCTTCCCCTTCACGATGTTCGGCGGCAGCTGGACCGAGCGGACCCTCGACATCGTCACGGGCCTGCCCAGCCGGGGCGACACGGTGGTCGGCAGCGACGTCTGGTTCGGTCACGGGGCCACCGTCCTGCCGGGTGTCCGGATCGGCGATGGCGCGATCATCGCCGCCGGAGCCATGGTCACCTCCGACGTCGAGCCGTACACCGTCGTCGGAGGCAACCCCGCCCGCCCGATCCGCCGCCGCTTCGACGACGCCGACATCGAGCGCCTGCTCCGCTCGGCCTGGTGGGACTGGCCGACCGAGCTGGTCACCGCGCACGTCCGCGTCATCATGTCCGGGACCCCGGCCGACATCGAGGCGATCGCCGCGGCGAACGGTCTGCTCGCCGCCTGACCCACCCGTGCCCGGACAGGGCATTGATCATCGGTGGCCCGGTGCGCGAGGATGGCGCCCCCTTGCTCCGCGTTCCGCCCCGTCCACCGCCGGGCCTTCCGCCCGGCTCCTGGGTCCGTCCGACGCCGTACGGTACTCGCGCCCGCCGGTTCCGTCCGTTCGGAGGGATCTTTCGCATGCCAGCCTCCTCTTCCGACCTGCCCGAGGGTTCGTCCTCGTCGGTCCTTCGTGATCTTCCGGTCCTGCTCGTGGCCGTGGTGTGGGGGTCGAGCTTCCTCGCCGTCCAGCGGGTGGCCGAGCCCGGGACGGTGGTGGCGATGCTCGTACTGCGGTTCGGGCTGGTGCTGCCGCTGCTCGGGGTGGTCGCATGGCGTGCCCTGCGGAGGCTGAACCGTGCCGAGTGGCTCGGCGGTGCCGCACTGGGACTGGTGCTCAGCGGGATCTTCCTGCTGGAGACCTACGGCGCCGTCCACACCTCCGCGACCAATGCCGGTCTGATCATCAGCCTCGCGATGGTGCTCACCCCGCTCGGCGAGAGCGCCCTCGGCCGGACCGCGCCACCGAAGGCCTTCCTCGCGGCCGCCGGACTGGCCGTCCTCGGCGTCGCCCTGCTCACCGGCGACGGCGGGCTGCGCCCTCCCATGCTCGGTGATCTGCTGGTGCTGGGCGCCGCCCTGGTCCGCTCGGCGTACGTCCTCGCGATGGCCCGCACCCGGGCCGTCCGCGACACCGACATGCTCGCCGTCACCTGGGTCCAACTCGCCGTGGCCACCGGCGTTTTCGCCGTCGTCGCGCCATCGGTCGGGCCCGCGCCCTGGACGGTCGCACGCTCGTACGGGGTCGGCCAGTGGGTCTGGCTGCTCCATCTGTCCCTGTTCTGCACCCTGTTCGCCTTCTTCGTCCAGATGTGGGCCGTGCGGGCCACCTCGCCCTCCCGGGTGAGCCTGCTGCTCGGCACCGAGCCGCTGTGGGCCGCCGTCTTCGGGATCACCGTGGCCGGGAACCGGATGGGCCCGCTTGCCCTGCTCGGAGGAGCCCTCGTGCTGGTCGCGACCGAGTGGGGCCGGCGCACCGCTCCCGCGCCGCGCCCGCCCAGAGGCCAGGGAGAGGGAGAGGGCGATCCTGACGCGGCGGGGTCGAATGCCGAGCCGGCCCGGGTGTGACCAGCCACCCTCGTCACCGGCGCCGCCGCAGCGTCCGGCGGGCGTAGTCGAGGGTGACCGCACCGAGCAGCGGGCCCCAGGCGACCAGGGGCAGGTATGCGAGCGTCATCACCACGGCGGCGAAGCCACGCGGCGAATCCGGATCGACCAGGTTGCGTGCCCAGCCGCCGAAGAGCGCCTCCATGCCGACGGCCGTGAGCACCACCGAGCCCAGCATGGCCGGGAGGATCGCGGCGAGTGGCTGGACCCGGCGGCCGCCTATCAGCGGGATCCACCGGGGCGCGATCAGCCCCCAGGGCCGGACCAGGCCCAGGGTCAGGAAGGCCAGCGACTCGGCAAGGGCGCTCAGCGCCACGCAGTAGACCGTGCCCCAGCCCGGCTGGTGCTCGGCGTACGCAGCGGCCGTCGCGCCGGTGAAACCCATCGGGGCGCCGAAGCCGAAGACGATTCGCCACAGCCCCGAGGGGACGGTGGTGAGGGCGGCGGCCTTGGCGGCGAGCTGGGCCCAGCGCGGGGCGGGCGGGACGACCGGGGCGGTCGCCTCGGCCCGGCGGGTGGTGCTGCGGGCGTTGATCACGAGCTTCGACATGGTGGTGGACTCCCTTCGGCTCCGGCCTCCGTGGCCGGTGCGATGACTCAAGACTGGAGGCCGGCCAGGGGTTTGCGGCAGATGCCGATCGGGCTGTTCCTCCTGTTCAACCGGCCTTTGAAATATGCCGATCGGCACAGGCATGCCGCATGGGTGGCGTCGTAATGTGACGGCAGTCGAAGAGTCGAGGAGAGGTGATGACGATGACTCAGGTTCTGTCCGGTGTTGTCCTGGTCCTGGTGCCGCCGGCCTGGGCGGCGCGGGCGCGGTACGGGGCGGCGGCCGTGACCATGGCGCTCGGGGCGGCATCGGTCGTGGTCACGCTCGCCGTCTGGCTCCTCGGCCGCTGGGCGGAGGGCCAGCGCTGGGCCGGGCTGTTGGGCCTGGCCGAACTGGCCGTCCTGCTGCTGTCGGTGGTCATCAGCCTGCGCGCCGAGGACGGCCCGCGGTGTGCGGCCGCGGCCTGGACGGCATGCGGAGCGGTCGCCCTCTGGCCGTCCCGGTTCGCGTTCATCGAGGGGCCCGCGGACACGCTCACGCTCTTCGGGTTCGGATCGATGCTCTCCCTGCCGGTCGTCCTGATCGGGCTCTACCTGCGGGGCCTGGACGAGGGACGCAACAAGGCGGTGGCCGAGGCCAGGCGGGCACAGCGAATCGAACTGGCCCACGACCTGCACGACTTCGTGGCGCACGATGTCAGCGGCATGGTCGCCCAGGCCCAGGCGGGGGCCTACCTGGCCGGGATCGACCCGGCCCGGGCGGCCGAGATGTTCCAGCGAATAGAGCAGGCCGGGCAGCGGGCGCTGGCCTCGCTGGACCGGACGGTACAGCTGCTGCGCAGCGAGGAGGGCGGCGGCCGCGGTCCGCAGCCCGGGCTCGCCGAACTCGCCGGGGTGGCCGAGCGGTTCACCGCGACGGGCGGCGCCGAAGTCCGGTTGGAGCTGCTGGAGGAGTCGGTGCCGCGTGAGGTGGAGGGCACCGTCCACCGGATCGTGGTCGAGTCACTGACCAATGTCCGGCGGCACGCTCCGGCCGCGCGGGCGGTCGAGATCAGGGCCCGCCGCAGTGGCGCAAGGCTGGAGCTGACCGTGACCAACGACGGTCGGGCACCGGGCCCGGCAGGGCGGCCGCGCCGTGGCGGCGGAAGCGGACTGCCTGGGTTGGCGGCCCGGGTGGAGGCCCTCGGTGGTTCGCTGGAAGCCGGCCCACACGAGCGGGAGGCCTGGAGGGTGACGGCGGTACTGCCGTTGGAGGAGGCCGGCGCAGGGCCGGCGCGATCGTAGAAGCCGACGCGGGTCGGTAACGGGGAGGTGCGGATATGGGCAATGGCACAGGGCCGGTTCGGATCCTGATCGCGGACGACCAGGCGGACGTTCGTAGTGCGTTCCGGATGATCCTGGACGTCCAGCCGGACATGGTGGTGGTGGCTGAGGCGGCGGACGGCGCCGCAGCGGTGGAGGAAGCAAGGAGACTGCGGCCGGACGTGGTGCTCGCGGACATCCGGATGCCGAAGCTGGACGGTTTGGAGGTCACACGTCAGTTGGCCGACCAGTGCAAGGTGATCGTGGTGACCACCTTTGACCTGGACGAGTACGTGCACACGGCACTGCGGCACGGGGCGGCCGGATTCCTGCTGAAGCGGTCGGGGCCGGTGCTGCTGATCGAGGCGGTCCGGGCGGCGATGGCCGGGGACGCGTTGATCAGCCCGCAGATCACCGTCCGGCTCCTGCGGCACATGGCACTCCCGGGTACGGAGCCGAAGCCTGCGCCGGCCGCCAAGGCGGCTGTGGCGGCTCCGCCGCCGATAGCCGGGCCGACGGAGGAACTGACCACGAGAGAAAGGGAGATCGCCGAGCTGGTGGCAGACGGCGCGACCAACGCCGAGATCGGCGCAGGACTGTTCATCTCACCGGGAACGGTGAAGAACCACCTCGCCAACATCCAGCGCAAGATCGGAGCCCGTAACCGGGTGGGCATCGCGGCCTGGATCTGGGAGCAGGGGGCGGGCCGCCAGTAACCGGCCCCTGGCCCGGAGGGCGAGAGCCCGGGCAGCCCGGGGCCTAGGCTGGCAGGCCCCGAGCACGGCGGGCAGTGCCGGAGCGGGCCGGCCCCGGGCAAGGTCAGCGCTGACCAGTGCGAGGTCGCGGCCCGGCACAGGCGGGCGGCGGACTTGCAGGTGCGGTGCGGGCGAGGGCGCCGACCCCGCTTCGGCGGTGCGGCCGTGAGGCCTGCATGGTCGGCGCCGCCCACCCCCAATGGCGCGTGGCCCACACGGCCCGCGCTGCCGCACAACCGAAGCGGCCGAGCGCAGGCAGTGCCGCCAACCCCAGCGCAGGCAGTGCCGCCAACCCCAGCACAGGCGTCGGGCGTAGGAAGCAGGCACAGGCGTCGGGCGGAGGCGTCGGCGGGCGGGTGGGCGAGGGGGAGGGCAACCCCACCCAACGACAAGCTCGCGCGCTTGTGAACGAAGGGTCAAGCGAGCGTTCGGCCCCCCGCCACCCCTCCGAGTGAGCCGACATAACACGTCAACATGACGCCTGGAAATTTGCCCAAGGCGATGCATGGTTGATATAGGACCATGCCCCTGACCAGCCGCTTCACAGGTAAATGCGACTGTTTGTGATCATTTGACTGCTATGCGTCGACAGATCTGGGCATGTTCGCATTCGACACCATTCACATGGTGTCGTAGATCACAAAGATGGCGGTGAACTGCGTGTCGCAGATCACAAGCCGACGGGCATAGGATGCGCTCGTTCCAGGCTTTGTGAACTGCCTCACATGAGGTGGATCTCGGGAACTGGAACGCGGGTTCACCTCAGTGTGACCCGCCGGTTCCGATCTGCAGTCAAGGACGACTGGACGGAGGGAGCGGGGGCTATGAATGCCTACGCGCCGATCCTCGTACTCGGTGCCATCGCGGCGGCGTTCGCGGTCGGCTCCGTCGTGATGGCCTCACTCACCGGCCCCAAGCGCTACAACCGGGCCAAGCTGGAGGCGTACGAGTGCGGCATCGAGCCGACCCCGCAGCCCGTGGGCGGCGGTCGGTTCCCGATCAAGTACTACCTGACGGCGATGCTCTTCATCGTCTTCGACATCGAGATCGTCTTCCTCTACCCCTGGGCGGTGACCTTCGACGCCCTGGGGATCTTCGGGCTGGTCGAGATGCTCCTGTTCATCGCCACCGTCTTCGTCGCGTACGCCTATGTGTGGCGGCGCGGCGGCCTGGAGTGGGACTGAGCGCGGGGTGGTCCGAGCGCGGGGTGTTGACCCCACCCGTCCGCCGGCTGCGCACCCGCTTGTGAAAGAGCGGACAAGCCAGAACCGGCCCACGTATCAGCGGACTTGAGGGCATTGAGAGGGATCTGATGGGAATCGAGGAGAAGCTGCCGAGCGGCTTTCTGCTCACGACGGTGGAGACGGCCGCCGGCTGGGTGCGCAAGGCGTCACTCTTCCCGGCCACCTTCGGTCTGGCCTGCTGCGCGATCGAGATGATGACCACCGGCGCAGGCCGCTACGACCTGGCCCGGTTCGGCATGGAGGTCTTCCGGGGCTCCCCCCGTCAGGCCGATCTGATGATCGTGGCGGGCCGGGTGAGTCAGAAGATGGCCCCGGTGCTGCGCCAGGTGTACGACCAGATGCCCAACCCCAAGTGGGTCATCTCGATGGGCGTCTGCGCCTCGTCCGGCGGGATGTTCAACAACTACGCGATCGTCCAGGGCGTCGACCACATCGTCCCGGTGGACATCTACCTGCCCGGCTGTCCGCCCCGTCCGGAGATGCTGATGGACGCCATCCTGAAGCTGCACGACAAGATCCAGCACGAGCCGCTCGGAGTGAACAAGCGCCGGGCCGAGGAACTCGGCGAGGCGCTCGCACTCAAGGCCACCCCGATCAGTGAGATGCGGGGGCAGCTGCGATGAACGACCAGGTACCCGAGACCCGCCGGGAGCAGCCGGTCCGTGAGATCCCGGTCGAGGTGGTCGGCCGCCGCCAGGGCATGTTCGGCGCCAAGGGCAGCGGCGACACCTCCGGCTTCGGCGGCCTGGCCGCCCCGATTGCGCTGCCCGGTCCGAGTGAACGCCCGTACGGCGGCTGGTTCGACGAGGTCGCCGACGAGCTGGAGGGCGCCCTGGAGGAGCAGGGCCTGGACCCGGTCGAGGTGATCGGGAAGACCGTGGTCGACCGCGGCGAGCTCACCTTCCACATCGACCGCGACCACCTGCTGGGGACCGTCCGCATCCTGCGCGACGACCCGGCGCTGCGCTTCGAACTGTGCCTCGGCGTGAGCGGCGTGCACTACCCCGGCGACAAGGGCCGCGAGCTGCACGCGGTCTACCACCTGCGCTCGATCACCCACGGCCGGCTGATCCGGCTGGAGGTCACCGCGCCCGACGCCGACCCGCGCATCCCCTCCGTGGTGAGCGTCTACCCGACCAACGACTGGCACGAGCGCGAGGCCTACGACTTCTTCGGCCTGGTCTTCGAGGGCCACCCGGCGCTCACCCGGATCATGATGCCGGACGACTGGCTGGGCCACCCGCAGCGCAAGGACTACCCGCTCGGCGGCATCCCCGTCGAGTACAAGGGCGCCCAGATCCCGGCTCCCGACCAGCGGAGGTCGTACAGCTGATGAACACCCAGCACTTTGGAGAGACCGAGGAAGCGGACGCCCGCGAGACCACCGAGGGCCGGGTCTTCACCGTCACCGGCGGCGACTGGGGCGAGGTGGTCGAGGCGGTCGGCCGGGCCGACGACGAGCGCATCATCGTCAACATGGGCCCCCAGCACCCGTCCACCCACGGCGTGCTGCGGCTGATCCTGGAGATCGACGGCGAGACGGTGAAGGAGGCCCGCTGCGGCATCGGCTACCTCCACACCGGCATCGAGAAGAACATGGAGTTCCGCAGCTGGGTCCAGGGCACCACCTTCGTGACCCGCATGGACTACCTGACCCCGCTGTTCAACGAGACCGCCTACTGCCTGGCGGTCGAGAAGCTGCTCGGCATCACCGACGACGTCCCGGACCGCGCCAGCGTCATCCGGGTGATGATGATGGAGCTCAACCGGATCGCCTCGCACCTGGTCTGCCTGGCCACCGGCGGCATGGAGATCGGCTCCACCACCCTGATGATCTACGGCTTCCGGGACCGCGAGCTGATCCTGGACGTCTTCGAGCTGGTCACCGGCCTGCGCATGAACCACGCGTACGTGCGCCCCGGCGGCCTCGCCCAGGACCTGCCGCCCGGCGCCGTCGACCAGATCCGCGAGGCGGTCAAGGTCTTCCGCTCCCGGATGCACGAGTACGACAAACTCGCCACCGGCAACCCGGTGTTCAAGGCCCGCCTGGTCGACGTCGGCTTCCTGGACCTGCCCGGCTGCCTGGCCCTCGGCGCCACCGGCCCGATCCTGCGGGCCACCGGCCTGCCGCACGACCTGCGCAAGACCGACCCGTACTGCGGGTACGAGGACTACGACTTCGAGGTCGCGATCGCCGACAGCGCCGACTCCTACGGCCGCTTCCTGATCCGCCTGGAGGAGATGAAGCAGTCGCTGCGGATCGTCGAGCAGTGCCTGGACCGGCTGCGGCCGGGCCCGGTCATGGTGGCCGACAAGAAGATCGCCTGGCCCGCCCAACTGGCCGTCGGTCCGGACGGGATGGGCAACTCCCTCGACCACATCCGCAAGATCATGGGCACCTCGATGGAGGCCCTGATCCACCACTTCAAGCTGGTCACCGAGGGCTTCCGGGTGCCGGTCGGCCAGGCGTACGCGGCGGTCGAGTCGCCCAAGGGCGAGCTGGGCGTGCACGTGGTCAGCGACGGCGGGACGCGGCCGTACCGGGTCCACTTCCGGGACCCGTCGTTCACCAATCTGCAGACGATGGCGGCGATGTGCGAGGGCGGCCAGGTGGCCGACGTGATCGTCGCGGTGGCCGGGATCGACCCGGTGATGGGAGGCGTGGACCGGTGACCAACGTCGAACTCGGACTGCCGGCGCTGCCGGCCGCACCGTACCCCGAGGAGGTGCACGCCCGGCTGGCCGCCGACGCGGCCGAGCTGATCGGCCGCTACCCGCAGCGCCGCTCGGCGCTGCTGCCGCTGCTGCACCTGGTGCAGGCCGAGGAGGGCTTCGTCAGCCCGACCGGGATCCGCTTCTGCGCCGAGCAGCTGGACCTCACCACCGCCGAGGTCACCGCGGTGGCGACCTTCTACACCATGTACCGGCGCCGCCCGGCCGGGAAGTACCACGTCGGGGTCTGCACCAACACCCTGTGCGCGGTGCTCGGCGGCGACCAGATCTTCGCCGAGCTCCAGGAACACCTGGGCATCCGCAACAACGAGACCACCGGGGACGGCGAGGTCTCGATCGAGCACATCGAGTGCAACGCGGCCTGCGACTACGCGCCCGTGGTGATGGTCAACTGGGAGTTCTTCGACAACCAGACCCCGGAGAGCGCCCGGCAGCTGGTCGACGACCTGCGCGCCGGCCGTGAGGTCCGGCCCACCCGCGGCGCTCGGCTGTGCGGCTTCAAGGAGACCGCCCGGATCCTGGCCGGCTTCCCCGACGAGCGCCCGGGCGCCAACGACGAGTCCGGTGCCGGCGGCGCGCCCTCCCTGGCCGGCCTGCGGCTGTCCCGCGGCGAGGCCCTGCCCGGCGCCCCCGGCACCAGGGTCGTCTCCCCGCGCAACGAGCCGCCCCGCCCCGATGCCTCCCGCCCCGATGCACCCCGCTCCGAATCCCCCCGCCCCGAGGGCAACGGCCAGGAAGGGAGCGAAGCGTGATGACCTCTGCCGAGCCGGCCGAGAAACTGCTCACCCCGGTCCTGTCCGACTCCTGGGACGACAGCCGTCCCTGGACGCTCGACACCTACCGCCGCCACCACGGCTACGAGGGACTCAAGGCGGCCCTCGCCATGCCGCCGGACGACGTGATCGCCCTGGTCAAGGACGCCGGCCTGCGCGGCCGCGGCGGCGCCGGCTTCCCGACCGGCATGAAGTGGCAGTTCATCCCGCAGAACGACGGCAAGCCGCACTACCTGGTGGTCAACGCGGACGAGTCCGAGCCGGGCACCTGCAAGGACATCCCGCTGCTGTTCGCCAACCCGCACGCGTTGATCGAGGGCATGATCATCGCCTCCTACGCGATCCGCTGCGACCACGCCTTCATCTACCTGCGCGGCGAGGTCGTCCCGGTGCTGCGCCGGCTGCACGCGGCCGTCGCCGAGGCGTACGGGGCGGGGCTGCTGGGCCGGAACATCCTCGGCTCGGGCATCGACCTCGACATCACGGTGCACGCCGGCGCCGGCGCCTACATCTGCGGCGAGGAGACGGCACTGCTCGACTCGCTGGAGGGCCGGCGCGGCCAGCCCAGGCTGCGGCCCCCGTTCCCGGCGATCGCCGGCCTGTACGCCTGCCCGACGGTGGTCAACAACGTCGAGTCGATCGCCTCGGTGCCGCCGATCCTGGCCCGCGGCAAGGAGTGGTTCAAGGCCCTGGGCACCGAGAAGTCCCCCGGCTTCACGCTCTACTCGCTCTCCGGCCACGTCACCAACCCCGGCCAGTACGAGGCCCCGCTCGGCATCACGCTGCGCCAGCTGCTCGACCTCAGCGGCGGCATCCGCCCCGGGCACCGGCTGAAGTTCTGGACCCCCGGTGGTTCCTCCACCCCGATGTTCACCGACGAGCACCTCGACGTCCCGCTGGACTACGAGGGCGTCGGGGCGGCGGGCTCGATGCTCGGCACCAAGGCGCTCCAGGTCTTCGACGAGACCACCTGCGTGGTGCGCGCGGTCACCCGCTGGACGGAGTTCTACGCCCACGAGTCCTGCGGCAAGTGCACCCCCTGCCGCGAGGGCACCTACTGGCTGGTCCAGCTGCTCAAGCGGATCGAGGCGGGCGAGGGCGTCGACGGGGACCTGGAGAAGCTCCTCGACATCGCCGACAACATCAACGGCAAGTCCTTCTGCGCACTGGGCGACGGCGCGGCCAGCCCGATCGTCTCCTCGCTCAAGTACTTCCGGGCCGAGTACGAGCAGCACCTGGCCGAGCGCCGCTGCCCGTTCGACCCGGCCGCCTCCACCGTCTGGGCCGACGGCCCCCGCCCCGGCCACCAGTCCGCCACCGAAAGGGAGGTGCACGCGTGACGATCACAGAGCCAACCGCCTCCGAGACCGCGGTCGAACTGGTCACGCTCACCATCGACGGCGTCGAAGTGCAGGTCCCCAAGGGAACGTTGGTGATCCGGGCCGCCGAGACCATCGGCACCCAGATCCCCCGCTTCTGCGACCACCCGCTGCTCGACCCGGCCGGCGCCTGCCGCCAGTGCATCGTCGAGATCGAGGGCCAGCGCAAGCCGGTCGCCTCCTGCACCATCCCGGTGGCCGAGGGCATGGTGGTGCGCACCCAGCTCAGCTCGCCGGTGGCCGAGAAGGCACAGCGCGGCGTGATGGAGCTGCTGCTGATCAACCACCCGCTGGACTGCCCGGTCTGCGACAAGGGCGGCGAGTGCCCGCTGCAGAACCAGGCGATGACCAGCGGTGCCGCCGACTCCCGCTTCGAGGGCATGAAGCGCACCTACGAGAAGCCGGTGCCGATCAGCAGCCAGGTGCTGCTGGACCGCGAGCGCTGCGTGCTGTGCGCGCGCTGCACCCGCTTCTCGCAGCAGATCGCCGGGGACCCGTTCATCGACCTGGTGGAGCGCGGGGCGCTGCAGCAGGTCGGCACCGGCGAGGGCGACGACTTCGAGTCGTACTTCTCCGGGAACACCATCCAGATCTGCCCGGTGGGCGCGTTGACCTCGGCGGCGTACCGGTTCCGCTCGCGCCCCTTCGACCTGGTCTCCTCGCCGAGCGTGTGCGAGCACTGCGCCTCGGGCTGCGCGCAGCGCACCGACCACCGGCGCGGCAAGGTGCTGCGCCGGCTGGCCGGCGAGGACCCGGCGGTGAACGAGGAGTGGAACTGCGACAAGGGCCGCTTCGCCTTCCGCTACGCCCAGCAGCGCGACCGGCTGACCACCCCGCTGGTGCGGGTGGACGGCGAGCTGGTGCCGGCCTCCTGGCCGGAGGCGCTGGCCCGGGCGGCCGAGGGGCTGCGCGGGGCCCGGACCGGGGTGCTGGCCGGCGGCCGGGTGACGGTCGAGGACGCCTACGCGTACGGGAAGTTCGCGCGGGTGGTGCTCGGCACCAACGACGTGGACTTCCGGGCCCGCCCGCACAGCGGTGAGGAGGCGGACTTCCTGGCCGCGGCGGTGGCCGGGCGGGGCGTCGACGTGAACGGCACCGGGGTGGCGTACGAGGACCTCGACCGGGCGCCGGCGGTGCTGCTGGCGGGCTTCGAGCCGGAGGAGGAGTCGCCGATCGTCTTCCTGCGGCTGCGCAAGGCGACCCGGGCGACGGGCCTGAAGGTGTTCTCGGTGGCCGCGTTCGGCTCCCGGGGCCTGGCGAAGCTGCACGGCGCGCTGCTGTCGGCCGCTCCCGGCACCGAGCCGGAGTGGTTTGCGGCGCTGGCGGCGGACGAGCCGCTGAACGACGACGCCGGCCGGGCGGCCGAACTGCTGCGCACCCCGGGCGCGGTGATCCTCGCGGGTGAGCGGCTGGCCGCCGTCCCGGGCGCGCTGACGGCGGTGCTGCGGTTGGCGCACACGACCGGCGCGAAGCTCGCCTGGGTGCCGCGCCGGGCCGGAGAGCGCGGGGCGGTGGAGGCGGGCGCGCTGCCGGGCCTGCTGCCGGGCGGCCGTCCGGTGGCCGCCCCGGCGGCCCGGGCGGAGGCGTCCGCGGTGTGGGGCGGGGCCGAGCTCCCGACCCGGCCGGGTCGGGACACCGACGGGATCCTGGCTGCGGCCCTGAGCGGCGAGCTGGACGCGCTGCTGGTCGGCGGCGTGGACCCGGACGACCTGCCGGACCCGGTGCTGGCCGACGAGGCGTTGGCGGCGGTGCCGTTCCTGGTGTCGCTGGAGTTGCGGCCCTCGGCGGTGACGGCCCGCGCCGACGTGGTGCTGCCGGTGGCGGCGGTGGCGGAGAAGGCCGGCACCTTCCTGGACTGGGAGGGCCGGGTACGGATGTTCGAGTCCGCGCTCAAGCCGGACCAGCAGATGGGCCGGCACCTCCAGTCGGACCTGCGGGTGCTGGGCATGCTGGCAGACGCGCTGGGCCGGCGGCTGGGCCTGCCGGACGTCCGGGCGGCCCGGCTGGAGCTGGACCGTTTCGCCCCCTGGGAGGGCGACCGCACGGCCGACCCGGCGGCGCACCCGGGCCCGCTGCCCCGGCCGGCCACCGGCCAGGCGGTGCTGGCGGGTTGGCGGATGCTGCTGGACAACGGCGTGCTGCAGCAGGGGGACCCGCACCTGGCGGGCACCCGGCACCGGGCGGTGGCCCGGATCTCGGCGGAGACGGCCAAGGAGATCGGTGCCGAGGCGGCTGCCGCGCTGCGGCTGACCGGCCCGGCCGGCTCGCTGGCCCTGCCGCTGGAGGTCACCGACTCGATCCCGGACCGCACGGTCTGGGTCCCGCTCGACTCCACACCGGGCGGTGCCCACCGCGCGCTCGGCACCACCGTCGGCCACCTGGTCACGATCGCCGCGGCCGAGTCCGAGTCCGAGTCCGAGTCCGAGCCGACGGCGCAGGACCAGGCGGCGCAGGGTGAAGCAGCGCAGGACCGGGCAGCGCAGGACCGGACCGGGGTGACCGCGGACGAGACCGCGGGCGAAGGGGAGGACCGATGACTTCGCAGCCGTACGAGACGCTCCACTTCTTCGGGCAGGACCCGTGGTGGCTGGTGCTGCTGAAGGCGGTGTTCTGCTTCGCCTTCCTGGTCCTGACGGTGCTGATCGCGATCGTCTGGGAGCGCAAGGTGGTGGCCTGGATGCAGCTGCGCATCGGGCCCAACCGGCACGGCCCGTGGGGCCTGCTGCAGTCGCTGGCGGACGGCGTGAAGCTGGCGCTGAAGGAAGACCTGGTGGTCAAGGGCTCGGACAAGGTGGTCTACATCCTGGCCCCGATCGTCTGCGCCATCCCCGCGTTCATGGCCTTCGCGGTGATCCCGTTCGGCCCGGCCGGCAACGAGGT
The DNA here is from genome assembly GCF_040683915.1 of Kitasatospora sp. NPDC093102. Lineage (NCBI taxonomy): Bacteria > Bacillati > Actinomycetota > Actinomycetes > Kitasatosporales > Streptomycetaceae > Kitasatospora > Kitasatospora sp. NPDC093102. The sequence continues at coordinate 25,738 of NZ_JBFBFA010000019.1, read as the reverse complement.
GTCGATCTTCGGCACCCGCACGCCGCTCCAGCTGACGGACTTCCCGGTCGCGCTGCTGTACATCCTGGCGACGGCCTCGGTGGGCATCTACGGCATCGTGCTGGCCGGCTGGTCCTCGGGTTCGACGTACCCGCTGCTGGGCGGGCTGCGCTCGTCCGCACAGATGATCAGCTACGAGATCGCGATGGGCCTGTCCTTCGCGGCGGTGTTCATCTACTCGGGCTCGATGTCGACCTCGGAGATCGTGGCGCACCAGCAGCCGACCTGGTTCGCGGCGCTGTTGCCGGTGTCGTTCATCGTGTACGTCATCGCGATGGTCGGTGAGACCAACCGGGCGCCGTTCGACCTGCCGGAGGCGGAGGGCGAGCTGGTCGGCGGGTTCAACACCGAGTACTCCTCGCTGAAGTTCGCGATGTTCATGCTGGCCGAGTACGTGAACATGGTGACGGTTTCGGCGGTGGCCTCGACCCTCTTCCTGGGCGGCTGGCGGGCTCCGTGGCCGGTGTCGACCTTCTGGGAGGGCGCCAACCACGGCTGGTGGCCGATGCTGTGGATCACGCTGAAGATCCAGTTGCTGCTGTTCTTCTTCATCTGGCTGCGCGGCACGCTGCCCCGGTTCCGCTACGACCAGTTCATGAAGCTGGGCTGGAAGGTGCTGATCCCGGTCTCGCTGGTGTGGCTGGTGCTGATCGCGAGCGTGCGGGCGCTGCGCAACGAGGGCTACGGCTTCGGCGAGGTGTTGCTGTACGTGGGCGCCCCGGTCGGGGTGGTGCTGCTGCTGGCGCTGCTGCGGGACTTCCTGAGGAAGCAGCCGGAACCCGAGGACACCCCGCCCGAGGCCGACTTCGACCCGATGGCGGGCGGCTACCCGGTCCCGCCACTGCCCGGTCAGGTGCTCCCGCCGGTGCCGCGCCGGCGCAGCCGCGCCCCGAAGCAACTCCAGGACGCCCTCAACGGGGCCGACCATTCCGAAGGGAGCTGAACCGAGATGTCCGACCAGTCCGATCGTACGGACCGCCCCGAGCGGGCCGACCGTCCGTCGATCCTCGGCCCGGCCGCCGGCTTCGGCGTGACCTTCAAGGCCATGTTCAAGAAGCGGCTAACCGAGCAGTACCCGGAGCAGAAGAAGCCCACCGCTCCGCGCTTCCACGGCCGCCACCAGCTGAACCGGCACCCGGACGGCCTGGAGAAGTGCGTCGGCTGCGAGCTGTGCGCGTGGGCCTGCCCGGCCGACGCGATCTACGTGGAGGGCGCGGACAACCGGGACGAGGAGCGCTACTCCCCGGGTGAGCGCTACGGCGCGGTGTACCAGATCAACTACGCCCGCTGCATCCTGTGCGGGCTGTGCATCGAGGCCTGCCCGACCCGGGCGCTGACCATGACCAACGAGTACGAGCTGGCCGACTCCTCCCGGCGGGACCTGATCTTCACCAAGGAGCAGCTGCTGGTGGGCCTGTCCGAGGGCATGGTCGACACCCCGCACGCGATCTTCCCGGGCGCCGACGAGGGTGCGTACTACCGGGGCGAGGTCACCGAGGCGGCGCCGGGGACGGTTCAGCAGGAGCGCACCGACCGGGAGAGGGAGGTGCAGCAGTGAGCGCGCAGCTGGCGGAAGCGGTCGGGACGACCTCGACGGGTGAGGCCGTCCAGTTCTGGGTGCTCGCGGTGATCGCGGTCGGCGGCGCGCTGGGCATGGTGCTGATGCGCAAGGCCGTGCACAGCGCGCTCTGCCTGGCGGGCACCATGATGGCGCTGGCGGTCTGTTACATGGCCCAGGGCGCGGTGTTCCTGGGCGTGGTGCAGATCGTGGTCTACACCGGCGCGATCATGATGCTGTTCCTGTTCGTGGTGATGCTGGTCGGCGTCACCAGCGAGGACTCCCTGAAGGAGCAGCTGAAGGGCCAGCGGTTCGCCGCGGCGCTGTGCGGGCTGGGCTTCGGCGTGCTGCTGATCGCCGGGATCGCCAACGCGAAGCTGAACCACTTCACCGGGCTGTCCGAGGCGAACGCCGAGGGCAACGTGCCGGGCCTGGCCCGGCTGATCTTCACCCGGTACGTGTGGGCCTTCGAGGTCACCGGCGCACTGCTGATCACCGCGGCGATCGGCGCGATGGTGCTGACGCACCGGGAGCACGTGAAGGCGCCGAAGACGCAGCGCGAGCTGGCGGCGCAGCGGATCAAGGACAACATCCAGGTGCCGCCGCTGCCGGCGCCCGGCGTGTACGCGCGGCACAACGCGGTGGACATCCCGGGGCTGCTGCCGGACGGCACGATCGCCGAGGACTCGGTGATGGCGACGCTGCGCGAGCGCGGCCAGGTCCGGGACGTGAGCCAGGCGATGCTGCAGCGGATGGCGGAGCTGGAGAACACCACGGCGGATTGGCTGGGCCGTCCGTCCTCGGACCGGCCGGCGATGGCGCCCCCGCGCAAGTCGCTGAAGCCGGTGCCGGCGAACGGCCAGCAGGTTCCGGCGAACGGCCGGCCGGTTCCGACGAACGGCGAGCCGGTGCCGGCGAACAACGTGGAGCATCCGGCCGACGAGGAGGGCACGGAGTGAACCCGGTCAACTACCTCTACCTGTCGGCCCTGTTGTTCACCATCGGCGCGGCCGGGGTGCTGATCCGGCGCAACGCGATCGTGCTGTTCATGTGCGTGGAGCTGATGCTCAACGCCTCGAACCTCGCCCTGGTGACCTTCTCCCGGCTGCACGGGACCCTGGACGGCCAGATCATCGCGTTCTTCACGATGGTGGTCGCGGCGGCCGAGGTCGTGGTCGGCCTCGCCATCATCGTCTCCATCTTCCGGACCAGGCACTCCGCTTCGGTCGACGACAGCAACCTGATGAAGCTGTAGGCGGAGGGCCTTCGGTGAACTCTCTCATTCCGCTGCTGGTGGCGGCCCCACTGGCCGGCGCCGCCCTGCTCCTGCTCGGTGGCCGGGCGCTGGACCGGTACGGCCACTGGCTGGCCACCGCGCTCGCGGCGCTCTCGTTCGGCTTCGGCCTGGCCCTGTTCTCGGACATGCTCGGCCGTGACGCCGAGCACCGGGCGGTCACCGAGCGCCTGTTCAGCTGGATCCAGGTGAACGGCTTCCAGGCCGACGTCTCCTTCCGGCTCGACCAGCTGTCGATGACCTTCGTCCTGCTGATCACCGGCGTCGGCACGCTGATCCACCTCTACTCGGTCGGCTACATGGCGCACGACGAGCGCCGGCGCCGCTTCTTCGCGTACCTGAACCTGTTCCTGGCCGCCATGCTGCTGCTGGTGGTCGCGGACAACTACCTGTTGCTGTACTTCGGCTGGGAGGGCGTGGGCCTGGCCTCGTACCTCCTGATCGGCTTCTGGCAGCACAAGCCGAGCGCGGCGACGGCGGCGAAGAAGGCCTTCATCGTCAACCGGGTCGGCGACGTCGGCCTGTCGATCGCGATCATGCTGATGTTCGCGGAGTTCGGCTCCTTCGCCTTCGACCCGGTCTTCGGAGCGGCGCACGAGGCGAGCGAGGGCAAGCTGACGGCGATCGGGCTGATGCTGCTGCTGGCGGCCTGCGGCAAGTCGGCGCAGGTGCCGCTGCAGTCCTGGCTGGGGGACGCGATGGAGGGCCCGACCCCGGTGTCGGCGCTGATCCACGCGGCCACCATGGTGACCGCGGGCGTCTACCTGATCACCCGCTCCGCGACGATCTTCGACCTGGCGCCGGACGCCCAGACCGCCGTGGTGGTGGTCGGAGCGGTCACGCTGCTGTTCGGTGCGATCGTCGGTTGCGCCAAGGACGACATCAAGAAGGCGCTGGCCGGCTCGACCATGTCGCAGATCGGCTACATGGTGATGGCGGCCGGGCTCGGCCCGATCGGCTACGCCTTCGCGATCATGCACCTGGTGACCCACGGCTTCTTCAAGGCCGGGCTGTTCCTCGGCGCGGGGTCGGTCATGCACGGCATGAACGACGAGGTGGACATGCGCCACTACGGCGGCCTGCGCAAGTACATGCCGGTCACCTTCGTCACCTTCGGCCTCGGCTACCTGGCGATCATCGGCTTCCCGGGCCTGTCCGGCTTCTTCTCCAAGGACAAGATCATCGAGGCGGCCTTCGCCAAGGGCGGCACCGAGGGCTGGATCCTCGGGCTGTGCGCGCTGGTCGGCGCGGCGGTCACCGCGTTCTACATGACCCGGGTGATGGTGCTGACCTTCTTCGGTGAGAAGCGCTGGCAGCCGGACGCTGACGGCAACGCCCCGCACCCGCACGAGTCGCCCAGGACCATGACCGTCCCGATGGTCCTGCTGGCCGTCGGCTCGGTCTTCGCGGGCGGGCTGTTCGCCTTCAACGACTCCTTCCTGAAGTGGCTGGAGCCGGTCACCGGGTACGAGGAGGGCAACTCCCCGCTCGCCCCGCTGACCGTCACCCTGCTGACCACGGCATGCATGCTGGCCGGCGTCGGCGTCGCGTACCTGATGTACGGGCGCTCGCCGGTCCCGGTGGTGCCGCCGGTGGGCTCCCCGCTCACCCGGGCGGCCCGCCGCGACCTGCTGCAGGACGACTTCAACCACGCGGTGCTGGTGCGGCCGGGCTCGGCGCTCGCCGCGGCGCTGGTCTACTTCGACAGCCGAGGCCTGGACGGCGTGGTCAACGGCCTGGCCGCAGCGATCGGCGGGCTCTCCGGCCGGCTGCGCCGGGTCCAGAACGGCTTCGTCCGCTCGTACGCGCTCTCCATGTTCGGCGGCACGCTGGTGCTGGTCGCCACGACTCTCCTGATGAGGTCCACGTGATGACTCGTCCTGATATCCGTCGGGGGGTGGGCGCATGAGCGCGCTTCTGACCGCCACCTGCGCCGTTCCGGCGGCCGGCGCGGTGCTGACCGCCGCGCTGCCCGCCGGGTCCTCCGAGAGCCGGCGCAGGACCACCAAGGCCGTTGCGCTGGGCGTCTCGGCCGTCACCCTGGTGCTGGCCGCCGCGGTGGCGACGCGGTTCGACCCGCACGGCGCCCGCTTCCAGCTGACCGAGTCGTACAGCTGGATCCGTTCCTTCGGCATCACCTTCTCGCTCGGCGTGGACGGCATCGGCGTCGTGCTCGCCCTGCTCACCGCCGTGCTCGTGCCGCTGGTGATCCTCGCCTCCTGGCACGACGCCGACCCGCCCTCCTCGCCCGCCGACGGGCCGGGGGCACGTTCCGGCCGCCGGGCCGGGGGAGAGGGGGCCGGCCCGGCCCGGCCCGACGGCACCTTCGAGAACAGGCGCCGCACCCAGGGCTTCTTCGCCTTGATCCTGGCGGTGGAGGCGATGGTGGTCGTCTCCTTCTACGCCACCGACGTCTTCGTGTTCTACGTGTTCTTCGAAGCCATGCTGATCCCGATGTACTTCCTGATCGGCGGCTTCGGCGACCGGGCGGGCGGCCCCGAGTCGGCGCGTCAGCGCTCCTACGCGGCCGTGAAGTTCCTGCTCTACAACCTGCTCGGCGGCCTGGTGATGCTGGCCGCCGTGATCGGCCTGTACGTGATCGCGCAGGACCAGGGCTTCGGCACCTTCGACCTGCCGACCCTGACCTCGGCGATCGCCGACGGTCGGATCCAGCTGACCGGTACCGCCGAGAAGGCGCTGTTCCTGGGCTTCTTCTTCGCCTTCGCGGTGAAGGCCCCGCTGTGGCCGCTGCACACCTGGCTGCCGAACGCGATGGGCGAGTCCACCGCCGGCACCGCCGTGCTGATCACCGCGGTGGTGGACAAGGTCGGCACCTTCGCGATGCTGCGCTTCTGCCTCGGGCTGTTCCCGAGCGCCTCGAAGACCTTCGCCCCGGCGATCCTGGTCCTCGCGCTGATCGGGATCGTCTACGGCGCGCTGCTGGCGGTCGGCCAGAAGGACATCAAGCGCCTGGTGGCGTACGCCTCGATCTCGCACTTCGGCTTCATCATCATGGGTATCTTCGCCCTGACCAGCCAGGGCCAGAGCGGCGCCACCCTCTACATGGTCAACCACGGCCTTTCCACGGCGGCGTGGATGCTGGTGGCCGGCTTCCTGATCTCCCGTCGCGGCTCGCGGCTGATCGCCGACTACGGCGGTGTGCAGAAGGTCGCCCCGGTGCTCGCCGGGACCTTCCTGATCGGCAGTCTGGCCACCCTGTCGCTGCCCGGGCTCGCCCCGTTCGTCAGCGAGTTCCTGGTGCTGGTGGGCACCTTCACCCGCTACCCGGCGATCGGCATCGTGGCCACCTTCGGCATCGTGCTGGCCGCGCTGTACGCCCTGCTGCTGTACCAGCGCACCATGACCGGCCCGGTGAAGGACGGGGTGCGCACGATCCCCGACCTCAAGGCCCGCGAACTCGCCGTGGTCGGCCCGCTGGTGGCGCTGACCATCCTGCTCGGCGTCTACCCCAAGCCGCTCACCGACCTGGTCAACCCCTCGGTGAACGCGACGCTCTCGCAGATCCACCGGACCGATCCGGCGCCGGCCCACCCGGTCGCCGCCACCTCAGGAGGTGAGCGGAAGTGAGCACCACCGCAATGCTCGCCGCCGCCGGCGGCAACACCGCCGGCATCCCGGCACCGCACATCGAGTACGGCCAGCTCTCCCCGATGCTAGTGGTGTTCGCCGCCGCCGTGGCCGGTGTCCTGGTGGAGGCCTTCGCGCCCCGCCGGTTCCGGCACTGGACGCAGGTGGCGCTCGCCCTGGGCGGGCTGGTCGGCGCCTTCGTCGCCGTGGTGGCGCTGGCCGCGCAGGGCTACGGTTCCACCAAGGTGGACCTGCTGGCCATGGAGTCCGTCGCCCTGGACGGCCCGGCGCTGTTCCTCCAGGGCGTGATCCTGCTGGCCGCCGTGGTCGCGGTGCTCACCTACGCCGAGCGGAGGCTGGAGCCCAAGGCCGGCGGCCTGCCCGCCGACGCCTTCGCCGCCCAGGCCGCCGCCACCCCCGGCGGCGAGCAGGAGCGGGCCGCGGTCCGGGCCGGCTTCGCCACCAGCGAGGTCTTCCCGCTCACCATGTTCGCGGTCGGCGGCATGCTGCTGTTCCCCGCGGCCAACGACCTGCTGACCATGTTCGTGGCGCTGGAGGTCTTCTCGCTGCCGCTGTACCTGCTGTGTGCGCTGGCCCGGCGCCGTCGGCTGCTCTCCCAGGAGGCGGCGGTCAAGTACTTCCTGCTCGGTGCCTTCGCCTCGGCGTTCTTCCTGTTCGGCACCGCGCTGGTGTACGGCTACGCGGGCAGCGTGCGGCTCGGCGACATCGGCGACGTCATCTCCGGCAAGGCGATGACCACCCCCGCGCTGCTGAGCACCACCCAGAGCGACGCGCTGGTGCTGACCGGCCTGGCGATGCTGGCGGTCGGCCTGCTGTTCAAGGTCGCCGCGGTGCCCTTCCACTCCTGGACGCCGGACGTCTACCAGGGCGCGCCGACCCCGGTGACCGGCTTCATGGCGGCGGCCACCAAGGTCGCGGCCTTCGGGGCCTTCCTGCGGCTGTTCTACGTGGCCTTCCCGGGCCTGCGGCTGGACTGGCGGCCGGTGATGTGGGGGGTGGCGATCCTCACCATGGTCGTCGGCGCGGTGCTCGCGGTGACCCAGCAGGACGTCAAGCGCCTGCTGGCGTACTCCTCGATCGCGCACGCCGGGTTCATCCTGACCGGCGTGATCGCCGTCAACAAGCAGGGCATCTCCTCGGTGTTGTTCTACCTGCTGGCGTACTCCTTCGTGACGCTCGGTGCGTTCGCCGTGGTCACCCTGGTGCGCGACTCCAAGGGCGAGGCGACCCACCTGTCCAGCTGGGCCGGGCTCGGGCGGCGCTCGCCGCTGGTGGCGGCGGTGTTCGCGCTGTTCCTGCTGGCGTTCGCCGGGATTCCGCTGACCTCCGGCTTCACCGGGAAGTTCGCGGTCTTCCAGGCCGCGGCCAGCGGCGGGGCGACCCCGCTGGTGGTCGTCGGTGTGCTGAGTTCGGCAGTGGCCGCGTTCTTCTACATCCGGGTCATCGTGCTGATGTTCTTCTCGGACCCGCAGCCGGGCGGCCCCACGGTGGCGATCCCGAGCGCCTTCACGGCGACCGCGATCGGGGTGGGGGTGCTGGTCACGCTGGGTCTCGGACTGCTGCCGCAGTACTTCCTCGACCTCGCGTCCAAGGCCGCACTGTTCGTGCGCTGACCTTTGCGTCCGCCGCCCCCGACCAGGGCCCCGTCCGGGCCGCGCCCAGTCCGCGCGGTCCGGACGGGTCTTTGTCGGGAGCCGGGGCCGGGGGAGTTCCGACCGGCTCTCCCACCTTTGTTTCCATCCGAATTCACCCCCACCGCCGTCCGGCCCGCACAGCAGCCCTGACCAGGGCATCAGGCCCGATCATGACAGGATCCGCACGCCCGTGCAGTGATCCACTCACGACCGGATACCCTGCCTGTATGGCCAGCGGCGGCACTCAGGGACCAGGCCGCTAGATCGACCAGGGACAGAGGAGTGGTCTTCGTGACCGTCGTGGAACCCTTCGGGCTCAGCGTGCAGGACCGCGACCTGACCCGGGACGTCCAGGCCGGACTGGACGCGGTGGAGGCGGCGCTCGGTGAGGCCGTCAAGAGCGACGTCCCGTTCATCACCGTCACCGCCAGCCACCTCCTCGAAGCCGGCGGCAAGCGCTTCCGTCCGCTGCTCCTGCTGCTCGCCGCCCAGTTCGGCGACCAGGGGGCGCCCGGCGTGGTGCCCGCCGCCGTGGTGGTCGAGCTGACCCACCTGGCCACGCTGTACCACGACGACGTCATGGACGAGGCGCCGGTGCGCCGCGGCGCACCGAGCGCCAACTCCCGCTGGGACAACTCGGTCGCCATCCTCACCGGCGACTTCCTGTTCTCCCGCGCCTCCCAGGTGCTCGCCGACCTCGGCCCGGAGGCCGTGCGGATGCAGGCCGAGGCCTTCGAGCGGCTGGTCACCGGCCAGATCCTGGAGACCCGCGGCCCCGGCCCGGACATGGACCCGTTGCTGCACTACCTGGACGTCCTGGAGGGCAAGACCGGTTCGCTGATCGCCGTCTCCTGCCGGATAGGAGCGCTGATGGCCGGCGCCGAGCGCGAGCTGGTGGACACCCTCGGCGAGTTCGGCGAGCGGATCGGCATCGCCTTCCAGCTGGCCGACGACGTGCTCGACATCGCCAGCGACGGCCACGAGTCCGGCAAGACTCCCGGCACCGACCTGCGCGAGGGCGTGCCGACCCTGCCGACCCTGCTGCTTCAGCAGATGCCCGCCGACCCGGCCGACCCGGACGACACCCGGCTGCGCGAACTGCTCGACCAGGACCTCTCCGACGACGACCTGCACGCCGAGGCGCTGCGCCTGCTGCGCGCCCACCCCGCGCTGGAGCGCGCCCGCGCCGAGACCCTGCGCCGGGCCGAGGAGGCCCGGGCGTTGCTCGCCCCGCTGCCGGACTGCCCGGCGAAGGCCGCCCTGGAGGGCCTCTGCGACGCGGTGGCGATCCGCACCATGTGAGCCGGGCCGGGGCCGTCCGGGCCGGGCCGCGGTGAGGCCGGGCCCTGGCCCTCGGCACGCCCCGGGATGGGGGAGACTGACACCCGTCAGCACACGCCTGCCGGGAAGGTCGCCATGCGTCGCGTCGTCATAGCCGAGGACTCCGTACTGCTGAGGGAGGGACTGACCCGGCTGCTCACCGATCGCGGCCTGGAGGTCGTCGCCGGGGTCGGGGACGGCGAGGCCCTGGTGAAGGCCATCCACGACCTGGCGGCGGCCGACGCCCTGCCGGACGTCGTGGTCTCGGACGTGCGGATGCCCCCGACCCACACCGACGAGGGCCTGCGCGCCTGCGTCGAGCTGCGCGGCCGCTACCCGCAGCTGGGCGTGCTGGTGCTGTCGCAGTTCGTGGAGGAGCGCTACGCCTCGGAGCTGCTGGCCGGTTCCACCCGGGGCGTCGGCTACCTGCTCAAGGACCGGGTCGCCGAGGTGCGCGAGTTCGCCGACGCGGTGGTCCGGGTCGCCGAGGGCGGCACCGCGCTGGACCCGGAGGTGGTGCAGCAGCTCCTCAGCCGCAGCCGCAAGGGCGACGTTCTGGCCAATCTCACGCCGCGCGAGCGCGAGGTGCTCGGGCTGATGGCGGAGGGCCGCACCAACGCCGCGGTGGCCAAGCAGCTGGTCGTCTCCGACGGCGCAGTGGAGAAGCACGTCAGCAACATCTTCCTCAAGCTTGGCCTGGCCCAGAGCGCGGAGGACCACCGGCGGGTGCTGGCCGTGCTCACGTACCTCAACTCCTGAGGCCCGCCCCTCCGGTTCCGCTGCCCCGGCTCCCGGGGCACGCCCTCCGGGGGGGGCACATCTCGGCCATGCGCCCGCCGGGTGCTCGCGCCCGCCCGTCCGAGCCGGAATGATCTCCGGCGGGCGGGCGTTGACGAGTATGTGCGGTGCAGCCGCGGGCCGGTGAAATAACTGCCGTGGTTCCGTCCGCCGTCGTGTCGGCCCGCATAGGATGCGAGAGGTGCACCAGGCGGACGGGGCACGGGGCCGCGCCCGCGGTGGTGCGCCCACGAGGAGGTCCGCGGCAGTGACCAGTCAGGTCGATCAGTCAGAGGCAGTGGACGGCTCGGACGGCAACGAGGCCGGTGCCGGGAGCGGGGACGCGCGCTCGGGTTCGGCCGCGCCCGCCGGGCCACCCGCCCCGGGCGGCCCTCCGGCGAAGCCGGGCAAGCCCATCCGCAGACTCGATCGGGTGATCATTCGCTTCGCCGGTGACTCCGGTGACGGCATGCAGCTCACCGGTGACCGGTTCACCTCGGAGACGGCGTCCTTCGGCAACGACCTGTCCACGCTGCCGAACTTCCCGGCCGAGATCCGGGCGCCCGCCGGCACCCTGCCGGGCGTCTCGTCCTTCCAGCTGCACTTCGCGGACCACGACATCCTGACCCCGGGCGACGCCCCGAACGTGCTGGTCGCGATGAACCCGGCCGCGCTGAAGGCGAACCTGCCGGACCTGCCGCGCGGCGCCGAGATCATCGTCAACACCGACGAGTTCACCAAGCGCGCGCTGGCCAAGGTCGGTTACCCGGCGGACCCGCTGACCGACGGTTCACTGGGCGGCTTCCACCTGCACAAGGTGCCGCTGACCACGCTGACCCTGGAGGCGCTCAAGGACAGTGGTCTGGCCCGCAAGGACGCGGAGCGGGCGAAGAACATGTTCGCCCTGGGCCTGCTGTCCTGGATGTACCACCGGCCCACGCACGGAACGGAGTCGTTCCTGCGCACCAAGTTCGCCAAGAAGCCGCAGATCGCCGAGGCCAACATCAGCGCCTTCCGGGCGGGCTGGAACTTCGGTGAGACCACCGAGTCCTTCGCCGTCTCCTACGAGGTGCCGCCGGCCCGGCTCCCGGCCGGGCGCTACCGCAACATCTCCGGCAACCTCGCCCTGTCCTACGGTCTGATCGCCGCCGCGCAGCGCTCCGGACTGCCGCTGTACCTGGGCTCGTACCCGATCACCCCGGCCTCGGACATCCTGCACGAGCTGAGCCGGCACAAGGACTTCGGGGTGCGCACCTTCCAGGCGGAGGACGAGATCGCCGGCGTCGGCGCCGCGCTCGGTGCCGCCTTCGGAGGGGCGCTCGGCGTGACCACCACCTCAGGGCCGGGTGTCGCACTGAAGTCCGAGACGATCGGCCTGGCCGTCTCGCTCGAACTGCCGCTGCTGATCGTGGACATCCAGCGCGGCGGCCCGTCCACCGGCCTGCCGACCAAGACCGAGCAGGCGGACCTGCTGCAGGCGATGTTCGGCCGCAACGGCGAGGCGCCGGTGCCGATCGTCGCCCCGGCCACGCCCGCGGAGTGCTTCGACGCGGCGCTGGAGGCGGCCCGGATCGCGGTCACCTACCGCACCCCGGTGTTCCTGCTCTCGGACGGCTACCTGGCCAACGGCTCGGAGCCCTGGCGGATCCCCGGCGTCGACGAACTTCCGGAGATCGACCCGCAGTTCGCGACCGGCCCGAACCGCGAGGACGGCGCCTTCTGGCCGTACCTGCGCGACCCGCGGACGCTGGCGAGGCCCTGGGCGCCGCCCGGCACGCCCGGTCTGGAGCACCGGATCGGCGGCATCGAGAAGCAGGACGGCACCGGCAACATCTCCTACGACCCGGCCAACCACGACTTCATGGTCCGCACCCGGCAGGCCAAGGTCGACGGCATCACCGTGAAGCCGGTGGAGGTGGACGACCCGACCGGCGACGCCCGGGTGCTGGTGCTGGGCTGGGGTTCGACCTACGGGCCGATCACCGCCGCGGTGCGCCGGGTGCGCGCGGACGGCGGCGAGGTCGCCCAGGCGCACCTGCGCAACCTCAACCCGTTCCCGGCCAACCTGGGCCCGGTGCTGCGCAGTTACGAGAAGATCATCGTGCCCGAGATGAACCTGGGCCAGCTGGCCCTGCTGCTGCGGGCGAAGTACCTGGTGGACGCCGAGTCCTACAACCAGGTGCGCGGATTGCCGTTCAAGGCGGCCCAGTTGGCGGACGTGCTGTGGGCCGCGGTCGGCACCCTGGACGAGGAGGACCACCGATGAACGAGCGGAGCGAGCGCGACTTCCCGTCCCTGCGACTGGTGCCCAAGGCCGAAGGCCCGCAGAGCGCCCGGGACTTCAAGACCGACCAGGAGGTGCGCTGGTGCCCGGGCTGCGGGGACTACGCGATCCTGGCGGCGGTGCAGTCCTTCATGCCGGAGCTGGGCATCCGGCGCGAGAACACGGTGTTCGTCTCGGGCATCGGCTGCTCCTCGCGCTTCCCGTACTACATGAACACCTACGGGGTGCACTCGATCCACGGCCGGGCGCCGGCGATCGCGACCGGACTGGCCACCTCGCGCCAGGACCTGAGCGTCTGGGTGGTGACCGGTGACGGCGATGCGCTGTCGATCGGCGGCAACCACCTGATCCACGCCCTGCGGCGGAACGTCAATCTGAAGATCCTGCTGTTCAACAACCGGATCTACGGGCTCACCAAGGGCCAGTACTCGCCCACCAGCGAGCTCGGCAAGATCACCAAGTCCACCCCGATGGGCTCGCTGGACGCGCCGTTCAACCCGCTGTCCCTGGCGATCGGCGCCGAGGCCACCTTCGTGGCGCGCACCATCGACTCGGACCGCCAGCACCTCCAGTCCGTGCTCCGGGCGGCTGCCGAGCACGAGGGCACGGCGCTGGTGGAGATCTACCAGAACTGCAACATCTTCAACGACGGTGCCTTCGAGGTGCTGAAGGAGCCCGGCAGCCGGGACGAGGCACTGATCCGGCTGGAGCACGGGAAGCCCGCCCGCTTCGGCGCCGACCTGGCGAGCGGCGTCTTCCGGGGCCCGGACGGCGAGCTGTTCACCGCCCCGGTCACGGCGGACAACGAGGCGGACGTCCTGGTCCACGACGCGCACGCGGCCAGCCCCGCCACCGCCTTCGCACTCTCCCGGATCGCCGACGCGGACACCCTGCACCACACGCCGATCGGTGTGCTGCGCAGCGTCGAACGCCCGGTCTACGACGAGCTGATGGCGGGCCAGCTGGCTGCCGCCGCCGCCCGGAGCGGCCAGGGCGACCTGGCCACGCTGCTCGCCGGCAACGACACCTGGACGGTGGACTGACCGTCCGCCGGAGTGAGCGGCGCCCCCTGTCCCGGGTCGGGACAGGGGGCGCCGCTCGTCGTTCCCAGGTCGATGCGGTACGCGTCAGAAGACGCAGGGGATGCCGCCGTCGGACTCCGCGTCGACCATGGGGCCCTGCTGGGGCACGTTGGTGTCCGGGGCGGCCGGGGTGCCGGTGGCGGGCTTGTCGCCGGGGGCGCCGGTGAAGGTGGTGCCGAGGGTGACGACGACGTGGTCCGCGGGGGCGGTGGCGGACTCGGTGGCGGTGACGCCGTAGCGGGCGGCGACCTGGGCGGCGGCCTCCTTGGCGCCCTTGCCGTAGGTGACGGTGGTGGTCTTGGGCTTGGAGGCGGCGGGGCCGGTGCGGCCCTCCTTGAAGCCCGGGCCGGCCAGGGCCTTGGCCTCGGCCGCGGAGGTGACGCCGGCGGCCGAGGAGGCGTTGAAGACGTCCACGGTGACGGCCTTGGCGGTGGTCGTCGTCGGACCGGCGGCAGGTTGGGCGGGGGCCGTCGGGGTGGGGCTCTCGTCGGTCGGTGCCGGCGCGGGACTGGTGTCGGCGTAGCCGAACAGTTGCTTGACGATCTTCTGGATCTGCGGCGGGCTGACGACGTTGACGTCCTGGCCGTTGACCGTCTTGAGCTCGGCGACCGGGAGGGTGCGGAACTCCACATTGCCGCCGGTGAGGTTGGGGGCCTGCTGGGCGAAGTCCAGGACGTTCCACTCGTTGTCGATCACGAGGTCCTTCTGCACCACGCCCATCAGCTCCTGCATCTTGCCGAGGTTGCCGATGACGCCCTTCTGCTTGAGGTTGTGCACGACGGAGGAGATGAAGGCCTGCTGGCGGTGGGTGCGGGCGAAGTCGCTGTCGTTGCCGTCGCCGCCGTTGAGGTTGTGGCGCTGGCGGACGAAGGAGAGCGCCTGCGAGGCGTTGAGCTGGTTGACGCCCTTGTGGAAGTCGGCCCCGGAGCCCTGGCCCTCCATGGCCGGGTCCTTCGTGTCGTGGGTGAGGCAGACCTCGATCGGCTGGAGGGCCTTGGCGATGTCGTAGAAGCCCATCAGGTTGACCTCGGCGATGTGGTCGACGGGCTGGTCGAGGAACTTCTGCACGGTCTGGATGGTGGCCGCGCGCCCGGCGTCGCGCCCGGCCTTCTCCAGGTCCACGCCCTTGAGCCCCTTGGCCTGGAGGGCCGGCGTGGCCTTCTCCTTGGCCTCGCCGTAGGCCTCCTTGATCTTGCGCATGCCGACCTGCTTGCCGTCGCCGCTGTAGGCCATCACGTAGTCGTCGCGGGGTATCGAGACGGCCTGCACCTTGCCGCCGTTCGCCGGGATGTGCAGCAGGATCAGGGAGTTGGTGTTGTAGCCGCCGATGTCGGAGCTGTGGCCGGCGTGCAGCTCGTCCTGGACGAACTCGGGCGGGAGGTCCGTGCCGTCCATGTTCTTGCGGCTGTCCAGGCCGATCAGCAGCAGGTTGACCGAGTTGTCGAGGTGCTTGGGCGCGTCCTTCTTGGTCTCGGCGATGACTCCGGAGGTGGTCATCCCGTCGGTGAGCTGCTTGTACTCGTACCAGACCACCCCGCTGGCGGCGAACACCGCCAGGCCGACGCTGCAGGCCAGCGCCCGGCCCGCGATGAGCGCGGGGGAGGGGCGGCGGCGCGGTGGCGTCGGGGCTCCGCCCTCGGCCCGGCCGTCGGTCCGGTTCTCAGCCATGCTGCCTCCTCCGCGCCCGGACCAGCCGGACCGCGATCACGACGACGGCCGCGGCCGCGGCCTCGGCCATCACGGGAAAGCCGTGCACCACCCACTTCGCGGCGCCGGTGGCCAGGCCCTTGCCCAGGTACCGGTCGCGGTGGGCGGCCAGCTCGACGACGGCCGTCGCGCCCAGGACGACCAGCGGCGAGGCGGCGAGCACCCACCACCAGCCGTTGCGGCTGCTCAGCGCCGCCGCCAGGCCGGTGCCCAGCACGGCGGCCACGGTGAAGGCCAATCCCATGCCGGGGCCGGAGAGTTCGTCGACCGCGGCGCCGGCCAGCGGCAGCCCGACGGCGAGGGCCACCGGCAGTGCCGGCCCACCGGGCAGGGGGCGTATGTGTCCGGCGGGTCCGCCCGCCGCCCGTCGGCGCGCCCCCTGGCCGGCCGACCGTCCTCGTTGCCCCGCCACGCCCTCACCCCGGTGTTCCCGTGCTCCGCGCCACGGTGGCGCCTGCGCCGCATGCCGTCCGAAAGTCCGTTCGTGGCGCTGCCAGTTCTGGACGCCGGTTCCGGCCGGCCGGTTCCCGCGCGGGCCCGGCTGCCCGTGATCGGGGGCGCTTCCCAATTCCTTCTACACGGGTGTAGAAGTCGTACGCAGCATAGAGCACGTCCGTCCGGCGGCACCTCCGGGTTCGCTGCAACCCGGATAAACTACACCGAGCAGTTTCTGAGAGGGCCGGCCGATGCGCCGGCGGAAGAGGAGAGGACCGTGGCGGCGACGGGCGGAGCGGGGCGGCCGGAGAAGCGCAAGGCGATCACGCAGGCCGCGACGGTGGTGTTCGGACGCGAGGGGTACGTCCGGGCCAGCATGGACGCGATCGCGGCCGAGGCCGGGGTGTCCAAGCGGACGGTCTACAACCACTTCGCCGACAAGGAGACCCTCTTCCTGTCCGTGGCCCTGCAGAACTCGGCGGAACTGACCGAGCGGATCCGGGAGTTGATGGCGAAGTACCTCGACCGGGTGGTGGACCTGCGCCAGGACCTGGTCGACTTCGCCGTCGAGCGGGCCCGCGCCGTCCTGTCCGCCGGCGAGCACGGGGCGCTCGGCCGGGCGATCCGGGCCGAGGTGGCCAACATCCCGGCGGACGTCCTGGAGGCCTGGCTGGAGGCCGGGCCGGTCGCCTCCCAGCGCGACCTCGCGCAGCACTTCGCGGCGCTCGCCGGGCGCGGGCTGCTCGCGGTCGAGGACGCCGGGACGGCCGCCGAGCAGTTCACGCTGCTGACCTTCCACGGCATCGCCGAGCGCTCCTTCTGGGGCGCACTCCCGGTGCCGGACGAGGAGGCCGAGCGGATCGCGACGGCCGGTGTGGACGCCTTCCTGCGGATCCACGGCGCGTCGGCGGCGCAGGGCTGAGAACACCCGGGCGGGGGCGGCCCGGCAGGTGCTCGACCTGGTCGGCGGCCCGCTCCCGGAGGGCCACCGGCGAACCCGGCGGGGCACCGTCGGGCGGACGGTCCGTGGACGTCTAGGACGCGGTGCCGAGCACCAGCTCGTTGTACGTGGCGACGGTGGTGAAGCCGAGCCGCTCGTAGAGCCGGATCGCCGGGGCGTTGTCGGTGCGGACGTTCAGGCCCAGGTGGTCGGTGGTCGCGGCCAGGTGGTGGCACAGCGAGGTGACGCAGGCCCGGGCGAGGCCGCGGCCGCGGGCGTCGGGGTGGGTGGTGACGTTGCCGAGCACGGCGACCCGCTGCGCGGGGGAGTGCACGTGCACTCCTGCGACGGCCAGCAGCCGGCCGTCCTCGCGGACGCCGACGTAGCCGCCGTCGGCGAGCATCCGGGGGTCGAACCAGGAGTCGGGGTGGGACTCTTCGAGCAGGGCGCGGACGGCGTCGACGTCGTCGAGGGTCAACGGCTGCGTCTCGTGCGCGACCTCGGTCGGAAGTCCGTCGGTGAGGAGCATCCGCAGCAGCGGCGTCCGGCGCTCGACCGCGTAGTCGGGGACGAGGGCCCGCTCGGCGCCTTCCGGCAGCCCGGCCGTGAAGCGGCGCGGGAGGAAGGGCCGGAGGTCGCGCAGCAGGGACTCCAGCGGAGGCACGTCCGCGGGCCGGGCGAAGGCGAGCAGGACGGGGGTGTCCCCGCCGCTGTAGAGCAGCGCGACCGGCCCGCGGCCGGAATCGGGAGAGGCCGTGTACCAGGTGGTGTTCGGCCAGAGGGTGTCGTCCAGGTCGCCGAGCTCGAAGAGGTGCAGCGCCGGATCGGTGCGGAAGCGGGCGGCGAGCGCGGCGCGGTCGTGCAGGCTGATGAGGGGCACGCGGACGAGGATAGGCCCGGCCCGCTCGACGTCGACGAGCGGACCGGGCCCGGTGGTTCGTCAGCCCAGCAGCCAGCGCTGGGCCGGGGCGGCGGGGTTGCAGGGGGCCACCCCGGTGGCCTGGCCGCCGCCGTTGGAGGTGAGGCACTGCCCGGTGGCCGCGCTGCGGATCAGGTACCAGCCGTGGTCCTCGTCGGTCAGCCGCCACTTCTGGTTGGCCGGCATCCAGTCGCCGGCCGGGCGGTTGAGGCCGTCCAGCCCGCCGGGGGTGTCCCAGAGGCGGACGGCACCCGAGCCGGTGTCGAGGTCGATCACCTTGCCCTGCCCGTGCGAGAACGCGGTGGTGCCGTCGCAGTAGCGCCAGAACCACCAGGTCTGCGCGGGCGACTGGTTGGCTTCCCAGACGACGATCGGCTGACCGTTGACCTCGGCGTTGTGGAACAGGTCGAGCGCGCCTGCCCCGGAGCCGTTGTGCACGGCCGCCAGCGCCCCTGCGGCCGGCGTCATGTCGCAGTTGCCGGCCTGTGCCGCCTGCGCCGCCGGCGCACCGGCCACGACCGCCCCCGCGACGGCCGTGACGGCCCCGAGCGAGGCGAGGAACCTGCGGGTACGGGTGATGGTGCTCATGGCGTTTCTCCTTCTGGTGTGGTGGAGGGGCCCGGGTCAGCCGCGCGGGACCGCGAGCGCGGCCCACTGCTTGGGGCCGGGGATTCCGTCGGCGTCCGCGCCCGAGTCGCCGAGCTTGTGCTGCCAGTTGCGGAAGGATTCGAGGTCGGCGTCGGACCACTCGGGCCCGGGGCCCTCGGCGTAGGCGGAGCAGCCCTCGGCGACGAGGCGCTCGCCCATCCGGGTGATGACGTCGCTGTTCTGACCGTCGTGGAAGAAGCCGGCACCGGGGAACGGCTCGTAGCCGTCGCCGCCGTCGGCCGCCGGGGCGGCACCGGACGGGGCACCGCCGCTGGGGCTGTCGTCCGCGGAGGCCTCCTGCCCGAAGTAGAGCGCCCCGGGCCGGTCCTTCCACTCCGGGTCGGCGAGGACCACACCCTCGGCGAAGTCCGGGATGCCGTAGCCGTGGACCCAGTCCGAGCGGCGATCACGGGTCTTCAGGTAGACGCCGTCACCCTCGGAGCTTCCCCCGTCGTTGGTGTTGCCCTCGACGGTGGTGATGGTGGAGCTGGTGTAGGCGATGCAGATGCCGGTGTGGCTGCCGCCGCCGGGGCCGAAGAAGACCTGGCCGCCGATCACCGGGTACTCGGTGAAGCGGTCGCGCTCCTTGAACCAGGCGACGCCCTCCGCGCAGGAGGCGGTCACCGGGAAGAGGCCGGCACTGCCGGACTGCTCGGCGCACCAGGCGACGAAGGTGGCGCACCAGGCCTCGCCCTGGGACCACTCCAGGCCGGCGACGGCGGGGGAGAACTTCTGGATGTTGTTCCAGTGCCCGCCGCTGCGGCCCTCGTGGTAGCCGACCTCGTCTCGGGCGATGCGGATCAGGTCCGCCGCGTTCGAGGACATGGGTATGGACTCCTTGTTGCTGGAAGGGTGCCGGTCGGGATCTCAGGCCTTGCCGAAGGTCTGCACGTAGCGGCCCCAGTTGCCGCGCTGGCGGGGCGCGTAGCCGATGCCGATGAAGTTGTAGTCGGGGTTGAGGATGTTCACCCGGTGGCCCGGGCTGTTCATCCACATCTGCATCGCCTCCGGCACGCTGTTGCTCGGGGTGACGTTCTCGGCGGAGGCCCGCGAGGAGAAGCCGGCGGCCGCGATGCGGTCCCAGGGGGAACTGCCGTCGGTGCCGTTGTGCTGGGTGAGGTCGTGCGAGGCCATGTCGTTGGCGTGGCGCTGGGCGGCCGCGCTGAGGCGGTCGTCCAGGCGCACCGGCGGGGCGCCGACCCGGCCGCGCTCGGCGTTGACGGCGTTCAGCATCTCGGAGCGGAAGTCACCGCCACCGGGCTGCGGTTGGGGTTGGGGCTGGGGCTGCGGCTGCTGCTGCCCGCCGCCGCTGACGCCCCCGGCCGGGACGAGCTGCCAGCGCTGCGCCGGGTTGGCGTCGTCCTGCTTGGCCAGGGTGAGCGGGGAACCGGGGGCGGCCGCGGTGAGGAAGAGCATGCCCTCGTTGGTGCGGGTGGTGCGGATCCGGACCCAGTCGTTGTCGAGGGGCTCGAAGCACCAGTGCTGGTTGGGCTGGTTGTGCTCGTTGTACAGCCAGGTCTGGCCGATGGAGTAGTTGAAGTCCATGACCATGGCCTGGCCGGGGGCGTGCCGGCCCACGGTCAGCTGGGTCTCCAGGAGGAAGCTGCCGTTCTCCTTGGCCCAGAAGGTCCAGCCCTGGGCGGTGGTCCCGTTGGATCCCCAGGACTGGATGGCGGTGCCGGCGGCGGTCTGGCTGGAGCGGACGTCGGCGACCGTTCCGTTGGCGGACTTGAGCGTCCAGGTCTGGCCGTGCTGCGGGAGCGTGGGCATGGTTGCGCCTCTCGTCTGTGGTGTCGCCCCGGGCCGCAACCGCTGCGGCCCGGGGCCTGACGAGAGAGACGTTTCCGCACTGCGGTAGACGGGCGGTCAACGCGCGTAGCCCGCACCGCCGTTGATGTCGCGTCTACCGCGCCAGCAGTCCCCTGACCTGCGCAGACTCCTCCTGGAGGCCCAGCCGCTCGTACACCTCCAGGGAGTCCGTCAGGCAGGCCCGGGCCTGGCTCGGGCGGCCCAGGCCGGTGAGCGCGGTGCCGAGGGTGCGCAGCAGGCCGGCCTCCAGGGCGGGGCTGGTGCGCCGGGCGAGCGGGAGGACGGCCTCGGCGGCGTCGACGGCGAGCATCCAGCGGCCGGCCTCGGCGTGGATGCGGGCGGCGAGGTCGCCGGACGCGGCGGCGAACACGGTGACCTGGAGGGCGGCGAACTCGTCGCGGGCGCCGACGGCGTGGGTGAGCGCGGCCTCCGGATCGCCGCACAGCCGCAGCACCCGGGCGAGGTAGTAGCGGCCGATCGCGGCGGAGACCGGCCCCGAACCGCTCATCAGGTGGGCGCTGCGCTCGGCGGCGTCCCGGGCCTCGTCGATCCGGCCGGTCTGGGCGCAGCTGAACGCGAACTCGCCGAGGGCGCTGCCCTCGGAGCGGCTCGCGTCCAGGCGCCGGAACAGCCCGGCGGCCCGGCCGGCGTGTTCGGCGGCCTCGGCGTAGCGGCCGTGGACGCGGGCGTTGCCGCCGAGGGTGAGCAGGGCCTTGGCGAGGACCCGCTCGGTGCCGGTGGTGGTGCAGACGTCGACGGCTCGGTGGATCTCCTCCTCGGACTCGGCGTAGCGGTTGACGTGCCAGAGCATCGAGCCGCGCAGGTAGCGGGCGAGGGCGAGCGGGCCGTGGTCGCCGCGTGCCGTGGCTTCCCGGGCGAGGCGTTCGGCGAGGTCGGCGATGACGGTGGTCTGGGTGCGTTCGGCGAGCACCGAGCCCATCCGGTCGGCGAGTTCGGCGGCGCGATCGAGCGGTACGGCCGGGTCCGCGCAGCTCAGGGCGATGACGGCGGCGTGCACCTCGGCCTGTTCGCGCATCCAGCGCACGGCTTCCGCGCCGTCGGCCACCGGTCGGCCGGGGTGGGACACGGTCGCGTCGAGCAGGCTGAGTTCGACCGGGTCGGGTTTGCGGGCGACGAGGTCGGCGTTGCGGGCGGTGGCGAGGCAGAAGTCGAGCAGCCGGTCGGTGGCGGCGGTGCGTTCGGCGGCGCCGTCCTCGTCGGCGAGCCGGCCGCGGGCGTAGGCGCGGACGAGGTCGTGGAAGCCGTACCGGCCGAAGCGGGGGGAGTGCAGCAGGTTGAGGTCGACGAGGGTTTCGAGCAGCTCGCCGGTCTCGGCCTCGGTGCGGTCGAGCAGGGCGGCGGCGCAGGGCAGCGGGACGTCGGGGGCGTCGGGCAGGGCGAGCAGCCGGAAGGCGCGGGCGAGTTCGGCGTCCAGGCGGTGGTAGGAGAGGGCGAAGCTGGCCTCCACGGTCCGTTCGCCGTCGCTGAGTTCGGCCAGCCGGTGCTCCCGGCGGAGTCCTTCGGCGAGCGCGGCCAGGGTGAGCGCGGGGTCGGCGGCGAGCCGGGAGGCGACGATGCGGACGGCGAGCGGCAGCAGCCCGCAGGCCCGGACGACCTCCTCGGCGGCCCCGGGTTCGGCGGCGACGCGTTCGGCGCCGACGATCCGGGTGAACAGCTCCAGCGCCTGCCCGGGCGACAGGGTGTCCAGCCGCAGCTGGTGGGCCCCGGCGAGGCCGGTCAGCCGGTGGCGGCTGGTGACGAGGACGGCGCAGCCGGGTGAGCCGGGCAGCAGCGGTTCGACGTGGCCGGTGGTGGCGGCGTTGTCGAGGACGACCAGGACGCGCCGCCCGGCCAGGGCCGAGCGGTAGAGCGCGCTGCGCTCGCCGGCGTCCGGCGGGATCTCGCCCGGGTCGACGCCGAGGTCCCGCAGGAAGCCGGCGAGCACCGTGCCGGGGTCGGGCGGGGTGCGGTCGGCGCCGCGCAGGTCGGCGAAGAGCTGCCCGTCGGGGAAGCGGTCGCGGACCCGGCGGGCGACGTGCACGGCGAGGGTGGTCTTGCCGACGCCGCCCATGCCGTCCAGGGCGGAGACCACGACGGCCCGTCCGCCGGCGCCGGCGAGGCGGTCGGCGAGGGTCTCGGCCTCCTCGGTGCGGCCGGTGAAGTCGGGCAGGCCGGACGGGAGCTGGTCGGGGGCCTGCCAGCTGTCGGCGGTGGCGTCGGCGGTGGGTTCGGCCGGGCCTGTGGCGGCCTTCGCGGGCAGCAGGGAGGCGTCCTCGCGCAGGATGCGCAGCTGGAGGTCGGCCGGGCCGTTCTCGCCGGGCGGGAGCGAGGCGCGGGCGTCCTCGTACACGGCGAGCGCCTCGGCCTTGCGCCCGGCCTGGTACAGGGCGCGCATCAGGACGGCGGTGAGCCGGGGGCGGCCTGGTTGCTCCAGGGCGAGGGCGGCGATCGCCGCGGTGAGGTCGGTGCGGTCGCCGAGATCGGCGTCCAGTTCCAGTTCCGTCTCCTTGGCCGAGATCCGCTGCTCGGTGAGGCGGGCTCGGACGGCCTCGGCGTGCGGCCCGGGCAGTCCGGCCAGGGCTTCGCCGACCCACAGCCGGTGGGCGCGCCGCAGCACCTCCCGGACCTCCTGCGGCGGTGCGTCCGCCTCGTGCAGCCGTCCGGCCTCGGCCACCAGCGCCTCCCAGGCGGCGGCGTCCACCTCGGCACCGGGCGCCTTGAACGCGTATCCGTCGCCGACCCGGACCAGCGGCATCCGGTCCGGGTCGTCCCCGGCGTACGGCCGGAACGCGGTGCGCAGCCGGGAGACGGCGAGCTGGACGGCCTTGCGCGGATCGGCCGGCGCGGCCCCGCCCCACACCCCCTCGACCAGCACCGAGGTCGCGACCGTCCGCCCGGCGGCGCCCAGCAGTACGGCGAGCACGGCCCGCTGCTGCGGCCTGCCCAGCTGCAGCTCCTGCTCCCCGCACCAGGCCCGCAGCGGTCCCAGCAGTCCGAACCGCAGCCCGGATCCCCCCATGTCACCCATGTCCCGTCCCCGAAAGTCGTTCTGCGCCGGGATCTCGCCAGTTCCGTCCGGACGGGCGGGCCCCGTACCCCCGGCGGCCTATTCTCTGTCACAGATTGTGTACCGGATCGAGGGCTTCGAGGAGTGGGCGGTGGGGCTCGAATTCCACGTGCTGGGGCCGCTGCGGGTCCGGTACGAGGGCCGGGAGGTTGACCTCGGACGACCGCAGCAGCGGGCCGTCCTCGCCGCGCTGCTGTTCCCGCCGGGGCAGCTGGTGTCGACGGACCGGCTGGTCGAGAGCCTGTGGGGCGAGGACGAGAGCCGCTGGCCGAAGGACCCGGTCGGGCAGATCGGCACCCATGTCCACCGGCTCCGACGTGCCCTGGGCGGGCCCGGGCTGCTGGTCGGGGCGGCGGGCGGGTACCGGCTGGAGGCGCCGCGCACGGCGGTGGACCTCTTCCGCTACGAGGCCGCGGTGACGGAGGCCGTCGCGCTGCGTCACCAGGATCCGCTACGGGCGCGCGAGATGCTGGCGCAGGCTCTGGGGGCCTGGGAGGGGAACCGCGCGCTGGACGGGGTGCCCGGGACGTTCGCCGAGCGGGTCCGGGAGCGACTGGCGGCCGGGCGCTTCGCGGCGGTCAAGGCGCTGCTCGGCCTGGACCTGGCGCTCGGCCGGCACGCCGAGGCGCTGGAACCGCTGGCCGGGCTGGCGGCCACGCACCCGCAGGACGAGGAGGTGCACAGGCTGCACCTGCTGGCACTGCACCGCTGCGGCCGTACGGCGGAGGCGCTGGCGGGGTACGAGGCGCTGAGGGAGCGGCTGGACGGGGAGCTCGGGCTCGAACCCGCCCCGGCGCTGGTCGAACTGGCGGAGCAGATCCGACGGGGGGAGGCCCCGGTGCTGCTGCAGCGGCTGCCGAGGCTGCCGAGGCCGTGTCAGCTGCCGCCGGACATTCCGGACCTGGTCGGGAGGGCGGCGCAGGTGCGGGAGGCGGAGCGGGTCCTGCGGGCGGACGGTACGCCGGTTCTGGGGCTGTCGGGCCCGGCGGGCTGCGGCGCTTCGGCGCTGGCGGTGCACGTCGCGCACACCGTCCAGGACGCCTACCCGGACGGCCAGCTGTACGCGAGCGGGGGCGGCTCCGGCGCGGTGCTGGCCGGCTTCCTGCGGGCGTTGGGGGATCGGGCCGACTCCTCGGCGGGCCTCGACGAGCTGTCCGCGCGCTACCGCGCCGCGCTCACCGGGCGTCGGGTGCTGGTGCTGCTCGACGGGATGGCCGAGCCGGGGCCGCTGCTGCCGTCGGTGCCCGGCTGCGCCGCGGTGGTGGCGGGGGCGGAACCGGGCGCGCTGCCCGAGGACGCCGTACGGCTGGCGGTGGGACCGCTGGAGCCGCACGACGCCTACGAGCTGCTGGCCCGGATCGCCGGCGCGGAGCGGATCCGGCGGGAGCCGGAGGCGGTGGCCGAGCTGGCGGAGATCTGCGGCCACCTGCCTGTCCTGCTGCGGACGGCGGCGGAGCGGCTCGCCGCCCGGCCGCAGTGGACGGTGGCCGACCTGGTCAGGTGGCTCGCGGAGCGGGGCTGAGTGCCGGGCCGCGCGGGCGGCCCGGCCGGGCGGGACCGGGAACTACGGCCGCGGGGCGTACAGGTCGGAGGCCAGGGTCACGGACTGGGGGTCGTTGGAGTGCGGGACCCGGTCGCTGCCCCAGTAGTAGTCGACGCGGTACTCGCCGACGACCAGCTTGGCGTGCGGGTGTCCGTACGCCAGGCTGTTGGCCCCGCAGAAGCGGCCGTCGGCGCCGTAGACGACGAGGTTGCCGTCGGACTGCATGACGGCCTTGTAGCCGCAGTTCTGGGTGTTCATGGCCCAGCCGACCTTCATCAGGCTGGGGTAGTTGTAGTTGTAGTAGACGACGAGGTTGCCGTCGGACTGCATGATCAGCCGGGTGCTGGGAGAGTCGACGTGCCAGCCCGGGTAGAGCGGCTCGTCGTCCCAGATGGCGTGGGAGGCCGGGTCGTACGCGGCCTGCGCGCTACCCGCCCCCAGCATCGTCCCGGTCAGTGCCAGCGCGGCGGTCGCCGTTACGACGGCCACGCGTCGGAGTGCGTTGGTTGCCTTCATGTCCCCGTGTACCTCGTGGTTCTCTCGTGCGTTCGCGCCCGGGAGGTCCTCGGGGCGCCGTGCGAGGACGATCTTGGGGGAGGGCGGTAGACAAACGATGAACGCCCGCGCCGATCGGCTTGATCGGCGTCCGGGGGCGGGGACAGACCCGGCAGGCTGGGCCGGCTGCCTCCTGCGGCGGCCCGGGGGCATTTGGCTTGGGCCCGAAGTAGGAGTACTGTCTCCTAGTCGCCTGACAGGGAGCACCGGACACGCAGCTGCGCGGACGGTCCCGGGGCAGCCAATCCTCTGAAACACCACTTCCCGGTTCGGGCCGGGTCGCTTCGTCGTTTTCACGTCGCGGCCTGGTGTGTATTCGGTGTGCGCGTTTTATTGGGTTGCGGTCGGATTCGCTTTTCGGAGCGGAGATCGGCTAGAGTTTGAAACGTCGGACGGGGCGTCAAACCCCGGAAGACACCGGCGAGTTGGATGAAGGAAGCCCCGGAAACGGAGCGGAAAACATCTGATAAGCTGGAAACACGAAAGAACGAAGCCCGGAGGGTCCGCTGGAAGGCGGT
>NZ_JBFBFA010000018.1:0-132379 GCF_040683915.1 Kitasatospora sp. NPDC093102 | reverse complement strand
GGACCCTGTCTTCATGCCCGGGTTGCCGCAGGATCACTCGACCGGGAACCCTCGTTCGAACGCCAAGCGAACCACTCGGTACAACAACGGCTCCTTAGAAACCGCCCCCGCAGGCGGGGGTTTGAAGACGGACCCTAGGACAGTCCGGCCGCCTCGGCGAGGACGGCGGCGGTCCGCCGGCCTGCCGCCAGGGTGCCGGCATCGGTGGCCGGGAGGCAGCGGCGGGCCTCGGGCCGGTAGGTGGTCATCACCACACCGGCGTGGTCGGTGGGGAGTTCGAGGGTCCGTACCGCCGACATCTGCTTCGTCAGAGCAGCGCTCAACTGCCGGGTGTGCTCGATGTCCACGGTCTCGTCCGCCGTGCCGTGGACCAGCCGGAGCGGGACGGGGGAGGGGCCGGCCGCCAGGTGGTCGAGCGGGGCTTCGCCGGTGGTGACGGCCTCGGTCGAGTAGCGGGAGGCGATGCCGACAGCGGCGACGGGGCGCAGCTCGGCGGGGGTGTCGGGGTGGGTGGCCACGGCGATCGCCTCGCGGCCGCCCATCGACCAGCCGGCCAGGACGAGGCGCGTCGGGTCCCCGTCGTACCCGGCGGCGATCCGGCGGGCCTGGGCCAGCGAGGCGAGCAGTTCGGCACTGCCGCCGTCCGGCTGCTCGGCGCTCCAGTCCGGGACGAGCACCAGCAGCCCCAGCCCGGCGGCCTCCCGGGCCAACGGGCGCAGCACGTCACGCTCGTTCGGACCCCTGCCGTGCCAGAGCAGTACGACGGGAGCCGGCCCGGCGTTGCCGGGCGCCGGAAGGTGGATGTCCGTCAGCCGACCGGCGGCGTACGGAACCGTCTGAAGCCGAGCGCTCGTCATTCGGGATTTTCCTCCGATTCGGTGAATGATCACGGAGCTGGTACTGTACTTCTCGTTGCGAGGGAGTGATTCCTCCTCAGGCGTCAGTGGTGCTACCAGAGCACGTCCTACTTTCAGTAGGAAGAGTCCGTGCGACCCGGGCCTGGCGCTCCGATGTCGGACAGGGTCCGGCGCCATGGAACTGGCGCCGGGCCCTTTTCGCATGTCCGGGAGCGGGGATCGGCCGGGAGTTCAGGACGGCTGGCGGTCGGAGCCCAGTTCGCGGGAGATCCGCAGGCCGACCTGGGCGACCACCGGGCCGAGGGCGCGGACCCGGGCGGCGGTCATCCGTGAGGTGAGGCCGGAGACGGACAGCGCGGCGGTCACCTCGCCGGTGTGGTCGAAGATCGGGGCGGCGACGCAGCGGACCTCGGGCTCGTTCTCGCGGTCGTCGATCGAGTAGCCGCGGGCGCGGACGCGGGCGAGGTCGGCCCGGAGCCGGGGTTCGTCGGAGATGGTCCAGGCGGTCACCGGGCGCAGGCCCGCCGCGACCACCTCGGCGACGGCCTCCTCGGGCAGCCAGGCGAGGATCGCCTTTCCGGTGGCGGTGCAGTAGGCGGGGGCCCGGCTGCCGACCCGGGAGGCCATCCGGACGTTGGTCTCGTCCTCGACCTTGTCCAGGTAGACGATCCCGGGGGCCTGCCAGACGGTCAGGTGGACGGTCTCGCCCGCCTCCCGCTGGAGCCGGCGCAGGTGTTCGGCGGCCACGCTGCGCAGGTCGAGGGTGGTCAGGTAGGCCTGACCGAGCCGCAGGGAGCCGTGGCCGAGCCGGAACCAGCCGGTCTCGCGGTCCCGGTCGAGCAGGTGCTCGTCCAGCAGGGGGCCGGCCAGCCTCAGCACGGTGCTCTTGTTGAGGCCGAGTCCGTCGGCGAGCTGGGCGAGCGGGACGCCGCGCCCGTCGCTGTGGTCGCGGACGTAGCCGAGGACGGCGAGCGCGCGGCGCAGCGAGGAGGACTGGTTGCGTTCGGTCGCGGGCTTCTTGGGCGCCGTCTCCGTCATGGGTCCGTTTCCTGGTGTCGTTCTGCCGGTGTTCCCCCGCAGGTCGGCGGCGGTTGTCAGAACGTACCCGTTCGCAGCCGGATCGCCGCATCTTCGATACAACGTTGTGCAGTGCAAAACTTTCACCAACTCCCTCTTGTTGGCGCCGATCGCGCCCGCCTAACGTCCCTGCCATCGAGCAGGCGACGTCGCCCCACCCGAGCGCTGCGCCCTGCCGTACCCCCACCACTTCACCCACCATCGGCCCCGGTCAGGGCCTGCTTCGACGTGCCCGTCCCCGGCGGCGGACGTCTCGGCGGCAGCTGTCGGGAGGGGAGGTCTCCACCATGCGACTCATCGGACGGACCGCCGCAGCCGTCGTGCTCGCCGCCGGCTGCCTGGCCGCCACCGCCTGCGCCCCCGGCACTGCCTCGCCGGCGAGCGACAAGGCCGCCGACGACCGGACCGGCACGCTGCAGGTCTGGCTGTACAACGAGGCGGGCAACGCGGCCAAGGAGGCCGTGGTCGCCAAGGCCGTGACCGAGTTCCAGGGCTCCCACCAGGGCGTCACCGTCAACGTCAGCTACATCGACACCGACGCCTCGGCCCGCGCGGCCAAGATGAAGGGCGCGTTCAACGACCCGAACAGCGCCCCCGACCTGGTCGAGTTCGGCAACACCGACCTGCCCGGTTACGTCGCCGCCGGCGGCCTCGCCGACATCACCGCCGACCTGGACAAGTGGCAGGACAAGGGCGACCTCGACCCGGCGATCGCCAAGACCGCCGTGGTCGACGGCAAGACCTACGGCCTGCCCTGGTGGGTCGGCGTGCGCGCGCTGTACTACCGCACCGACCTGTTCACCGAGGCCGGCCTCACCCCGCCGACCTCGTACGCCGAGCTGGTCGCCGCCAACCAGAAGATCCGTGCCGCGCACCCGGACACCTTCGGTATCGCCGTCGGCGGCAAGTACACCTTTGCCGCACTGCCCTTCGTCTGGGACGCGGGCGGCGACATCGCCACCAAGGACGGCTCCAAGTTCAAGGCGGCGATCGACTCGCCCGCCTCGCAGGCCGGCATCAAGCGCTACACGGATCTGTTCGGCGCGGACGGCTGCCCCGCCCAGCAGTGCGCGGACCTGACCGGCGGCAAGACCGTCGACCTGTTCGCAGCCGGCAAGTCGGCGATGGCGGTACTGCTCAACTCCAACCGCAGCAAGGTGGACGCGGGCGCGGTCAAGGGCAAGTACGGCGTGGTGCCGCTGCCCGGGGAGAAGCCCGGCTCGATCGCTCCGGCCTTCGCCGGCGGCAACAACCTGGGCGTGATGAAGGCGGCCAAGCACCGCACGCTGGCCGTCGAGTTCGCCGAGCTGCTGGCGAGCCCCACGTACCAGGAGCAGATGTACGACGCGATGGGCAACCTGCCGACGCTCAAGTCCGTCAGCGGCAAGGTCGCGGCGAAGGACGCGTTCCTGAAGCCCTTCACCGACACCATCGCGGCCGGTACCAGGTTCGTCCCGCTCGACCAGGCGTGGGCGCAGATCGACGCCCAGTCGGTGATCCCGACGATGCTCCAGCAGGTCGTCACCGGCAAGGCGGACGTGGCCAAGGCCTCGGCGGACGCCGCCGCGCAGATCTCCTCGGCCTTCGCCGCGCACTGACGGCCGACCGCCCGCCACGGGCACCGAGCCCACGGGCATCGCGTCCGCCGGCACCGAGCCCACGGGCATCGCGTCCGCCGGCACCGAGCCCACGGGTACCGAGCCCAAGGGCGCCGCGCCACCGGCCGCGTACGGACGGCCCCCCTCCCGGTTCGTCTCAGAGAGCAGGTCCCGCACGTGTCCGTACCCACCTCGACCGCCCCGGCGCCGCCTTCCCCGCAGAGGCGCCGTGGGGGCAGGGCGCCGGCCGCACCCCCGGGCGGCCGGCGCCGGCGGCCCCCGCTGCTGCTGCTCCTGCCGGCCGCGGTCATCCTGATCCCGCTGGTCGCCTACCCGATCTACCAGCTCGGCCTGCTGTCCGTCCTGGACTTCGGGCAGGCCCAGGCCTCCGGCGGCGCCCCGACCTCCTTCGTCGGCTTCGGCAACTACACGAAGATCCTGGAGGACCAGCAGTTCTGGACGGTGCTGTTCCAGACCATCGGCTTCGCCGCGTTCTGCGTGGCCGCCACCCTGGCCGTCGGGGCCACCCTCGCGGTGCTGCTCACCAAGGTCGGCCGGTGGCCGCGGCTGGCGCTGACCACCGCGGCGATGGCCGCCTGGGCGGCGCCGGCGATGACCGGTTCGACGGTGTGGAGCTTCCTGTTCGACACCAACCTCGGCCTGGTCAACCACACCCTGGAGGGCCTCGGGTTCTCCGGCTTCCACGAGTTCAACTGGTTCTACGACAAGTGGACGGCGTTCCTGATCGTCGGCGCCGTGGTGGTGTGGCACTCCTACCCGTTCGTGATGGTCACCCTCTACGCGGGCATCCGGGCCATCCCGGAGGAGATCATGGAGGCGGCCGCCCTGGACGGCGCCAACACCTGGACCACCTTCCGCCGGATCACCGCGCCGATGCTGCGGCCGATCCTGACCATCGTGGTGATCCAGTCGGTGATCTGGGACTTCAAGGTCTTCACCCAGATCTACGTGATGACCGAGGGCGGCGGCATCGCCGGCCAGAACCTGGTGCTCAACGTGTACGCGTACCAGAAGGCGTTCGCCTCCTCGCAGTACGGGCTGGGCGCGGCGATCGGCGTGATCATGCTGCTGATCCTGGTGATCCCGACGGTCCTGTATATCCGCACCCTGCGACGGACGGGGAACGAACTGTGAGCCCGGCGAACCCCCTTGCCGTGAAGCCGGCCCGGAACACCCGCGGCCTCCGGAACACCCGCGGCCGGTGGCGCCTGGCCGCCAACACCGGCGCGATCGTGCTGGCCGTGGTCACCGCCTTCCCGATCTTCTGGATGGTGCTCTCGGCCTTCAAGCCCAAGGGCGAGATCCAGTCGCTCGACCCCAAGCCGTGGACCGCTCACCCGACGCTGGAGAGCTTCCGGCAGGTGCTCAGCGTGGACGGCTTCGGCCGCTACTTCGTGAACAGCCTGGTGGTCGCGCTGTCGGTGGTGGTGCTGTCGGCGATCGTGGTCTTCCTGGCAGCGGTGGCCGTGACCAGGTTCCGGTTCAGGTTCCGCACCACCATCATGGTGATGTTCCTGATCGCCCAGATGATCCCGGTCGAGGCGCTGACCATCCCGCTGTTCTTCATGTTCCGCGACGCGGGACGGTTCGCGCCGGGCATCGGCCTGAACACCCTGGCCTCCCTGGTCCTGGTGCAGCTGGCGTTCTCGCTGCCGTTCGGGATCTGGATGATGCGCGGCTTCGTCGCGGCCGTCCCGGTCTCGATCGAGGAGGCGGCGCAGATCGACGGGGCGAGCCGGACCCGCATCCTGTGGCGGATCCTGCTACCGCTGGTGGCGCCGGGCCTCGCCGCGACCAGCGTGTTCTCCTTCATCGCGGCGTGGAACGACTTCGTCTTCGCCAAGACCTTCATCATCAGCGCCACCCAGAACCAGACGTTGCCCTCGGCACTGCTGGTCTTCTTCAAGCCGGACGAGAACGACTGGGGCGGCATCATGGCGGCGTCCACGCTGATGACCGTGCCGGTGCTGATCTTCTTCATCGCGGTGCAGCGCAAGCTGGTCTCCGGGCTGGCCGGCGCGGTGAAGGACTGACGCCCGCCGGTGCGGGGCAACCGGGAGTCCCGTCGCCGCCCGGGACTCCCGCGGTCGTTCGGGGGCGGGCTGCCCGGAGGTCGTCCGGGTTCTGCGGTTCACGGGCTCAGTGGGCGGGCTCAGCGGTTCAAGGGTTCAGCCGTCCAGCGGCTCAGGAGACGAAGCCGACGATGTCGGCGCCCTTCCGGTGCTGTGCGAGCCGGAGCCAGCGGACGATCTCCGCGACGGCCTCCGCCACCTCGCGCTCCGGCGCAGGGGTGCGGCCCGCGCGCTTGGCCTGTTCGAACCGGTCCAGTGCCTTCCGGCAGTCCTCGGACGGCCAGGTGCTGCAGGACGGCACGTCGCAGTGGGGCAGTTCAGCGGGAAGCCCGCCGCCGTGCTGGAAGTCCGCGACCGAGACGGCGGTGATCCCGTACGCCTTCAGGCCCTCGTCGACCACCTCCAGCCAGTTGCCCCGGAACGGGCCGAAGGAGTCGACCTCCAGGGGCTGCCCGACCAGCCAGCACAGCCGCCGGTACGCGAAGGCGTACTGGAAGGCGTGGTCCTCGCTGTCGGAGAAGGGCCCGCCGTGCACCACGGCGCGCAGCGCCTCCAGGGCGGTCGGGGCGCCCTGTGCGATCTCGTCGGCGAAGTGCTCGTCGGACCTGTCCAGGGACGGGCCGAAGTACGCGAGGGCCTCGTCGACCGCCCCCTCGTTGCCGCTGCCGACGCGGGCGCGGAGCTCCGCGGGGTCGACCAGGTACGCGCGCAGGAAGGAACTCATACCAGCACGGTAGCGGTCGCAACGGACGGCCGGTTCGGCGGGGCCGTTCGCCACCGGGTGCGGGGCGCTGGCGAACCGGCTTGCCGGAAAGGAAAGTTGACGGACCGGCAGGGATGGCGCCGGCTCCGCGGGCAAGGGGGTGCCCCGGCGGTCCGGGCTCAGGCGGCCGCCGCGGAGTCACGGGCCGGGACGGCGACCAGCACGAACTCCGCGCCCGCGTCGTCCCGGGCCAGCGCGGTGCGGCCGAACGGCGCCGGCTCCGGCCCGGTGACGACCGTGCCGCCGAGGGTGCGCAGCCGGTCGGCGGTGCGGTCGGTGTCCTCGGTCGCGAAGTGCGCCAGCCAGCGGGCGTCCGCGCCCGCGCCGGAGGGGCCGATGCTGCACGCGGGGAGGCCGGCCACCCGGGCGAGGGCGCGGCCCGCCCGCGGCCGGTCGTAGCTGTAGCCGAAGGTCCGGCGGTAGAAGGCCCGGGCGGCGCCGGGGTCGGGGGAGAGGTGTTCGTTCCAGGCGAGCGTGCCCGGCTCGTCGACCAGGCCGGCGCCGTCGATGGTGCCGGCCTGCCAGAGCCCGAAGCGCGCGCCGAGCGGGTCGACGGCGAGTGCGGCGCAGCCCTGCTCGGGCACCTCGTGGGGCTCTCGGGCGAGGTGCCCGCCGGCGGCCCGGACGACGGCGAGGGTGCGCAGCGGGTCGGGGCAGGAGAGGAAGGTGGTCCAGACGGCGGGCGGGTCGCTCGGCCGGGCCCGTTCGACGGCCGCGACCTGGGCGCCGTACCGGGTGGCCACCGCCTCGGCGGGGCCGGTCGGGACGAACTCCCAGCCGAACAGCGCACCGTAGAAGGCCTGTGCCCGTGCGGTGTCCGGCGTCGTGAGCACGACCCAGCACGGGACTCCGGCGCGGTAGATGCCCGGCTTCGGCATGCGGCCCTCCTGGCGGGCCCGGTGTCCGGCGCCTGGTGTTCGGCGCCCGGTGATGAGCGCCACCGGCCCCACTCGCCAGCCTCCGCGCCCGGCGGGTGCGCGGCAAGCGGGGGATCAGGACACTCCGTGCGGCCGGAACTGGATGCTGATCCGCGGGCCCACCGGGCGGGCCGTCTTGGGGATCGCGTGCTCCCAGGTGCGCTGGCAGGAGCCGCCCATCACCAGCAGGTCCCCGTGACCGAGCGGGTGGCGCACGACCGCCGCGCCGCCGGACCGGGGCCGCAGCGCCAGGGTGCGCGGCTCGCCGACGGAGAGGATCGCCACCATGGTGTCCTCGCGGGCGCCGCGCCCGATCCGGTCGCCGTGCCAGGCCACGCTGTCCCGGCCGTCCCGGTAGTAGCAGAGGCCGAGGGTGCGGAACGGCTCGCCCAGCTCCTGGGCGTAGTGCCGGCTCAGCGCCGCCCGGGCCAGGCCGAGCACCGGGTGGGGCGGCTCGGCCTGCGACGGGTAGGAGGCCAGCAGACGCGGGACGTCGACCGTCCGCTCGTACATCTCGCGGCGCTCGGCCCGCCAGGGCACGGTGGTGGCCAGCTGTTCGAACAGCTCGTCCGCCCCGTGCAGCCAGCCCGGGAGCAGGTCCAGCCAGGCGCCGTTGCCGAGCGGCAGCCGGCGCACGTCGTCGAGCGGGCCGAGGTGGATGCCGCTGCGGTCCGCGTCGTCGAACAGCGAGGGCTGGAGGTGGACGGTGCCGTGCATGGGGCCAGCGTACGCCGTCATTCGAACATGTGCTCGAACTGAAAGGTCCTAGGCTTTCGACATGGCGATCAACGGCTTCGGGGTGACCGAGTTCCAGCTGGTGCTGCTGCGCCGGATGGCCGATTTCCAGCCCGGGCTGGTCGAGGAGGCGGTGCGGCGGCTCGGCGCCACCCGGACCTCGATGCGGGAGGCCAACAAGCGCTGGCAGGCGATGGTCCGCGTGCCCCGCTTTCCGCGCGGTGCCGCCCGGTACGCCGCCGTGCTCGGGCCGGCCGAGGTGAGCACGCCGCGCCGGATCGGGGACCTCGCCTGTGTCGCGCGGCAGTGGGCGCTGCCGCTCTGGCCCGAGCTGCGCTTCGAGGTCCTGTTCGGTCCGGCGGAGACCGGCGGGCCGCTGCTGAACGAGTGGCTGGTGCGGGCGGCGGGCGCCCCGGTGCCCGTGCTGCGCACGCTGGCCGACCTCGCGCCGTGGAGCTGCGTGGTGGGCGACGTGGGGGCGGCGTTCCCGTCCGCCGTGCCGCGTGAGGGGAGTGCGCCGACCAGGTTCCGGCTGGACTTCGCGGCACCGGACGCCGACGGGCGGCTGCGTCCGTGCGAGGCCGACTTCACCTGGGGACTGCTCCAGGAGGTCCGACCGGTGGACGGCCGGGGCATGGATATGCCGAGCGATGCAAGGTGATATTCAGTGAACGCCTTCGATTTGCAGGTCAAGTGGCGACTATGGCAACCTAATCGCAGACATTGAAGAGTTCTGGCATCGGAAAGCGAAGGATCATGTCGGACGGCGCCCGCGTCATCGTCGGAGTCAGCGGTTCACTGCACAGCCTGACCGCCCTGCATCGGGCGGCCGAGGAGGCCCGGGCCCGGCAGGCCGTCCTGGTCCCGGTGCTCGCCTGGACGCCGGTCGGCGGCGAGCGCAACTACCGTGCCCGGCCGTGCCCGCCGCTGCTGCGGGCCTGGCAGGAGATCGCCGAGGCGCGGATGGCGAGCGCACTGGAGCAGGCCTTCGGCGGCCTGCCGATCGGCGTGCCGGTGCGGCCGCTGGTGGTGCGCGGCGAGGCCGCGGCGGTGCTGACCGGGCTCGCCGACCGTCCGGGCGACCTGCTCGTGGTCAGTACCGGCGAGCAGGGCGGCCTCCGGGCCCGGACGCGTGGGCTGATGCGTCGCTCGGTCACCCGGCACTGCCTGAAGCAGGCCCGCTGCGGGGTGCTCGCCGTCCCGCCGTCCACGCTGCACGAGGACCTGCGCGCGCTGCATCGCGGCATCGACCTGCGGGAGCTCGCCGCGGCCTGACGGTTCGTCAACTGCTGTGCTTAGTAAGCCCACCCACCACCGTGCGGGTGGGGCGCAGTGCGCGCAGCGCGTCCACCGGGCAGTCCAGCGGATCGAGCGGCCACACCGTGAGGTCGGCGAAGGCCCCCGGCCGCAGGCTGCCGCGCACCGCGCTCTCGCCGGTCAGCCGGGCCGCGTTCACGGTGTGCAGTGCGACCGCCTCGGCCCGGCCGATCGCGTGCTCCGGGCCGATCACCCCGGCTGTGGTGCCCCGGGTGGTCATGCCCCACACCGACACCATCGCGCCGTACGGGCCGACCGGGAAGTCCGAGCCGCCGGTGATCAACGCGCCCTCGTCCAGCCACTCACGCAGCGGGAAGAGCGCGGCAGTGCGCTCCTCGCCCCACGCCCGCTGCTGGGTGAGCGCGCCGTCGTGCAGCAGCGGATGCTGGACCGTCACCGGGATGCCGAGCGCGATCGCCCGGGCCCGCTGCTCGGGGCGGGCCAGTCCGCCGTGCTCGACCACCAGCGTGCCGGGCAGCAGGCCGGGGCGTCGCTCGACCACCTGCTCGAAGACGTCCAGCAGCACGCGCAGCCCGCGGTCGCCCCAGGCGTGCACCCCGACCCGCCAGCCCCGTCCGACCACCCGGTCCACCGCCGCGAGCAGCTCGGCCGGCTCCCAGAGCAGCCGGCCGTGGTAGCACGGCTGCCCCTGGTACGGCTCCTCCACCGCGCCCGCCTCGAAACCGCCGTCGATGCCGAACTTGACGCCCCAGAGGCGTAGTCGATCGTCGTCCCGGCCGGTGGCGCGCCATTCGTCCATCCGGTCCAGCAACGCGTCCACCTGCTCCGGGGAGCGGGCGGCGAAGCCGGAGACCAGCGCCCGGACCCGGACGGCGAGGGCGCCCTCGGCCCGGGCGGCGTCCAGCACCGCGAGGTCCTCGACCGGGACCAGGCAGTCGCGGACGGTGCCGATCCCGGTGGCGGCGAAGTCGGCGGAAGCGGCGCGCAGTCCCTCGATCCGCTCGGCGAGGGTGGGGCGCGGCAGCACCCGCTCGACCAGCTCGACCGCCCGGTTGACCAGCCGGCCGGTGAGCCGCCCGTGCCCGTCGCGCTCGATCACGCCGCCGGGCGGCACCTCGGTGGACTCGGTGATCCCGGCCAGCCACAGCGCGGCCGAGTTGAGCACCATGTTGTACGCGCCGCGACGCACCAGCACCGGGTGCTCACTGGTGGCCGCGTCCAACTCCCCGGTGGTGGGCATCCGTTGCTCGGCCAGCAGCACCTCCTGCCAGTTGACGGTGGTGTGGATCCACTCCCCGGCGGGGGTGCGGGCGGCGCGCTCGCGGATCAGCCCGAGGAACCCGGCGAGGTCACGGGCCCGGTGGACCGGTACGCCGTGGACGCTGTGGCCGGCCAGGATCAGATGGGTGTGGGTGTCGTCGAAGGCGGGCAGCACGGTCGAGCCCGGGGCGTCCACCACCTCGGTGGCCGGGCCGATCAGGGCGTCCAGCCCGTCGGGCACGGGGGAGAGGGCGGTGATCCGGCCGCCGGTGACGGCGATCGCCCGGCGGGGCGGCTCGCCGGGCACCAGGGTGTGCACTGCGGCGGCGCGGATCAGCAGGTCGGCGGGGGTGTGCTGGTTCACGGCCGCTCCTCGTGCGGTGCCGGGTCCTGCGGCACCAGACCGGTGACTTTCTCGACGTACCGGAGGCTGGGCTCGGCGAGCAGTCCGTGCAACTCGGTGAACACCGCCCGGGCCGGCACCGCGTTCCAGCCGGCGGGAAGCAGCTGTGCGGGCAGCCCCGGGTCCAGGTACGGCAGCCGGCGCCACCGGGTGAGCATCGGCACGTAGTCGCGGAACGCCTCGGCAGGGTCGACCGCGGACCGTCCGCGCAGCTCCTCGGCGGCCGGGCGCCAGGCGTCGGCGAAGGCCGCGTACTGCGCCTCGATCGCCGGGAGGTCCCACCAACTCGCCACCGCGGTGGGGAGATCGGCGAAGCCGGCGTACTCGGCGGAGAGGAACAGGTGGACGTAGGCGCTCAGCCCGAGCCGGTCCAGCAGCCGACGGGCGTCCGGCAGCAGCCGGGCGGGCGCCAGCCAGACCCCGGGGGCGGCGTTGCCGAAGCCGAGCCAGCTCAGCCGGGAGCGCAGCTGATGGCGGTGGGCGCGGGCGGACTCGGGCACCGAGAAGACCGCCACCACCCAGCCGTCGGCGAGTTCGGCGGGCTCCAGGCTGTGGAAGATCCGCCGGTCGCCCTCCTCGAAGACCGGCTCCATCGCCCGGGCGAGCCGGTAGCCGGTCCCCGAGCGGCGCTCCTGGAGGAGGGTGCCGGCCTTCTTCAGCCGGGACGTCGCCGAGCGGACGGCGGGGCCGTCGACGTCCAGCTCGGCCAGCAGCGCGATCAGGTCGGCGATGGATATCCAGCCGCCGAGGCGGCGGACGAACTCGCCGTAGACGGTGTGGATCAGGGAGCTCGGCCGGGGTGTGCTCTCGGACATGCGCGGGCCCTCCTCCCGGCGACTGGTGGCGATCATAACGAGAGTGCCGGTCCGGGGGCGCGGAATCCTGTGCTTCCGAGGCGGCCGGGCGGCCAGGGCGGGTCCGGCAGTTCCCGCGCGGCGCGGACTGCCGGACCCGCCCTATGCGTAGGCGCCGGAGAGCAGGTGTCCGGCCCCGGGGGCGAAGGCGGGCAGGCCGAGGGCCCGCAGGAGCTGGTGGGCGGTGCAGACGGCGGCCGAGACCACCGGTTTGCCCAGTTGCTGCTCGGCCTCCTCGACGGCGGACAGCGAGGGCAGCTGCACGCAGGCCGAGAGCACCACCGCGTCCGCCTCGGCGTACGCGAGAGCGCGGGCGATCGCGGGCAGCCGGGCCGGGTCGTGGGCGGCGACGTCGAGGTTGTCGGCGATCTCCAGGGCGGCGTGGTCGAGCACCTCGATGCCCTCCGCGGCGAGGTACTCGACCACCGTCCGGGCCAACGGCCGCAGGTACGGGGTGACCATGGCGACCTTCGCGGCCCCGAGCTCGCGCAGCCCTGCGACCAAGGCGCCGGCGCTGGTGACCACGGGCGCGGGGGCGCCGTTCTCGACGGTGCGCAGGTGCAGCCGCCGCTCGGCCTCGCGGTGGTAGCCGGGGCCGGTGGCCATCACGGCGACCAGGCAGGCGTACCCGATCACGTCCATCCGGGCGTCCGAGAGCTCGGTGGCGCAGCGGTCGGACTCGGCGTCCATGGCGCGCAGTTGCTCGGGGGTGACCCTGGTCATCCGCATCCGGCTGGAATGGAACGTGAACCGCTCGGGGGTGACCGCCTCGCGGGCCCGCAGCAGGGCGGGGACCTCGGTCTCCATGGTGACGTTGGAGCTCGGGACGATCTGGCCGATCCGGTAGGTGATCATCGGTTGCGGGCCCCCTTCGATGGGCGTCGATCGGTCAGCGGGCGTCGACCACCGGGTTGGCGAGCGTGCCGATCCGTTCGATGGTGGCCTCGACCAGGTCGCCGGGCCGGAGGAACTGCGGGGGCACCATCCCGGCGCCGACGCCCGAGGGGGAGCCGGTGGCGATCACGTCGCCCGGTTCCAGGGTGACGCCGGAGGAGATGTCGGCGATCAGCCGGGCGACGCCGAACAGCATGTGGCGGGTGTTGGAGTCCTGCCGCAGCTCGCCGTTGACCTTCAGCGAGAGGTCGAGCCGTTGCGGGTCGGGGATCTCGTCGGCGGTCACCACGACCGGGCCGAACGGCGCGTAGCTGTCCTGGCCCTTGGAGAAGAACCACTGGCCGGAGCGGCGCTGGTCGCGGGCGCTGATGTCGTTGACGATGCTGTAGCCGAACACGTGCCGCAGGGCGTCCGCCTCGTCCACCCGGAAGGCCGGTGCGCCGATCACCACGGCGAGTTCGCACTCCCAGTCGAGCTGCTTGGTGAGGTCGGCGTTGTGCAGGATGGGCCCGCCCGGGCCGGTGACGGCGGTCGAGGGCTTGCCGAACAGCACCGGACGGTCGGGCAGTTCGCGGTCGGTGTCCAGGGTGCGGTGCGACTCGGCCACGTGCTCCACGTAGTTGAGGCCGACGCCGACGATCTTGCCGGGGCGCAGCGGCGCGCACAGCGAGACCTCGGTGAGCGGCCTGGTGGCCGGGGCCCCGGCGAGCAGTTCGCGGGCGGTGGCCAGGGCCGGCCCGCCGGTGCGGATCAACCCCAGGAGATCGGTGGGAAGTCGGGCGCCGGCGGCGGTGGCGAGGGCGGTCAGGTCGGCGACCCGGTCGCCGTCGAGCCGGGCGCCGAGTCGCGGGGTGTCGGCGCCGTCGGCGCGGAAGGTCAGCAGGTGCATGGCGGTGGGGCTCCTGGTCAGGCGGTGGTGGTGGGCTGGTGCCCGTCCGGGTGGGCCTCCTCGCGGTGCAGGCCGAGCGAGTGCATCACCGGGAAGTCGTCGAAGGAGAACAGGCAGGCGTCCTCGCCCTGGTCGAGGTTCTCGTGCTCGTGCCAGGCCCAGGACGGGACGACGAAGATGTCCCCCTGCTGCCACTCGAAGCGCCGGCCGGCGATCACCGAGGCGCCACGGCCCTTGGCCGCGGTGTACACCACCGAGCCGGTGTGCCGGTGGGCGCGGGTGGCCTGGCCCGGGCGCAGCAGTTGCAGGTGGGCGGACATGGTCGGCATCACCGGTCCGCCGGTGACCGGGTTGGTGTACTCCATGATCACGCCGTCGTAGGGCGATCCCCCGGTGGCGCGGGCGAGCCGGCACAGCGCGTGGTAGCTGGGTTCCCAGGGCCAGCCGAACAGCGGCGAGTAGGGCCGGGTCCACTTCTCGACGCCGTACGGCAGCAGGTTGCCGCCGTAGCTGAGCAGCGAGGAGCCGATGACCGGCCCCGGCCGCTGGTACAGCTCCGGGTGGACCTCGTAGAAGTTGGCGTCGAGGGTGTTGACCAGCGGGATGTCCAGGCCGTCCTGCCAGATCACCGGCGCGTCGTCGGCCTCGTTGCCGTGCTCGTGCCAGGTGTTGTTCGGGGTGATCGCGAAGTCGCGCGGGCCGACCTTGAGCTTCTGCCCGTCCACGACGGTCCAGGCGCCGGTGCCCTCGTGGACGAAACGCAGCGCGGAGGCCTGGTGGCGGTGCGCGGTCATCGCCTCGCCGGGGCCCATGATCTGCAGGCCGGTGTACAACAGGCCGACGGCGGCGCTCAGTTCGCGGCGGCCGGGGTTCACCAGCATCACCACCCGGCGGCCGGCGTCGTCGGCCTTCACCAGCGGCAGCGCCTTGCGCACCAGCGGGCGGAGGTCGGCGTAGCGCCAGAGCACCGGGACGGACCTCGGCTGTGGGTACCAGGGTTCGATCTCGTTCGCGACCGTCCACAGGGCACCGGCCTCGTGTTCGGCCAACTCCTCGTAGTAGGCGAGCAGTTCCGGGCTGTCGGTGACCCTGGACCGGCCGATCCGGTCGTCGTCGTGCTCAGGGGAGCGTTCGGGGCCGGTCATGCGTCCTCCTCGGGGAACACCAGCGGCCGCAGCGGACGGTTGTCCACGTGCAGCCGGAAGACGTCGAAGCGGTTGTAGTGGCCGACGATGTCGTGCATCTGCTTGGGCTGGATGCAGCGGCCGAGGTCGATCTCGGCGTAGACGATGCCCTCCTCGTCCACCAGCGGTTCGGTGACGGCGCGGCCGTCCGGGCCGAAGATCCCGGACAGGGCGCTGTGCGGGCGGGCGAGCTGCTTGCGGACCTGCGGGTCGTCGCCGGAGAGCAGGTCCACCATCTCGGGCGAGACGGTGGAGCAGGAGACGACGGAGAACACCTTGCCCTCGAAGCAGTGCGCGGCGGTGCGCAGTGCGATCGAGTCCGCCATGTCGTAGTCCTCCGGGCCCACCGGCAGCGCGATGTAGCAGGCGGCGTGGACCAGTTCGCCCTGTGCCAGCAGGGTGAAGCGGGCCAGCGGGTTGGTGTTCTCGCCGCAGGCCAGCGCGCCGAGCGGGCCGACGGTGGTCGGGTGCACCGTGAGGGTGCTGCCGTCGCCCTGTGCCCAGGTCAGCTTCTCGGCCCAGGTCGGCACCAGCTTGCGGTGCACACTGAGCAGTTCGCCGTTCGCGTCGATGATCAGCAGGGTGTTGTACAGCAGCCCGAGACTGTGCCGGCCGCGTTCGTTGACGCCGATCACCAGCACCACGCCGGCCTGCCGGGCGGCGGCGCACAGGGTGTCGACGTACGGGCCGGGGACGTCCACGGCGGCCCGGTACAGGCGCTCGTACCAGGGCGAGCCCTGCACCGGGTTCATCGTCCAGTTCCAGTACGGGTAGCCGGGCACGAAGACCTCGGGGAAGACCACCAGTTCGGCGCCGTGCCGGGCCGCCTCGTGGATCAGCGCGACGGCCTTGTCGACGGTGGCGGCCGGGTCCAGGTAGACCGGGGCGGCCTGGACGGCGGCGGCGGTGAAGCGGGGCAGGTGGGGCATGGTTCCTCGTCACTCCTCGGGAGGGGGCGGTGACCAGCGGCGGTGGACGGGCGCGGGCGGCTCGCGCAGCAGGTGCAGGCGCGGGGCGACCCGGTCGGCGTTCGGGCCCGGCGGTTTGCGGCTGCCCGCCCGCCAGGGCTCGGGCCAGCGGGCACCCGGCCCGGTGTGGCCCCGCTCGGCGGCGGCGTGCAGCGTCCAGAGCGGGTCGTACAGGTGGGCCCGGCCGACCGCGACCAGGTCGGCCCGCCCGGCCAGCAGGACGGAGTCGGCGTCGTCGTACCCGGAGATCGCGCCGACCGCGACGGTCGGCAGACCGGTGGCGGTGCGGACCAGCTCGGCGAAGGGTGTCTGGTAGCCGCGCCCGTACGGTGGCCGCTGGTGTGCCACCACCTCGCCGGTGGAGACGTCCAGCGCGTCCGCCCCGGCCGCGGCGAGCGCGCGGCAGATCGCCACGGCCTCCTCCTCGGTGGTGCCGCCGGGCGCCCAGTCGCTCGCCGAGATCCGCACCAGCAGCGGCCGTCCGGCCGGCCAGACGGCGCGCACCGCCGTCAGCACCTCCAGCGGTAGCCGCAGCCGGTGGGCCAGCGGGCCGCCGTAGTGGTCGGTGCGGTGGTTGGTGAGCGGGGAGAGGAAGGAGGAGAGCAGGTGGCCGTGGCCGAACTGGAGCTCCAGCACGTCGAAGCCGGCCCGGGCGGCCCGCTCGGCGGCGGCCGCGAAGTCCGCGGTGACGGCGGCCGATTGGATGTCGTTCGCCTCGTGCGGCACCGGGCTGTCGGCGTCCCAGGGGATGGCCGAGGGGGCGATCAGTGGCCAGCCGTCGGCGAGCGGGCGCCCGATGCCGTCCGGGCCGGGAGCGGTGGACGCACCCCGGCGGCCGGCGTGGGTCAGCTGGATGCCGAGCGGGGTGTCGCTCACCGCCCTGACGGCGTCGCGGAGTTGGCGCCAGGCGGCCTCCTGGTGGTCGGTCCACAGGCCCGGGCACCGGTCGGTGGCCCGGCCCTCGGGACTGACCGCGGTCATCCCGGCGAGCACCAGCCCCGCGCCGCCGAGCGCGTGCCCGGTCAGCTGGGCCCGGTCGAAGCCGCTGGGCAGCGCGTCGGGGGAGGTGAAGGTGGCGAGCGGGGGCACCACGACGCGGTTGCGCAGCTCCAGCGCGCCCAGCCTCAGTGGCCGGAACATCGGCGGTGTCCCGGGCGAGCCGCCGAAGGCGGTGTCCACGGCGTCCACGAAGGCCGGGTCGCGGGCCCGCAGGCTGCCGTAGGTGACCCTCCGGCTTCGGGTGAGCAGGTTGAAGGCGAACTGGTCGGCGCCCTGTCCGGCCCGCCGCCCGATGGTCTCGAACCACTCCAGGCTGGCCTGCGCGGCGCGCTGGGTGGACTCCACCACCGGGCGCCGCTCGGCCTCGTAAGCCGCCAACGCCTCCTCCAGGGTGGGCTGTTCACTCAGCGCGGCGGCCAGGGCGAGGGCGTCCTCCAGGGCGAGCTTGGTGCCCGAGCCGATCGAGAAGTGCGCGGAGTGCGCGGCGTCGCCGAGCAGGACCACGTTGCGGTGGCGCCAGCTCGCGTTCCGCACCGTGGTGAAGCGGATCCAGCGGGAGGCGTTGGGGATCAGCCGGTGGCCGTCCAGGTGCCCGGCGAGCAGCTCCGCGCAGCGCCGTACGCTCGCCAGGTCGCTCTCGCCGCGCGCCGGCTCCCGTGCGGCGAGGGCCTCGAAGCCCGCGCGGCGCCAGGCGTCCGCGGCCGCCTCGACGATGAAGGTCGAGCGGGTGGCGCTGTACGGGTAGGCGTGTACCTGGAGGACGCCGAAGTCGTACTGCTCGACGATGAAGGTGAAGGCCTCGAAGACCTTGTCGGTGGCCAGCCACATGTAGCGGCAGTGGCGCTCGTCCAGTTCGGGGCGGAAGCTCTCCGGGTGGGTGGCCCGGGTGCCGGAGCGGATGCCGTCGGCGGCCACCACCAGGTCGTACTCGGCGGCCAGCCGGTCGACCGGCGGGGCCGGGGTGCGGTAGCGCACGTCCACCGCCAGCTCGGCGCAGCGCTGTTGCAGGATGGCGCGCAGCCGGTTGCGGTCCAGGGCGGCGAAGCCGTGGCCGCCGCTGGTGCGGACCTCGCCCGCGTAGCGGATGTCGATGTCGCTCCAGCGGGCGAACTCGGCGCTGATCGCGGCGAAGACGCGCGGGTCGGCCCGGGCGATGCCGTCGAGGGTCTCGTCGGAGAAGACCACGCCGAAGCCGAACTCGTCGTCCCGGGCGTCCCGTTCGAAGACCGTGAGCTCCCGGTCGGGTGCCAGCTGCTTGGCCAGGGCGGCGAAGTAGAGCCCGCCGGGGCCGGCGCCGATCACCGCGATCCGGCGGGCTGTGGAGGTGGCGGCCTCGGCGGTGGCGGCCTCGTTCATGCGACCACCTCGGGCTGCTGGGGCCCGGCCTCCGCCAGGGTGCGGCGGACCTGTGCGGGCCACGGTTCGGCACCCCCGGCGTGCGGCGCGGCGTGCACCACCGACATCTGCCCGCTGGCGGCCAGCCCGTGCGGGCCGTGCACCTCGAAGGCGTAGTGCAGCGAGGAGCCGCCGACCCTGACCACCCGCAGCTCGGTGCGGACCAGGTCGCCGAACCAGAGCCGCTCGCGGTAGTCGGCCTCGAAGTGCACCCGGGGTATCCGCCCGAACAGCTCGGCCAGCCCGAGCCGGCGCAACAGGGCCGCCTCCGCCGCCTCGGCCCAGCGCTGCACGGCGGAGAAGTGGTAGTGCCCGGCGGCATCGGTGTCGGACCACTCCACCCGGCGCTCGACGGTGACGCTGGCCGGGGTCAGTGCGGCCCGCCGGCGCAGCTCGGCGCGGTGCAGCTTGCCGGTCGCGGTGCGCGGCAGCTCGGGCACGAACTCGACCGTCCGTGGGTACTTGTACGGCGCGATGGTGCGCTTGACGTGCTCCTGGAGCGCGTGCGCCGTCCCCGGCACGGCCGGCACGCCCGTGCGCAGGACCACGTACGCCTTGACCACCGCGCCGCGCCGCTCGTCCGGCGCGCCGACCACCGCGCAGTCGGCCACGTCGGGGTGGGCGGCGAGCGCCTGTTCCACCTCGGGTCCGGCGATGTTGTAGCCGGCCGAGACGATCATGTCGTCGTTGCGTGCCCGGAACCAGAAGTAGCCGTCGCTGTCCCGGACGTAGGTGTCGCCGGTGACGTTCCAGCCGCCGCGGACGTACTCCAGCTGGCGCTCGTCGTCCAGGTAGCGGCAGCCGGTCGGGCCCTTGACGGCGAGCAGCCCGGGCTCGCCGTCCGGCACCGGGCGGCCCTGCCCGTCCAGGACCGTGGCCCGGTAGCCGGGGACGGGCCGGCCGGTGGATCCTGGGCGGCTGTCCTGGTCGGTGGCCGAGACGAACACGTGCAGCAGCTCGGTGGCGCCGATGCCGTCGATCAGCCGCTGTCCGGTGGCCGCGTGGAAGGCCTGCCAGACGGCGGCGGGCAGCGGCTCGC
This sequence comes from Kitasatospora sp. NPDC093102, assembly GCF_040683915.1. Lineage (NCBI taxonomy): Bacteria > Bacillati > Actinomycetota > Actinomycetes > Kitasatosporales > Streptomycetaceae > Kitasatospora > Kitasatospora sp. NPDC093102. The sequence continues at coordinate 113,176 of NZ_JBFBFA010000018.1, read as the reverse complement.
CCGCCGAGACGCAGCGTCGCACCCCGGCCAGCCGGTCGGCCAGCCCGGCGGCCAGGATCGCCCGGTAGGCGGTCGGTGCGGTGAACAGCACGCTCACCCCGTGCCGGCGGACCTGCTCGGCGAGCTGTTCGGGGGTGGCCTGTTCCAGCAGCAGGCTGGCGGCGCCTGCCCGCAGGGGGAAGACCAGCAGGCCGCCGAGGCCGAAGGTGAAGCCGAGCGGCGGGGTTCCCGTGAAGAGGTCCTCCGGGGTGGGGCGGAGCAGGTGCCGGGAGAAGGTGTCGGCGATGGCGAGCACGTCACGGTGGAAGTGCAGGGTGGCCTTGGGACGGCCGGTGGTGCCGGAGGTGAAGGCGATCAGCGCGACGTCGTCGGCGGCGGTCGGGACGGCGGGGAAACCGGCGGGCTTGGCGGCGCAGCGGGCGGTGAGGTCCTCGGGGCCGGTGCCGCCGTAGCGTAAGACGCGCAGGCCGGGGGTGTGCGCCCGCTCCAGCTCGTCCAGGAAGCGGTGGTCGCACAGGGCGAGGACCGGGCCGGCGATGCCGTGCAGCTCGGTCAGCTCGGCGGCCCGCAGCAGCGGCATGGTGGTGACGGCCACCCCGCCGGCCTTCAGCACGCCGAGCCAACAGGCCGCCAGCCACGGGGTGTTGGGGCCGCGCAGCAGGACCCGGTTGCCGGTGACGAGGCCGAGCTCCTCGGTCAGCAGACGGGCGATCCGGTCGGCGTGGTCGCGCAGCTCGCCGTAGGACCAGTGTCCGGTGGGGGTGAGCAGGCAGCGGCGGTCGGGGCCGAGGCGTTCGATGGTGTCGTCGATCAGGGCGGCGGCGCAGTTCAGGCGGTCGGGATAGGCCAACTCCGGGAGTTCGAAGAGGAGTTCCGGCCACTGCTCGAAGGGCGGGAGGTGGTCTCGACAGAACGTGTCCACGTGCGCTGAGGGGGAGAGCTCCATGGGCGGGCACCTCATCGTGCGAGCGGGGAGTGAGGCCAGTATGGCGCGTCGGTGACGTGAGTCAAGAGAGCGATACATGCATTCGGGCGACGGCCCCGCCGGCGCTCCCCGGGTGGCCCGGCTCCCCGCCGGTGCCCGCTGCGGCCGGGTGGCGCGGTCCAGGGCTTCGACGACGGGCAGCGCCGGGGCGGCCGGTATGGGCCTGGACCCACGACGGGGTGGGTCCAGCCACACCCCTCGGCCGACCCGGGCAGCGACGGGCTCCGCGGGGTGCAGAGTGGGAGCATCGAACGAAGAGCGAGGGGCGGGGACGTGAGACAGGCGGTTTCATGGGTCGAACGCGTGGGGGTGGGGTTCGTCCGGGCGTGCGCGGTGGCGGCCGTCACCCTGCTGATCCCGATGGTGTGGGCCGCCGCCGTGGCCCTGGGCATCTGGTGGGGCCCGGCCAATCCGTGGTCGTGGCTGCTGCCCGTGGTGCTGGTGGGCGCGGGCACGCTCGCCCTGGCCCGTCCGGTCTGCCGGGCGGTCCGCTTCCTGGTCGAGCGGTGGACGGGCACCGCCGTCCCGGCCGGCTACCGGACGGCCGGGCCGGTCACCCGGATGTCCACCGGCCACTGGTGGAACGGGTACGCGTACGAGCGCAGCCGCCGGGACGCCGTCATGGACCAGGCCTGGCGGATCTGGTGGAGCGACCCGGCCACCTGGCGTGACCTGCGGTTCACCGGGATCGCCCCGTTCGCGGCGGGCCTGGCCGCGGTGCTCCCGCCGGCCGCGGTGGCGGTGGCGGTGCTCGGACTGCTCCGGCCGGAGCCGGTGGCCCGGGTGGTCGGGGTACTCGCCGCGGTGGCGGTCGTCGCCGTCGCCCCGTACGCCTGGCGGCTGACGGAACCGGTGGCCGTCCGCTTCCTCGGCCCGTCCGCCGCGATGCTGCTGGCCGAGCGGGTGGACGAACTTACTGCGCAGCGGGCGGATGTGACGGTCGCGCAGGCCGCCGAGATCCGCCGGATCGAGCGGGACCTGCACGACGGCGCGCAGGCGGGGCTGGTGGCGCTCGGACTCTCGCTGGCGACCGCCGAGAAGCTGATGGAGACCGACCCCGAGCGGGCCAGAGCACTGATGCGGGCGGCGCGGGCAGGGGCGGCGAGCTCGCTGGCCGAACTGCGGGACCTGGTCCGGGGCATCAACCCGCCACTGCTGAACGAGCGTGGGCTGGTGGACGCGGTCCGCTCGCTCGCCCTGAACAGCCCGCTCGACGTCGTGGTCGCCGCCGACGGGCCGTTCCGGCTGGAGCCGCCGATCGAGTCCGCGGTGTACTTCGGGGCCGCCGAACTGCTCACCAACGCGACCAAGCACGCCCGGGCGACGAGCGTGCGGATCACCATCGCGCACAGCAGGACGGGCGTCGTGGTGGAGGTCCGGGACGACGGCCGCGGCGGTGCGGTGACGGGCAGTGAGGGCGGGCTGGCCGGACTGCGCCGCCGCCTCGCGGTGTTCGACGGCACCCTGGAGCTCACCAGCCCGGCGGGCGGTCCGACCTGTGCGACGATGGTGGTGCCATGCGAATCGTCGTAGCCGAGGACCTCTACCTGCTGCGGGACGGAATGGTCCGGTTGGTCGAGGCCTACGGGCACGAGGTGGTGGCGACGGCCGCCACCGGCCCCGAGACCCTGGACGCCCTGCTGACCTGGCGCCCGGACGTCGCCGTCGTCGACGTCCGGATGCCGCCGACCCAGTCGGACGAGGGCCTCCAGGCGGCCCTCCACGCGCGCCGGGCGGTGCCCGGACTGCCGGTGCTGATCCTCTCCCAGCACGTGGAGCAGCTGTACGCCCGCGAGTTGCTGGCCGACGGCGCCGGCGGCATCGGCTACTTCCTCAAGGAGAGCGTGTTCGACGGTGAGCAGTTCGTCGACGCCCTGGAGCGGGTGGCGGCGGGCGGGACGGCCATGGACCCGGCCGTGATCGGCGCGCTGGTCTCCTCCGCCCCCTCGAACCGGCGGCTCGACCGGCTCACCGGGCGTGAGCTGGAGGTGCTCGGCCTGATGGCGGAGGGGCTGTCCAACCAGGCCATCGCGCAACGGCTGTTCCTCAGCGACAGCGCGATCGGCAAGTACACCACCTCGATGTTCGGCAAGCTCGGGCTCACCGACGACGAGAACGGCAACCGGCGGGTGCTGGCCGTCCTGGCCTACCTCAACAAGCCCTGACCGCCGGCTCGTCAGCTCGTCAGCGCGCCGTCGCCCAGGAGGTGTCGGGGATGTGCCCCTCCTGCACCTGCCGGGCGCGCTCGGCGACCAGCTCGGCGAGGCCGGTGAACGCGGGCGCGGTGAGCTGGTGGCCCGGCCCCTCCGCGCGCACGATGAGCAGCACGCTGCCGACCCTGGCCAGTGCCACCGCCGACAGGGAGCCTTGGATGCGGATGGCGCTCTGGTCGCCGATCAGCGGGACGGCCACCGTCGGTGTCGTCCCGGCGGCCCGGTCGAGCGCGCTGTCGAAGGCGCGGGCGGTGGCCTCGGGGGAGGTGAAGGTGGCCACGCGGAACTCCACGGTCTGCGCCGAAGTCGAACCGAACGTCACGATGCCGTAGGCGAGTTGCTCGTCGCAGGAGTCCGGCAGCAGGCACGGCCGCTCGCCGTCCGTACCGAGCGCCGCCGTCGGCCCCCGCTGCACCCGCCAGTCGCCCGGCACCGCCCTCTCGTCGGGCAGCAGCCTCAGCACCAGCACCGGATTCCCCAGCGGCTGTGCGGCGTGCGCCAGGCCGGGCCCGCCCGGCTTCAGCAACGGACGGGAGCCCAGGTGCACGCCGAGCGCGACCAGCGCGGCGATCAGCACCAGGGCGAGTGCCAGCAGGATCCCCATGGTGCTTCTCCGGGCGGCGAGCGCCCGGGCGCGTGCGGCGGCCGCAGGGCCGGTCCGCAGCTGGACGGTGGTGGGGCCCTTCGGCGGCGGCGCGGACGGCGGACCGACCCGCAGCTGTACGGTGCCGGGCTCGCTCCGCAGCTGGACGGTCGGCGGATCGCCCGGCTTCCCGAGCCCGGTGGTGGCCAGGTACTGGGCGAACGCCTGGTCCGAGGCCAGCAGGTGTGCGACCGCGGCGGTCAGCAGCGCCCGTGCCCGCGCATCCCCCGGGCTCGCCTCCGCCGCCGCGAGGGCCCGGGCCCCCTCCGGTACCGTCCGCAACCGCGCCCGCACGACGTCCGCCACCGCCTGATGCGGCCCGTCGCCCAACAGCGCCGCCACCGCCTCCGGTGCCAACCTCCGGCCGTCCCCCATGGCAACTCCCCTTGCCGCACGAGTGGTTGCCCCTACGATCCCGGACCGCCACGCAGTTCGTACCCACGCCGAACGGAACGGAGACGCAACCGCAACCGCTTCCGGACGAACCCGGGCCGGAGAGCTTGGCTGTCGGGCCGGGGCGCGCAGGGCGCCCGGTGGCAGTGCCCGGTCGGCCGCGGCCGACCCGGCCCTGCGGGGGTCCGGGGCAACGGCCGCACCCGATGGGGTGATCGTCGCCGTCGGAGCTGAGCCGAACGAGTGATCTTCTGTCGAGGGCCGGCACAGGGCGGCGCAGGCCGACGCGGAGCGGTGCAGGGCCGGCGTGGGAACGGGCGGGCCGCTCAACCGACCGGCATGGAAAGGTGCACCGCCCGCCGCCCGTAGCGGGCGGCGGTCCGGCGGGGTGGAACGCGCCCCCGTCCGCACGATCTCCCGCCCCTGCGCGGCCGTTCGAATCGCACGCAGGGGCGAATGCCCCTGGCGGAGTCGAACGGCCGGGCGGGCATCGGGGGTTCACCGGCGGGAAGTTGCGCCATCAGGGTCAATCCGCGAGCCGTACCTGCCGATACCGGAGGTGATGCCCTCACGCCGTTCGGAGGAGCCCCCAATGCCCGAACAGTGGCTGCCCGGTGCCGAGATCCACGACCTCGGCGACCACGCGCCGACCGATCAGCAGTACCCGCCGAAGGCCATCGCCCACATCACCTGGGACCGCAACGCGACCGCCGCCGCACCGCAGGACTGGGTCCCCTACGAGAACCTGGTCGGCTACTTCACCGGCAGCGGCGCCGGCAGCGCGCCGCACCTGGTCTGGGACCCGTTCAGCGGTCGCACGGCACAGCTGTTCCCGGCCGATTCCCGCTCGAAGAGCCTGCTCAGCCCCGCCGAGAGCCCGACCCGCACCAACCGGGCCGGGCGGGTGGTGATCCAGATCGAGGCGGTGTTCTTCCCCTACTGCCGCTACCAGGGCGGCGTCTACGCTCGGCTGGTCGACACCCCGTGCGCGGGCTGGGACCGGATCCACGCCTGGATCTCCTCCTGGGGCGTGCCCGACGCCTGGCCGATGGGCCGGCCGACCGACTTCTCCAGCCACCGCGACGAACAGGTCTGGGAGACCCGCGGCGGCTGGTACGCGCACGCCCACGTGCCGTACAACGACCACACCGACCCCGGCTCCTGGCCGGACTTCACGGCCGGGTCCGGCGCCCCGGGCACCCCGCCCTCGCAGCAGCACCCGGTCCCCCCGGACACGCCCGCCCGCTACCAGATCAGCATCAACGGTCTGCCGTACGGCTACGGCGCCCAGGGCTACCAGGTGACGGCGGTCGGGCGGGCGCTGGTCTCGCACGGCTTCGGCGACCACTACCGCTCCGGCCCGGGCCCGAACTGGACGGACGCGGACACCGAGAACTACGCGGACTACCAGGGGAGCCTGGGCTACTCCGGGCAGGCGGCGGACGGCGTCCCGGGCGAGAGCTCGCTGCGCCGGCTGCTCGGCTACCTGCCCGGGCAGCGGACGGTCTCGGTGTCCCACGTGATCGCGGCGGCCCAGGCCGACCCGGGGGCCGAGCAGGGACATCTGACCTACGGGGCCGAGGTGGCGATCGTGGAGCAGGCGCTCGCCGACGAGGGGCTGCTCGAACAGCGCTGGGTGGACGGCTCGTTCGGCAGCCGGACGGTCTCCGCGTACGCGGCCTGGCAGCGGCGCTGCGGGTACCAGGCGGGGGCGGCGGACGGGATCCCCGGCCAGGCCTCGCTGCACCGGCTGGGCGCGGAGCAGGGGTTCGCGGTGACCGACTGAGTCCGGTGCTACTCCCGGGCGAGGCGAGGCTCGGCGGTTGCCGGGGGGCGCGTACTCGCCCGGGAGTAGGCGAGGTTACTTCCACCGTCAGATGCCGGATGAGGCGCGGACGGGAGAGCCTGGGGCCGTCCTCGTGACCCCGACTCGAAGGAGGTACCCGTGCGTTCGCCCACCGGCGCCGTCGCGGCGTCCGAACCGACGCCACGGCGGTCGGCGGCACCGGCGTCCGCCGGCCGGCGCCTGCGGCCGGCGGTGCGCAAACCGCTGGTCGTCCTGCACGTCGTCGCCTCGGTGAGCTGGCTGGCGCTGATGCTCTGCCTGCTCACCCTGGGCGTGACGGCGCTGACCACCGGGGACGCCGACCGGCTGCGCACCGCCTACCGGGCGATGGGGCTGCTCGGTGACGCGCTGATCCTGCCGCTGGGCCTGCTCACCTTCCTGAGCGGGGTGGCGCTCGGGCTCGGCACGTCCTGGGGGCTGTTCCGGTACTACTGGGTGAGCACCAAGTTCTGGCTGACGCTCGGGGCGATGACGGCCTCCGTCCTCGCGCTCACCGATCGGCTGCACGACGCGGTACGGGTGGCGGACGCGCATCCGACCGGCCCGATCACGGTGGCGGACCTCGGCTTCGTGCGCTACAACACGGTGATCGTCCCGGCGGTGGCGCTGACGCTCTACCTGTTCAACGTGGTGCTGTCGGTGTACAAGCCCTGGGGCCGCCGCAAGGCCAAGGCTGTGGGCGGCCGCAAGGCCAACGCTGCGGTGAGGCGCGCGGCCGAGGCCGCGGACGCCCGTCGGGGCCGAATACCCGGGGCGGGCGCCTGATCGCCGGCCGCCGGTCCCGGCCCCGGGCAATCCGGGGAATGTCCGCACGGAGGGCGGGCGTTGTCCACCCACGTGACCAGCGCCGCGCCCAGGACCAGGCTTTCCGTGCTCGACCGCTCCCGGACCAGACAGGGCGAGGAACCGGCCGAGGCACTGCGGTACACGGTGGCCTTCGCCCGCGAGGCGGAGCGACTCGGCTACCACCGGTTCTGGGTCTCCGAGCACCACGGCGTGCCGGGGGTGGCCGGGTCGGCGCCCACCGTGCTCGCCGCGGCGGTGGCGGCGGCCACCACGCGAATCCGGGTCGGCACCGGCGGGGTGATGCTGCCCAACCATCAGCCGCTGGTGGTGGCGGAGCAGTTCGGGGTGCTGGCCGCGCTGTTCCCCGGGCGGATCGACATGGGGCTCGGGCGCTCGGTGGGCTTCACCGACGGTGTCCGGCGCGCGCTCGGGCGGGAGAAGGACGCCGCGGACGAGTTCGGTGCCCAGCTGGCCGAACTGCTCGGCTACTTCGACGGTTCGCAGCAGACGCACCGGGGAGTCCACGCCCGGCCGGCCGAGGGCCTGTACGTCCCGGCCTTCGTGTTGGCCACCGGCGCGGGCGCCGACCTGGCCGCCGACGCCGGGCTGCCGCTGGTGATCGCCGCCGCGCGCGGGGAGGACCGGATGCTGGCGGCGATCGACCGGTACCGCACCCGCTTCCGCCCCTCCGCACAGGCCACCGAGCCGTACGTGGTGGTCTCGGGCACGGTGGCGGTCGCCGACACGGCCGAGCGGGCGCGCGAGCTGCTCGTCCCGGAGGCCTGGTCCGGCGCGTACTCCCGGACCCATGGCGAGTTCCCGCCACTGGCCCCCGCCGCCGAGATCCGCTCCCGGGAGATGACCGCCCGGGAGCGGGCCGCGTACGAGCAGTCGCTCAAGGGCCACATCGCGGGCACCCCGGAGCATGCCGCCGCCGAGCTGGCGGCGCTGGTCGAGCGCAGCGGGGCGGACGAGTTCCTGGTCACCACCAGCACCTACGACCGCACCGCGCTGCTCGACTCCTACCGGCTCCTCGCCGAAGCCGTCGGCCAGGCCTGAGCGGGCGGGGGAGGAGCCTGGCCGTCACCGGAGCCTGCCCGTCACCGGGGCCGGGCTGCACCGGGGCCGGTCCCCACCGGGCCCGGTGCGTCACAACCGGTGCCGTGCGTCACCGGGCCGCGTGCCGCCGCTCAGCCGGCGTCGACCTCGGTCGTCCCGAGCCGCGCGTAGACCTCCGGCCGCCGGGCCCGCAGCCGCCGGGCGATCCCGACGCCGGTCAGGAACACCACCGGCACGATCGCCACCAGCGGCCAGTTGACCTCCGGTCCGGCGCCGGTGAACAGGTCGAGCCGCCACACCACCAGCGCCGTGGCCCCGCACAGCAGCACGGTGGCGGCGAGCGGCGCCACGACCGTGCGGAACACCCCGGTGCTCGCGGCGGCCGCCCGGTTGCGGCGGAAGAAGGCGAACACGGCGAGACCGGCCAGCGCCTGGAGCACCAGGATGCCGACCACCCCGGGGGAGTTCACCCAGAGGAAGAACTGGTTGTACGGGTCCGCCCCGATCAGCGCCGCCACCCCGACGGCCACCGCCGCCAGCACCGACTGCGCGATGCCGCCGATCCACGGCGAACCGTGGCGCGGGTGGATCCGGCCGAGCGCGGCCGGCGCGGCCTGTTCGGTGGCCAGCGCGTAGCCGTACCGGGTGATGGTGTTGTGGAAGGCGAGCAGCGCCGCGAGCAGGCTGGTGACGATCAGCACCCGCTGCACGTCCGTCGCCCAGCCGCCGACGTAGTCGGTCATCGCGGTGAAGAACATCCCGGCCGGGTCGGCGGTGGCGGTCGCGACGGCTTCGGTGTCACCGAAGGCCTGCACGATCATCCAGGTGACGAAGGTGTAGAAGAGGCCGAGGAAGGCGATCGCGGCGTAGGTCGCGCGCGGCACGGTGCGGTGCGGCTGCCGGGCCTCCTCGCGGTAGATCGCGGTGGCCTCGAAGCCGATGAAGGCGGCGAAGGAGAGCCCCAGCACCCCGCCCATCCCACCGGAGAACACGTGCTCCGGGGCGAACGAGGACAGGCTCAGCCCGTGCGCCCCGCCCTTGACCAGCACCGCCACCGCGAGCACCAGCAGGATTCCGGTTTCGGCGATCAGCAGCGCCCCGAGCACCTTGGCGCCGAGGTCTATCGAGCGGAAGCCGAGGAACCAGACCACCGCGACCCCGAGCAGCGCCCAGACCGGCCAGGGCAGGTCCAGCCCGAGCAGATCGGCGGCCGTCGTGTGGGCGAAGAAGCCGAAGGCCCCGAACATGCCGATCTGGATCGCGTTGTACGAGAGCACCGCGAGCAGCGCCGCGCCCAGCCCGGCCGCCCGGCCGAGGCCGCGGGTGACGTAGGCGTAGAAGGCACCGGCGTTGCGGATGTGCGCGGTCATGGCGGTGAACCCGACCGCGAAGAGCGCCAGCACCACGCCGGTGGCCAGGTAGGCGACCGGCGCGCCGATGCCGCCGAAGGAGATCGCGAACGGCGCCACGCCGGCCATCACGGTCAGCGGCGCGGCGGCGGCCACGACGAAGAAGACGATGTCACCGGTGCCCAGCACCCCGCGTCCCAGACCGCCGGGGGAATCCGGGGTGGCCGAGGAAGCCGGGGACGCGGCGGGGCCGGCAGCAGCGGCGGAGCCGGGGGCGCGGTCGGGGGAACGGAGTGCGGAGGAGGAGGCCGCGTCGGAGGGCAGGTTCATGGGGGGCTCTCCTGGGGTCGTACGGACGAGGGTGGGGCGGTCGGCGGAGGACACGTGTCGGCCACCGACCGGGGGAACGAGGCACGGCCGTCGTGGGGGACGGCCGGAACGGGCCGGGAAGTCCGTCAGGGCGGGCAGCCGCGTCGCTTCATCGCGTCGAGCGGTCGCCGCCACCGGGTGGCCCACCGTGGGTGCGCCGCCCGCCGAGCCAGGTGCCGGCCACCTCGATCGAGGCCAGCTCACCGGCCGGCACTGCGTACGGATCGGTGGCCAGGTGCACCAGGTCGGCCCGCATGCCCGGCCGCAGCACACCCCACTCGGCCTCCTCGAAGGCCTGGTGCGCCACGCCCGCCGAGTACGCCGCCAGCGCCTCGGTGAGCCCGATCCGTTCCTCGGGCAGCCAGCCGCCGTCCGGCAGGCCGTCCGCGGTCTGCCGGGTGACGGCGGTGGCCAGCCCGGCCAGTGGCTCGTAGCGGGTGACCGGCCAGTCGCTGCCGAAGGAGACCCGGGCGCCGCTGCCCAGCAGGGCGGCGATCCGGTACTGCCGGGAGCCGCGCTCCGGCCCGATCCGGGGCAGGGTGAGCTCGGTCATCAGCGGGTCGGTCTGCGCCCACAGCGGCTCGAAGTTGGCGATCACGCCGAGTTCGGCGAAGCGCGGCAGGTCGTCCGGGTGGACCAGCTGGACGTGCGCGATCACCGGCCGGCGGGGGCGCGCCCCGTTGCGGCGGGCAGCGGCCTCGACGGCGTCCAGCGCGATCCGCACGCCGCGGTCGCCGATGGCGTGGATGTGCGGCTGGAAACCCAGCGCGTCGACGGCGGTGACGGCCTCCGCCAGTTCGGCGCCGGTCCAGTTGGCGACGCCGTGGGAGTGCGGGCAGTCGTTGTACGGCTCCAGCAGCGCGGCCGTCCCGGACTCGATGACGCCGTCGGCGAAGAACTTGACCGCCCGTGCGCTGAGCCGCCCGCGCCCGGCGGCCTCGACCCGCTCGCGGTCGGCGGCCAGCCGGGGGAGCCGCGCGCGCCAGCCGTCCGGTTCGAGCAGCAGGGCGAGCCCGGCCCGGACCGGCAGGTCCTCCTCGGCGACGGCCGCCAGCCAGGTGTCCACCTGCGCGGGCTCGACCCAGGCGTCCTGGAGCCAGGTGAGCCCGGCGGCCGCGAGCGCGGCGGTGCTCTCCCGCAGCGCGGCGACCTGTTCGGCCAACGGCCGCGGCGGGACGAGTGCGAGGACGGGGTTGAGCGCACCGAACTCGCGCAGGGTGCCGAGCGGGCTGCCGTCCGGCCGGCGGACGATCTCACCGCCCACCGGCTCGGGCGTGTCCGGCCCGTACCCGGCCCGGCGCAGCGCCTCGCTGTTGGCCCAGCCGGTGTGGTGGTCCATGGTGCGCAGCAGCACCGGCCGGTCCGGGACGGCGGCGTCGAGCAGCCGGGCGTCGAACAGCCCGCCCTCGGCCAGCCACGGATCCACGGCGTCGCCGGTGATCCACTCGGCCTCGGGGTGCCGCTGCGCCCAGTCGCGGACGGCCGCCACGACCTGCCCCAGGCTGGTGCAGTCGCGTACCGGCACGCCGCGCAGGCCGATGCCGCCGAGCAGCGGGTGGACATGGCCGTCGCCGAAGGAGGGCAGCAGGGCGCCGCCGCCGAGGTCGACGGTCTCGGTGCCCCCGTCGCGCAGGGCGAGGGCGGCGTCGCCGAGGGCGGCGATCCGCCCCGCGCTGACAGCGAGGGCATGGGTGCGGGGGAGGGCGGGGTCTCCGGTGTGGATCCGGCCGCCGGTGAAGATCGTTTCGGCGCGCATACGGGGGTGTGCGTCCTCTCCGGGGCAGGGCGGGCCGACGGGTGCGCGGCCTGCCTAACCGAATGGGGTTCGGTTACCGTAGGCGCGGCACCGGCGGGTGCGGAAGGGTTTACTGAAAGCCGTTCAGTAACGCTTGGATAACGACGATCTTGGTCTGCCGGGGCCGACGGGCCGCTCGGCGACCCCGAAGGTGAGGAACCGGGCATGCCCAGGCCGCGCACACCCCTGCTGGACCGGCGGCGCATCGTGGACACCGCGTTGCGGCTGGTCGACGAGGCGGGGGACCTCACCATCCCCGCCCTGGCCGGTGCGCTCAAGGTAAGCCCCTCCGCGCTCTATCACCACGTGGCCGGCCGGGCCGAGATCGTCGCCCTGATGCGCGTCGAGCTGGTGCGCACGATCGGTGAGCAGTCGATGTGGGACCAGCCCTGGGATGCGGCGCTGCGCACCTGGGCGCACGCCTATCGGGACGCCTTCGCCGAACACCCCGGCATCGTCCGGCTGCTCGCCACTGCGCCGCTTGCCGAATCGTTCATGCACGAGCTGTACGAACGGGCCGTCGCCACCCTGGAGGACGCGGGCTTCGCCGCGCAGGACGTGATGGGCCTGATCACCGCCCTGGAGAGCTTCATCCTGGGCTCGGCGCTGGACCTGGTCGCCCCGGACGTCATGGTCGACGCCGTCGACCGCGCCGCCACCCCGCGGCTGGCCGACGCCCTGGACGCCGTCCCCGCCGGGCGCGAGCGTGCCGACCGGGCCTTCGGGCTCGGGCTCACCGCCCTGATCGAGGGCTATCGGGCGCTGCTGGGCCGACCCGCCCCGGTCCGCTCCGGGGCCCCGGTCGCGATTTCTGACCAGGCGTGATGACCTGCTAGTGTTCTTCCTGTCGAGAGGAAGTGATCTTCCGGGAAACGGAATCTCGAACAGGCGTCAGCGGTGCTACCAGAGCACGCCCTACTTTCAGTAGGGAGAGTCCGTGCGACCCGGGCCTGGCGCTCCGATCGAAGGGGCCCGTTCCACTCAGTGGAACGGGCCCCTTCGTCATGTCCGGACTCCGCACCTGCCGTCGGTGCCCGCCTTCGCCGCCCATGGCTGCGCCCTCATATCGCATCTCCGGCCCCGAAACCCTTCTGTACGGTCCGATATCGGCCAAGGTCCTGTGCCAGGTGGCCGGTGAACGCCGCTCCAACCCCCCTGGTCCGCCGCTGGCGTCGGCGCCTCCTCGGGGCTGATGCGCCGTCATAGATTGGCTGGAACTGGCTGCCATTGGTGTGAATATGCCATTGGAATGTTCGTCATATGGAATCCGGCAGTAGCCTTCCGTGTCGACCTAGCCACTGCTGGTGGTGAACCGGTCGGCGTCGCGCTGCGTCCGACCGCCCAGACCCCGCGAAGGAGCCGGTGTGCCCGGTATCGACGAATGCCTCTCCGCAGCGATGGCGATCGCCGGGGCCCGCGCCGCGAGCCTGGTCGACTGGAGTAGCGGGCTCGCCCTCGGCAGCCTCGGGGACAGCCCGACCGGAGAGCACGAGACCTCGGCCGCCGAGGCAACCGACCTGGTGCGGGCGGCCGTTGAGAGCCAGACCTTCACCGCGGCGGAGGACCGGCGGGCCCCGTTGGAGGACATCATCGTCACCGCCGGCCGCAGTTACCACCTGATCCGCTTCATCGACACCGTCTTCGACAGCAGGCTCGTCCTGCACCTCTGGCTGGACCGCGGGCAGGGCAACCTCGCCGCCGCCCGCTTCCGGCTCCAGGCGCTCGCCGAGGAGCTGGTGCTGGGGTGAGCGCGTGACCGCCGCAACCGGCACCGCGCTTCCGCCCCCGGCGGAGGCCGCCACCCCGAGGACCCCGGGCGAGGCGCTCGCCCTGCTCGCCGACCGCCGTGCCACCGGTGCCCTGCACGGGCCGCTCGGCAGCCTCCACCTGGTCGACGGACAGGTGACCGCCGCCGAGTCCTCCCGGGCGCCCGGTCTGGCCGACCTGCTCATCGGCTGCGGCCGGATCGCCCCCGAGGACTGGGCGGAGCTGCTCCGGGTCCACGGCCCGCGGGCGGAGGTCGGCGAGGCGCTGGTCGAACGTCGGCTGATCACCCGGGGAGAGCTCGAACTCGGCCACCTGGGAACGCTGTTCGACGCCGCGTTCTTCGTCCTCGCCGACCCGTCCGGAGGTGTCTGGCGGTTCGAGGCCGACGCCCGGCACTGGCTCGGACCGGTCGCGGAGGTCGACCCGGCCCGGATCCGCCGCGAGGTCGAACGCCGTCGGCAGCTGCTCGACGGGATCTGGCCGTGGGCGCAGCTCGACACCGCGCCCGTCCGTCCGGCAGAGCACGGCCGCCGGCCGTCCCGCCGCCCGTGCGGCCGCCGGCGCCGCGAGCTGCTGGACCACGCCGACGGCCGCAGGACCCCGGCGGACCTGGCTCGGCTGCTCGGTCGCTCCGGCTTCGGCGTGACGGCCGACATCCGCCGGCTGGCCGCCGTCGGACTGCTGGACGCCCTGCGCCCGCCCGGCGCGCCGACGGCGGCTCCGGCGCCCGATGCTCCGCCAACGGCCGCTCCGGCAGCCGAAGTTCCCCCACCGGCCGCGAGTAGACCGGCCGGAGGGCTGCACCGCCGGGTTCCCGGCGCCGGTCTCCGAGGTGCCGGACTCCCCGGCGCCCCGGTCACGGCCGCCCCGGCCGCAGCCCCGACCGGGGCCGAAAGCCCCACCGGGACCGAAGCCCCCGCCGGGACCGACGCCCCCGCCGGGACCGACGCACCTGCCGGGACCGACGCCCCCACACGCTCCGAACGCCCGCCCACCACGGCAGCGGCCCACCCGCTGACCGTCCCCGACCCGGACATCGCGCTGCTGACCCGGATCCGAGACCTTCTGGAGGCCCGACTTTGACCGACTCCCCGCCCGCGACCCCGCCGTCCCGGCCATGAGGCGGGCGCTCAAGCAGCGTGTCGGAAGGAGACAACTGATCGCCTTGGAGACCGAGTTGCTCGCCGAACTGCGCGCCGTCAAACACCGCGTCCCGCACCTCGCGGGTGGCCTGGTCGCCAGCGTGGACGGCCTGTTGATCGCACACGACACCCATGGCACCGAGCCCTCCGGCCTGGCCGCGATGACGGCGGCCTCGCTCTCACTGGCCCAGCGGCTCGCCGACACCACCGGCCAGGGCGAGTTCCGCGAGTCGCTGGTGCGCGGTGAGAACGGCTACGTCGCCACCTACGCGGCCGGCGGCAGCTGCGTGCTGACCCTGCTGGCGCACCCGGACGTCAACGTCGGCCGGCTGCACCTGGAGGCCCGCCGCAGCGCGCAGCGCATCGCGGCGCTGCTCAACGACGCCCTCGTGCCCAAGGAGCCGCGCGACGCGGTCTGACCCGGACCAACCGCGACTCCACCGCGTCGCCGTACCACCCGAAACCTGAACAACCAACCACCGAAAGAGAGTTACCCAGATGACCGACGCAGCCGGCGCACTCAAGCAGGCCATGACCAGCATCGAGGGCGCCATCGGCGGGGCCCTGGTGGACTACAACAGCGGCATGGCGCTGGCCACCCTCGACGGCCCCGGCGGCCTGGACCTCAACGTCGCCGCCGCCGGCAACACCGACGTGGTGCGCGCCAAGATGCGCACCATGGACATGCTCGGCCTCCAGGACGGGATCGAGGACATCCTGATCACCCTCACCAGCCAGTACCACCTGATCCGCCCGCTGACCGGCCGTACCGGCAAGGGCCTGTTCCTCTACCTCGCGCTGGACAAGTCGCGCGCCAACCTGGCGATGGCCCGCCACCAGCTGAGCAGGATCGAGGCCGACCTGGAGGTCTGACGCACGACCCTGACGCACGGCCCTGGCGCGCCGCTCCGACGCTCAGGCGTTCAGGCGCACAGGGTCCCGGACGAGGCGCCGGCGGCGGCTCAGGCGCCGCGGGGCCTCGTCCGGTGGACCTCGCCGCCCGGCAGACCGGAGGCCCGGTCTCATCCCTGCGGCAGGTCCGGTCCGACGGTCCGCCCGCGCACCAACTCGACCGGCCCGCCCGACCGCCCCCGGGCATCCAGCGCGGCGGCCGTACGGTCCCAGGACGGGCCGGTCAGCAGCGCCCGCGCCTCGGCCGGATCGCAGAGCCGCCACTCCACCAGCTCCTCCTCCGGCAGCGCGATCGAGCTGAGCATCCGCTCCGTCACCGTGCCCCCGTCGAACACGTACACCAGGACGGCGGTATCCCGGCCGGTCGCCGGGTCCGCCTCCGGGTCGGCCGCCGCGCCCGGCTGCCAGTCCAGCGCCAGCAGCGGCCCCGGCTCGACCTCCCAGCCGAGCTCCTCGCGGATCTCCCGCCGGGCCGCTGCCCGGGGCATCTCCCGGTCCGCCTCGACCCCACCGCCCGGCAGCGTCCAGTGCGGCACCTGTCCGCGCGGCCCGTCCCACGGCCGCAGCCGCACCAGCAGCACCCGGCCGGCGGCGTCGGTGAACAGCGCCCGCGCCTTCACCCGGATGCGCGGCCGGGTGGCGTAGTAGGTCTCCCGGTCCATGGGTGGCTCCGGGGGCTCCCCGGCCGACGGCGTCAGGCCCGGTGCCGCGGCCAGTCCGGCGTACTCGGGCACCGGTCCGTCGGCGGGCAGCCGCCCGAGCGTGTGCCCGGCCGGCCGGCTGTCCTCCAGCTCCAGCGGCCCGGCTTCGCGCGGGGCCCGCAGGCAGGCCGTCACCCGGCGCGACAGCCGCGGTGGCAGCGCGTGCCCGGCCTGCTCCGGCGTCAGCCAGGTCCAGCCGCCGACCTCCGCCGCGTCCGGCCGGAACGCCGCCGCCTGTTCGGCCGTCAGCGGCTCGGCCCAGTACAGGTAGGCGACGATCGGCCGGTCGCCCTCGCGCAGCAGCGCCCAGTCCACGCAGGCCAGCGGCCCCAGCCGGGGCGTGAAGCCCAGCTCCTCGCGGATCTCCCGAAGGGCGGTCTCCCGGGGCGACCGGTCCGCCGGCTCCCACCCGCCGCCCGGGATCGCCACCGGATGCCTCCGGTCGTACGGCAGCCGCACCACCAGCACCCGCCCGGCCCCGTCCGGGAACAGCACCCCCGCCGCCGCCAGAACCTCCCGCCCGACCGTGCTCGCGCTCTCCACCCCGACTCCCTCCGTCACGCTCTCCCCGGACACGACAACCCGGGCCACCCGGATGGTTCCCGCACGGCGGCACCGCCGATCACCACGAACGGGGGATCCCCGGCGTGTCCGTCACCGCCCCGGCGCACCACTCACCCCAGTGAGGCCAGCGCCTGCGCCGCGGCCCGCGCCATCTGCTCGTCGTGCCTGCCGCTTCCGCCGCGCAGCCGGGCCACGCCCTCCGCGGCGGCCAGCGCGAGCAGGCCCGGCAGCAGGTCGGTGCTGCGGGCGGCGAGCCAGCGGGTGCCCCGGGTGGCCATCCACCAGAGGTCGGCGGCCAGGCCCGGCGGTGGTTCGGCCGGGGCGGCGGGCGGGGGCGAGCCGAGCGGGTGGCCGGCTTCGGTGAGCAGGCCGTGGAACCGTCGGGCGATCAGGTGGTGGCCCTCCGCGCTGGGGTGCAGGCGGTCCACGCTCAGCAGTCGGCGCTCCGCCGGCCACGGCAGCTCGGCGATGTGCAGGTGCACCGCCCGGTGGCGTTCGGTGAGGACGTGCACCACGGTGTTGACCGCCCGCATCCGGCGTGCCAGCGGACGGGCGAGCGGCGCCGGGAGCCGGAGCAGGCTGCCCGGGTCGGGCAGGCAGGCGGTGAGCAGCCTGGCGCCGTGGCCGGACAGTTCACCCATCGTGGCGTCCAGCTCCAGCGCGGTGCGGCGGATGTCGAAGCCCGCGCGCAGCGTGTCGTTGCCGCCGACCACCACCGCTGCCAGCTGTGGCCGCAGCGCCAGCGCCGCCGGTAACTGACGGCACGTCAACTCGGTGGTGAGTGCCCCGCTGTACGCCAGGTTGGTGAACTCGACGTCCCGTCCTGCGGGCGCCAGCGAGCCGGCGAGGACGGCGGCCCAGCCGCGCCGGCCCTCGCCGACCTGGTCCCCGACCCCCTCCGTCAGCGAGTCCCCGAGCGCGACGAAGCGCAGCAGTTCGCCCGCCGCGGGCCGCTCCTCCGCCGCCCGGTCACGTCCGGTTTCCAGCATGCTGGTCCCGACCCCCGTCCACCGCCTCGTCGTTGCGCACGCCGTGTGCCGCCAGGAACGCCGTCACCGCTGCCGGCCAGCCGTACCGTTCGGCCTGCGCCCGGGCGGCGGCCCGTCGCAGCTCCTCCGGCCGTTCCAGCAACTGCCGTACCGCGGAGGCGAATCCGTGACCGGTGTCGGCGGCCGCCACCCCGGCGGGCCCGACCAGGCCGGGCAGTGCGGAGGAGCGGCTGACCGCCACCGGGCTCCCGCAGGCCAGCGCCTCCATCGCCGCCAGTCCGAAGGTCTCCACCGGGCCGGGCGCGAGCACCACGTCCGCGCAGCCCAGCAGCCGGGCCAGCTCCGCGCGTCCGCCCAGGTGCCCGAGGAAGCGCACCGGCAGCCGCAGCCGTGCGGCCCGGGCCGCCAGCCGTTCCCGCAGCGGGCCGGTCCCGGCCACCACCAGGACGGCGGGCCTGCGCCGGGCCCGCAGGGCGGCGAGCGCCTCGATCGCCCGCTCGGGCCGTTTCTCCGCCGAGAGCCGGGAGCAGAGCACCAGCAGCGTCTCCTCCGGGGCGGCGTACCGCGCCCGCTCGGCTGCCCGTGCGGTCGGCGGCAGCGGGTGCATCGTGTCCAGATCCACTCCCAGTGGGGCCCGGACCAGGTTCGGGGTGCCGATCCGCCGGAACTCCGCCGCCGCCCAGTCGGTGGTGCAGAGCACCGAGTCGTAGCCGCGGGCCGTGGCCGCGTTGAGCCGGTCGGCCGCCGCGTCCGCCAGCGGGCCGGGCACGCCCCAGGTGCGCAGCACCCCGGCGGCGCTCTCGTGCGAGACCATCACCGAGCGCACCCCGTGACGCCGTGCCCAGGCGCCGGTCCAGCGCAGCGTGGTGCGGTCGGACACCTCCAGGCGGTCGGGGGAGAACCTGGTCAGCTCGGCGGCCACCGCCCGCCGGTCGGTGAGCAGCCGGTAGCCGCCGCCGGCCGGCAGCACGGGGCCGGGCAGGGTGACCACCACGCCCTGCTCGGTCTCCTCCTCGGAGCGCCGCTCGCCGGGGACGATGAGCACCGGACGGTGCCCGGCCGCCCGGTACCCGGCGCCCAGGTGGCGCAGCGCGGTGCGCAGGCCGCCGGAGACCGGGGTGACGAAGTTGGCGAGCCGGACGATCGTCAGCGCCCCGCCGTCGGGAACGGAGGTCATGCCGGCAGCTCCTCCGGCAGGACGGGCGCCACCGGCTCGACCGACGCCGGGGGAGCGGGCGGCAGCGGCCGTCCGTGGTGCTCCGCCACCACCTCGGCGTAGTGCCGCAGCAGCAGGTCCCCGACCGCTTCCCAGGTGCGCGCGGTCACCTCGGCCCGGCCGGCCTGCCCGTACGCGGCCCGCCGCGCCGGTTCGGCGGCCAGCTCGGCCACCGCCCGGGCCACCGCCGCGCCGTCCCGGGGCGGTACCAGCAGGCCGGTGCGGCGGTGGGCGACCAGGTCCAGCGGGCCGCCGGCCGCCGGGCCGATCACCGGTACGCCGCTGGCCATCGCCTCCTGGATGGTCTGGCAGAAGGTCTCCAGCGGGCCGGTGTGCACGAAGACGTCGAGGGTCGCGAAGCAGCGCGCCAGCTCGTCACCGGTGCGCCGGCCGAGGAACACCGCGCCCGGCATCGAGGCTTTCAGCCCGGGTGCCGAGGGGCCGTCGCCGACGACCACCACCCGCACTCCGGGCAGCGCCGAGGTCGCCGCCAGCAGGTCGACCCGCTTCTCCGGTGCCAGCCGCCCGACGTACCCGACGAGCACCTCCCCGCCCGGCGCCAGCGCCCGGTGCAGCGCCTCGTCCCGGTGCCGGGGGTGGAACCGCACCGAGTCCACCCCGCGCGGCCACAGTTGCACCCGCGGCACCCCGTGCGCGGTCAGGTCCTGGGCGGCGGGGGTGGAGGGCGCCAGGGTGCGGGCGGCCGCCCGGTGCACGGCCCGGATCCGCCGCCAGGCGGCGGCCTCCCCGAGCCCGCGCCCGGCCCGGTAGGCGTGCGCGTACCCGGCCAGGTCGGTCTGGTACACGGCCACGGCGGGCACCCCGAGCCGCGCCGCGACCTGCATTCCGCGCGCGCCGAGCACGAACGGGCTGGCCAGGTGGACGATGTCCGGCCGGTGTCCGGCGACCGCGGCCGCCAGCTGCCGACTGGGCAGGGCGATCCGCACCTGCGGGTACCCCGGCAGCGGCATCGACGGGATGCGCACCACGGGAATCTCCCCCTCGGCGGCGCCGCCGAAGGTCTCCGGCAGGCACTCGGCGCCCCGGGCCGGCGCGGGCGTGACGACAAGGGGCTGGTGGCCCCGGCGGACCAGATGCTCGGCCGTCCGCAGCACGCTGTGGGCGACTCCGTTGACCTCGGGCGGGAAGGATTCGGTGACGATGACGACGCGCATGCCAGTGTTCTGTCCGTGTCCGGCATGCACCCGGCCAAAGGGATCTGTCGTACAGACGAACGCGGGTCGGCGATTTGCACCACCGACCCGCGCTCCGGAGCGCGCCCGTCAGGCCGACCCGGCGGTCTCCTTGAGCTCCGCGTACGGCGCGAGCTTGCGGATCGACTCGATGCTCTTCAGGCAGTCGTCCTTGCTCTCCTGCGGGTCGCCGGTCACCACGATCGCCCCGTTGCTCGCCTTGAGCCGGAACCGGTGCATGCCGCCCTCGTCCACGTACAGCTCGAATTTGCCAGCCATGCCAGAAACAGCCTTCCGCTCGGATGACCCCCTGGAACCGCACCGTAGGCTCAAATCCCTTGCACGGCACGTCAGATGATCCATCCGGGTGGAAAGCTCGGGGGAGCGGTGTGATGGTTCACGGCTGGAAGCCGGCGGCCGTCGGGGATCCTGTGGGGAACACGCGCGGTGGGGGCCACAGGGAAGACGGAAGGGGTGGCGAGCTGGCCGCCACCCCTTCAGCGTCCTGCCGAACCATGCCGGTGCCAGCCGGTTGGGCCGGTATCTGCGATGTGACGGGAACCGGCTCGGGCGCCGGCGCAGCGGGGCGCGTCGCGCGAGGAACCACAGCCAGTGCGGCTTCGGCCTGAGCGCGCTGGTGCCAAGGAACCCTCCAGCGCCTCCTGCTCAACGGGACCGCCCAGCCGGACACCTGGCCACAACAGTCGGACAGGAACACCCCTTGCCCGGTGCGAATCCCGTCACCACGCGGGTGTGCAGTCGTCCGGCCTGTGGTGCCTGACGAATCGTCAGATCAGTCGCGACGAACCCTGCCGGACATTGCTGACAACACCCGCAGGCCGGGGTGGTAGCGGAGACCTGTAGGGGCCTGACCGGGGAACTCGTTCCCCGGCCAGGCCGTGCACCGTCAGGCCGGAGGCCGGCTCTCCGGCCCGGCGTCGCGCGGCGCCTCGGCGGGCGCGGGCGCTGCGGCAGCTGCCGGAGCCGACATCAGGGCCTGGACTTGGGCCTCCTGGGCGGCCATGGCCGCGAGCGGGTTGACGTCGGCCCGGCGCGCCTGCTGCATGGCGGTCAGGCGGTTGACCACCGCGATCGCCGCGACCGCCGCCACCAGCCGCAGTGCCGACCCGGCGGCCTCCACCCGGATGGCGTTGCGCAGGCTCTCGAGGTCACCGGGGACCAATGGGTCCACGCGACCCATGGCGCCTGCGATCCGGTTGACTATCAGAGAGCCGATCCAGGTGGACCACCACACGACGAGGACCTTCTCCGACGGCGTGCGCCGCCTTCCCTCCGCGTCCAGCGGCGCGCTCGCCCGCCAGCAGTCCACCATCAGCTGCCAGGGGAACCAGAGCAGGACGACCGGGGTGAACCAGGCCCCGATGGTCCAGCCGCGTCCCAGGCGGTGCCCGTTCGGCAGCAGCAGATCGGCGTTCTGGCGGATGCGGTAGAACCAGACGATGAACACCACGGCGGTGGCCAACGCCAACGGGATGGACACCCCGTTCAGCGCGTTCGCCACGGATTCCACGGCGTCGAAATCGTCGAGGCTGACGTCGTCCGACCCGTCCACCACCCGGCCCAGGGACACGTCGGACCAGAGGTCGACCGCAACCGCCACCGCCGCCACCGCAGCGTTCAGCCCCAGCAGGACGTAGACCGCCACGGCAAGGCCGTTCGCCGGGCGCAGCGCCGCCGCCCATCCGGGAGCCGCCTCGGCGCATCCGAAGCAGCGGCCGCTGTCCGTCCCCACGGGGCGTGTCCCGCACGCCACACACACCATCAGATCGTCAACTCCTGGAATTGCCGCGTGCTCGACCACGCGCGCCGGTACGCCACCACCTCGACCGGGACGGGCGCGCCGACTCTAGGGGATCCGAGGCAGCGGTTGCCAGCAGGAATTCGCAGCGCAGAGGCGGTATCGCCAGATAACCGGCAGATCACTCCGACGACCTGGCGCAGGAGACGGATCCGGTTCGGCGCCCCCTCTCCGGTACCGGGCCCGTCCGAGCTGCCTGTGTGCTTGACGAGCCACCTTTGGAACATTGGTGAAGGACATGCGGGGGACCGGCGGGGCAGGGGGAGCGAGGAGGGCCGGGCGGCTTCCCCGGCCGAGCGGTTGAGGTGAAGCCGCTTGCGCCGGTTGGGGTCTTCCTCGACAGTCGATTCCGACTGACCATCAGTCAAAGACGGGCAGGGCCTGTCCTGGAGTCGTGCGGACGTCGCGTCGTAGGTTCAAATCCCTTGCACTGCAAGTCGGATGAACCATCCGGGTGGACCGGAGCGGGCGCGGGCCGGTCAGGCGCGCGGCTCGCCCGCTCCGGCGGCCAGTCCGGTGATGGTGGCGGTCAGGATGCGGGCGAGCCGGGGTTCGACCTCGATCACGGCGTGGGCCAGTCGGGGGTCGGCGCGGTAGAGGTCGGCGACCTCGGTGCCCGGGTTCGCGATCTGCCACATGGCCCCGGCCAGTGAGACGGCGGTGGCGACCAGGTCGACGACGTCCTGCTCGTCCAGCGCGGGCAGTTGCCCGCGGACGGCGGCGCCGATCGGTTCGCGGGCGGCGAGCGTGGCGAGTTTGAAGTCGCGTACCGCGGCGAGCGAGACGTTGCGTTCGAGGTTCAGCGGGGCGTGGGCGAGCAGGTCGCAGAACATGCCGCGGGCCGCGAGGGTGGTGGCGAACGCCCGGGCCACGGTGGCCGGGCCCGGATCCGTGCTCTCCCGCAGCCGCGTGGTCAGCGCCTCCGACCACTCCGCCCAGCCCTCGGCGGTCAGCCGCAGGAAGATCTCCTCGCGGGTCTCGAAGTACCGCAGCAGCGCCGACTTGTGCATCCCCACCGCGGCGGCGATGTCGGTCAGGGTGACGTCCCTGATGCCGTGTTCGGCGCCGAGCGACCGGGCCGCCGCCAGGATCGCGGCCTCGCGCCGGCGCTTGGCCTCGGGCGAGCGTGCGCGCTGGAACTCCGATGCGTCATCCACTCGCCCATGGTAGGGCAACGGTGTTGCCGTAATACCGCAACGCTGTTGCGCTAATAACGCAACGGTGTTTTACTAGCGGCATGGAGAAGAACATGGAGCAGAACAAGGAACAGGCCTGGTTCGTCACCGGCAGCTCGCGCGGCTTCGGTCGCGCCCTGGTCCGGGCCGCGCTCGAAGCCGGCGACCGGGTGGCCGCGACCGCCCGCCGGCCCGAGCAACTCGCCGATCTCGCCGAGGAGTTCGGCGACCGCATCCGCCCGATCGCGCTGGACGTCACCGACCCGGCGGCCGCCCGGGCGGCCCTCGCCGAGGCGCGCGCCGCCTTCGGTCGGATCGACGTGCTGGTGAACAACGCCGGCTACGCCAATGTCTCGCCGATCGAGACCACCGAGGACGCCGACTTCCGCACCCAGTTCGAGACCAACTTCTGGGGCGTCTACCACGTCACCAAGGCCGCGCTCCCGCTGCTGCGCGAGCAGCGGGGCGGGCTGGTCGTGCAGTTCTCCTCGATGGGAGGGCGGGTCGGCGGCTCCCCGGGCATCGCCTCGTACCAGGCCGCGAAATTCGCCATCGACGGGTTCAGCCGGGTGCTGCGCGCCGAGACCGCGCCGTTCGGCGTGCGGGTCCTGGTGGTCGAACCCAGCGGCTTCCGCACGGACTGGGCCGGCGCCTCGATGGTCGTCCACGACGTTCCGGAGGCCTACGACGAGACGGTCGGCGCCCTGAACAGGCGCCTGCGCCAGGGCGACGACGGCGCCGCGGGCGACCCGGTCCGTGCCGCCGAGATCCTGGTCCGGGTGGCCAAGCGGCGTGACATCCCCCATCACCTGCCGCTCGGGGTCAACGCGGCCGAGGGCTCGATCGCCATGGACCGGCAACTCCTGGCGGAGGACGCCAAGTGGCGTGCGGTTTCGCGCTCGGCCGACTTCGCCGAGGCCTACCCGGTCGCCTTCCCGCCGGACTCGACCGACTGACCGGTCGGTGTGCACGGCACTGCGGCCCGGCGCGGGGTGCGCGCCGGGCCGCAGGGGCTGCCGGGTTCAGCAGTTGTTGAGGATGCCGGTGAGTGCGCTCTTCTCGGCGCTGTCCACGCTCAGGCCGTAGTACTGCTTCACCTGCACCCAGGCGCGGGCGTAGGTGCAGCGGTAGGAGGCCTGGGGGAGCCACTCGGCCGGGTCGCGGTCGCCCTTGGAGCGGTTGCTGCTCGCGGAGACCAGCAGCAGCTGGGGGTGGGTGACGTCGTTGGCGAAGGCCTGGCGCTGGGAGGTGGTCCAGGCCCAGGCGCCGGAGGCCCAGGCCTCGGAGAGCGGCACCAGGTGGTCGACGTCGAAGGAGGAGGCGTTGGTGGTGGTCGCGCCGTCGTAGGGCGAGGACCAGTTGCCGCTGGTGGCCTTGCAGGAGGTGTCGGTGGCGACGTTGCTGCCGTCCCGCTTGACGACCCACTCGCGGGTGTCGCAGGTGCCGCTGATGGTGATCCAGGCCGGGAACAGCGTGCGGTCGTAGGTGTCGCCGTGGGTCTCCGCGGTGGCGGGCATCGCGGCGAGGTAGCTGCGGGCGGTGGCCGCGGAGATCGGGGTCGGCAGGGCGGCCTGGGCAGGGGCGCCGGCCGTGACCACGGTCACGGCGGCGAGGGCGGCGGCAGCCGGTATGCAGGACAGGAACCGGCGCGCGGGCGCGGAGGGGGCCATGGCGGACGCTCCATCATCAGATCGGATGAACTGCTGAATTGCGTGCGCCAGTGTGGCGACCCGGTCGCCTACGCGGGTAGATCCGGGAAGTGAAATCCTCGTGCACATCGGACGTGCACCGGACAAGTCCGGCGCACGTCACGGTGGTTCGCGAGATTCACGGCGATTTGCGGGGATTCACGGAGAGACCCCGGGCGTCCGGCTGCCGCCGGGGATTCAGCCGCGGCGGCGGCCCGCCATCCAGACGTAGACCAGGATGCCCGCGAACAGGAACAGGACTCCCTGGTAGACGGCGGCGTAGCCGGCCCCGGCGAGCAGCCAGAGCGAGAAGCCGAAGGCGCCCAGGCCGAGGACGGCGTCGCGCACCAGCCGCCCGCGGTCGACCTTCTCGCCGGCCCCGCGCACCAGCCAGTACAGCTGGGCGGCGGTGGAGAGCAGGTACGGCACGGTGGCGGTGAAGGTGGTGACCAGCACCAGCATGTTGAAGGCGCCCTTCGCCCCGCTGGCGAAGTTGAGCACGGTCAGTGCCGAGGCCAGCGCCACGCTGACCAGCACGCCGAAGGTCGGCACCCCGCGCCGCTCCTTGCCGAAGGCCGCCGGGAACAGACCGTCCTTGGCGGCCGCGTACGGGGCCTGGGCGGAGAGCAGGGTCCAGCCGTTGAGGGCGCCGGTCATCGAGACCAGCGCGGCGACGGCGATCACCGTGCCGCCCCAGGTGCCGCCGAACATGGCGTCCACGGCGTCCGAGAACGGCGCGGTGGAGCGGACGAGCTGCTGGTGCGCCACGGTGCCGAACACCGCGATCGTGCCGAGCAGGTAGACCACCGCCGCACCGGTGGTGCCGAGCACGCTGGCCCGGCCGACGTTGCGCTCGGGGTCGCGGACCTTGCCGGCGCTCATCGCGGCCGACTCCACGCCCAGGTAGCTGAACAGCAGGATCGCCGCGGCGGCGCTCATGCCGCCCGCCCAGCCCTGGCCGGTGGCGTCGAAGGGCCCGAGGTTCTTCGGGTCGAAGAAGAACAGGCCGCCCACCGAGACCAGCAGCAGCGGGATGAACTTCAGTACGGTGGAGACGAGTTGGACCGCCCCGATGTAGCGGGTGCCGGCCAGGTTGGCCAGTGCGGGCAGCCACTGGAAGGCCAGTGCGGCGGTGATCTCCAGCGGGATGGAGTGGTGGAGCGGCAGCAGCACGTCCAGGTACCCGACGGCGGCCACGGCGAGGGCGGCGTTGCTGACCCAGGTGGTGATCCAGTACGACCAGGCCGACAGGAAGCCGGCGAAGTCCCCGAAGGCCTCGCGGGCATAGACGTACGGACCGCCGGTGCGCGGGCTGCGACGGGCCAGCTGTCCGAAGACCAGCGCCAGCGCGATCGCGCCCACGGTGAGCACCGCGAAGGCGAGCAGGCTGACCGTCCCGAACGGTGCCACCGCGGCCGGGATCATGAAGATGCCGCCGCCGATGATGTTGCCCATCACCAGGGCGGTGGCGGTCACCAGCCCGAAGCGGCGGCCGGTCTTCTGCGGCGTCGGGCCGACCGGTGCGGGGCCGACCGGTGCGGAGCCGACCGGTGCGGAGCCGGCGGGCGGGGAACCGGCCGGTGCCGGGGTCTCCGGGCCGCTCGGTCGGGCCGCCTGCCGGGGTGCGGCGGGACTGGTCTGCATGAGGGTGGTGCGCCTTTCGTGGTGCTGCTCCTGCTCCTGCGCGCTCGGTGGAGCGCACTGGAGCCACCGTTCATGCTCGGACCGGGCAGTACCTTGCGCAAAATCGACGGGATTTGTTCAGTTCGCCCGGTTCATCACCGCAAGTCTTGCGGTCCCGGGGCGCCCGGGCGGGCACTCGTCCGGTGTCCCCGCCCGACTGTTCGACCGGATTCACGGATGTACGCCCAGGTTCGTCCGGCCGGGGGAGTTGCTTCACCCGAATGCCTCAGCCCGGTTGCGGCGCGCGCCCGAAGGGGCGCGTTCGTGTGCAAACGTGGGCGCGGCGCCTCCCCGGTGGGGCGCCGCCCGGCCCGTCGGGCGGCCGAACCGGCCGGTCGAGGTGCGGGTTGAGGACCAGAGACGAACCAAAGGACATCAGATGTCGCTTCGTGGGAAGATCCGCAAGCTCGCCGTGATCGTCGCCGTGGCCGGTGCCGTGGTGGCGGTCCCGACCTCGGCCATGGCGGGGGGCTTCGCTCCGACGCAGTCGGAGGAGGTGAAGCTGCAGTCCGGCTCCGCGGGCGTCGGCCTGTTCGGCCCGCACGCCACCTGGCTCAACTTCGCCGAGCACGGCGAGAGCGACTGCGGCTGCTGATCCCCTCGGCGCCCCGAGCCCGGAGGCCGTCCGTCGGCCCCCGGGCTCACGGCTGTCCCGCGCCGGCCGGCTTCCGTGCCGCCTCCGGGCGCCGCCCGCCTCCCCGGGCCCGGACCGTCGCCCGGTCCCGCAGTTCCTTCAGCACCGCGATGTCCATCGCGTGCCCGGTGCCGTCCCCGCCGTGCTTGCGGTCCGGGGTCTCCACCACCAGGGGCACCCCGGCCGTCTCCGGGTGCTCGAACAGCTCGCGGAACGGCTCGGCGCCGATCATCCCGGCGCCGATGTTGGCGTGCCGGTCCTTGCGGGCGCCGACGACGTCCTCGGAGTCGTTGGCGTGGATCAGCCGCAGCCGGCCCGGACCGGCCGCGGCGGCCAGGGCGTCCAACGCGGCCGTCACCCCGCCCGGCTCCGCGAGGTCGTGCCCGGCCGCGAAGGCGTGGCAGGTGTCCAGGCAAACTCCCACCTTCGGGTGATGGTCCAGCGCCTCGACGTACTCGGCCAGCTCCTCCAGCCGCGAGCAGAGGGAGCTGCCCTGGCCCGCCGTCGGTTCCAGCAGCAGCCACGGCGCGTCGTCGCCCAGCCCGTCCAGTTCCTCCAGCAGTGGCCGGACGTCCGTCCGGACCTGCGCCATCGCCTCGGCCCGGCGCGAGCCGCCGCCGGGCGCGGTGCCGACCGCCGAGCCGGTGTGCAGGACCACACCGAGCGCGCCGATGGCGTGGCCGCGGCGCAGCGAGTGCCGCAGCGAGTCGGCCGAGCGCTCGCGGGTGGCCGGGTTGTCCGAGCCGAAGTTGATCAGGTACGGGGCGTGCACCCAGGCCGGGATGCCCCGGTCGGCGCAGGCGGCGCGGAACTCCTCGTCCTGGGCGGGGTTGCCCGGGGGAGTGGCCCAGCCGCGCGGGTTGGCCACGAACACCTGCACCGTCTCCGCGCCGACCCGGCCCGCGTACGCGAGGCCGGTGCCGGCCAGCCCGCGACCGGCCACCGGGACGTGGGCGCCGATCGGGTTACGGACGGCGCAGGCGGGCTGGAGGGGCGCGGTGGTCATGGCCCCGAGCATGCCACGCGCCCGGACCCGGGCGTCGGGCGGGCCGGTCCTGGCCCCGGAGGTCCGGCTTCCGACGAACCGGTGGAAACGATCATCCGCCGACCGGAGGAAACGATCCTCTGCGCTCGATCGAGTGAATCCGGCCCGGAAACCGGGGATCGCGCCACCCGCCTCCGTCACGATCCGTGACCAGTTGGCGAGCCGCGCCCGACCACCCGCCCCGGGCCGTCCCGGCCACCCGTCGCACGCCACGCCCGACCATCATCCACCGCGCCACGCCGAGCGACCCGCCTCCGGTCGACGCCCCGTCAGTCCCGCAGCCCAGCTCTGGTGGCGGGCCCACCCGGCCGCCCATACGGTCGACACGGCCGCACCTACCAGCCGTCACCGCCCGCGCACAGCGCGTCAGCCCACACCGCTGGACGTGCGGGAGGCCACGACACCAGCACGTATTCCGCGCGCGCCGAAAGAAACAGGTCACCGCTCATGCCCACGCGACGGGTCCACCACCTAGCCGCGGCAACTGCCGCCGCCACCGCCCTGACCACCGCCCTCGCCGCGCTGGCCGCCGCCCCGGCGGCCCGCGCCGACATCGGCGACCAGCTGCACTTCGTCCAGCCCGGCCAATCGATTCAGCGGGCCGTCGACGCCGCCCGGCCCGGCGACACCCTCCAACTGCTCCCCGGCGTCTACCGGGGCAGTGTCCGCATCACCACCCCCGGCCTCACCCTGCGCGGCTCCGGCGCGCACAGCGTGATCACCCCCGGGACCGGCACCGAGAACGCCTGCGCCACCGCCGGGCACGGCATCTGCGTGGTCGGGACCGAGGAGCATCCGCTGTCCGGCATCACCATCGACAACCTCGCCGTCACCGGCTTCCGCAAGAACGGCATCGACGCCAGCGGCACCACCGGCCTGACCGTCAGCGGCACCTACGTCCACGGCAACGCCCAGCAGGGCATCAGCCAGGAGATGTCCACCCGGGCCGTCATCCGCGGCAACCGCTCGACCGACAACGGCCAGTCCGGCGTGTTCCTCGCCAACTACGCCTACCGCGAGGGCGGCGCTCCCGACACCGGCGGCACCGTGGTCGAGGGCAACCGGCTGACCGGCAACCGGATCGGCGTCACCGTCCGCCGGCTGCGCGGGCTGGCCGTCCAGGACAACGGGATCAGCGGCAACTGCGCCGGTGTCGTCGTGGTCGGCGACGAAGGCGTGCCCCGCGCCGGCGACCTCGACGTCCGGCACAACACCGTCGTCGCCAACAACAAGTTCTGCCCGGCCACCCCGCGCCTGGGCGCCATGCAGGGCGCCGGGATCGTGCTCACCGGCACCGAGGACACCCGGGTGGCCGACAACGAGGTCCGCGACAACACGGGCACCTCGGACTTCTCCGGGGGCATCGTCCTCTTCAAGAGCTTCGTCGGCGCCCCCAACACCCGCGCCGTGATCACCGACAACCAACTGAGCGGCAACGGTCCGGCCGACCTCGCCGACCGCGACACCGGCGCCGGCAACACCTTCGCCCGCAACACCTGCGAGCGCTCCGAGCCGGCCGGTCGCTGCTGATCCCCGGCCCCTCGCCGCCCGCCGCCCCAGGAACTCCCAAGGACCCGAGGAACCCAGCCATGACCACCGCACCCGCCCACACCAGCACCCAGGCCGCGATGCGCCTGCGCGAGCTCGTCTTCGGCGCCGCCTGCGCCGCCGCCGTCCGCGCGGCCGCCCGGCTAGGCGTCGCCGACGCGCTCGGCGACACCCCGGCGACCGTCACCGACCTCGCCGCCGTACTCGACACCGAGCCCCGACAGCTGCGCCGCCTGATGCGCGCGCTCACCTGCTACGGGATCTTCGTGGAGAGCGGCGACGACCGCTTCGAGCACACCGAGATGTCCCGGCTGCTGCGGGAGGACGCCCCCAACTCGCTGCGCTACATCTCCCTCTGGTGCACCGAGCCGTGGACCTGGGAGGCCTGGCCGAGACTGGACGAGGCGGTCCGCTCCGGCCGCAACGTCTTCCCCGAACTGTTCGGCAAGGAGTTCTTCGACTACCTGCACAGCGACGCGGGCGACTCGGCGAAGGTCTTCGACAAGGCGATGACCACCTCCAGCCGGCAGTCCGCCGCGGACTTCGCCGAGTACCTGGACCTCACCGGCGTGAAGTCGGTGGCGGACATCGGCGGCGGCCAGGGCCACGTGCTGGCAAGCCTGCTGGAGAAGCACCCCGCGCTGCACGGCACCCTGCTCGACCTGCCCAAGGTGGTGGCCGGCGCCGACCCCCGGCTCCGGAAGGGCGGCGCCTTCTCCGACCGGGCCCGACTGGTGCCGGGCGACTGCCGGGTGGAGATCCCGTTCCGTGCCGACCTCTACATCATCAAGAACATCCTGGAGTGGGACGACGACAGCACCCGCCGCACCCTCGCCAACGTGGTGAAGGCGGCCGGCCCCGGCGCCCGCGTCGTGGTGGTGGAGAACCTGATCGACAACAGCCCCTCGATGCGCTTCACCACCGCCATGGACCTGATGCTGATGCTCAACGTGGGGGGCGCCAAGCACTCGGAGGAGAGCATGGCCGGGCTGATGGCGGAGGCCGGGCTGACGGTCGTCGCGGTCCGCCCTGTCAACCCCTACCTGCACGCCTTCGAGGCCACCGTGAACGGCTGAACCGCCGCTGCCGCCGTACGCACGGACGACCGCCGATCCCCGACTCACGGGGGCCGGCGGTCGTCCGCGTCAGCCGGGTCAGGCCTTGTGCGAGGACTCCAGGTGCGCGAAGACCACCACGTTGTCCCGGTAGTCCTGGCGCTTCTTGTCGTAGGCGCCGCCGCAGGTGATCAGCCGCAGCTGGGCGTCCGGCACCTTGCCGTACACCTTCTGGTCGGGGAAGGCGTCCTTGGCGAAGGTCTCCACCGAGTCCACCGAGAACACCGCGACCGTGCCGTCCACACGGTTGACCTCGACCTTGTTGCCCGGCCGCAGCAGCTTCAGCAGCAGGAACACCGCCGGGCCCTTGGCGGTGTCCACGTGCCCGGCGACGAGCGCGCTGCCGCGCTCGCCCGGGGTGACGCCGTCCCGGTACCAGCCGACCAGGTTCTTGTCGCCCGGCGGTGGCGCGTTGAGCCGGCCGGTCGGGTCCAGGGTCAGCTCGGTGAACGGCGCGTCCACGGCGATCTGCGGGATCCGCAGCCGGGTCGGCTGGGCGCGCTCCAGCACCGGCGTCTGCGGCACCGGGGCCGGGGCGGCCGGCACCGGGACCGGGGCTGCCGGGACCGGGACCGGGGCCGGGGCACCCGGCGGCCCAGGGAGGGCCGGTGCGGCGGCAGCCGGGGGAGCAGGCTGGCTCTCCGCCCGGTTGGTCCCCGGCCCGGTGTCCACCGAGTTGAAGATCAGCAGTAGTCCGACCGCTGTCGCGCCCATCCCCACGCGCAGCAGCCGGGGAATTCCAGTGGCGGAACCGTCCGTCATTCCTGTCCTCCGCTCAACCGGTTCCACGATGGGCCCGCCGCCCCCGGCTCGCCCGCCCCGTCTGGGGTGGCGCCCGGAGGCGGCGGGAGCAGGACGTCAGGCGTCAGACGACCGCGCCGGAGGTGCGGCGGCCGCGGCGCAGGGCGTACGCACCGGCCCCGAGGCCACCGAGCAGGAGCACCGCGCCGGAGGCGAGCCCGCCGCCGGTCGACGCCGTGCCGCCGCCACCGGCGTGCACGCCGCCGTGCGGGCCCTTGTTGTCCTCGCCCCGGCCTTCGTTGCCCCTTCCTTCGTTCCCTCGGCCCTCGTTGCCCCGGCCTTCGTTGCCGCGGCCCTCGTTGCCCCTTCCCTCGTTCCCTCGGCCCTCGTTGCCCCTTCCCTCGTTGCCACGGCCTTCGTTGCCGCGGCCCTCGTCGCCCCGGCCTTCGTTGCCCCTTCCTTCGTTCCCTCGGCCCTCGTTGCCCCGGCCTTCGTTGCCGCGGCCCTCGTTGCCCCTTCCCTCGTTGCCGCGGCCTTCGTTGCCCCGACCCTCGTCGGAGCCCTTGTGCTCGTTGTTGCCGCGGTGCTCGTCTTCGCCCCCGGAGTTCTCGGCGGACTTCTCCTGCCAGGTGAGGTTCTTGTCCTGGTTCGGGGCGCCGTCGGCGAACGCCATGGGGGTACCGGCGGTCAGGACGGCGGCGACGGCCGCCCCGGTGAGCAGCGTGCGTGTAGAACGCATGAGGATGATCCTTCCGGCGCGCAGGACCGCGACCGCCGGCACGATGCCGGACAAAGGGACCCGCGGAGGAGGCGCCTGATTTACCGTCACCCACTGCGCGGCCGCCTGCCACCGGAGCGTGGCCGTATCGGCACGGAGCGTGCGCCCTTTGGGTGGAGTCCCGAGTGTGTTCACTCGGGTGCCGAGTGCGATCCGGGTGAATCCGGTCCGCTCCCCGGCCGGTCGCGGGGCGTCCACGGACCGGGGCGCACACATGGGCCCGCCCCCGGCGCACGGCCGGGGGCGGGCCCATCGGGGAGCCGCCGGATCAGCGGTCCCAGCGGTAGAACTCCCGCGCCATCGCATCCTTCGGCTCCCGCCACGTGGCCGGGTCGTACGCCTGCACGTAGGCGGTCAGACGGTCGCTGACGGTCCGGAACTCGGGGTGCCCGACGACCTTGGCGACGGCCGGGCCCGGCGGGCGGTCGGCCTCGATCAGATGCAGGTAGACGTCGCCGAACTGGAACAGGCTGCGGCCGGTGACGCCGATCAGGTGCGGCAGCTCGCCCTGGTCGGACTCGGCGAACACCTCGGCGATGTCCGGCGCGGCCTCGGGCTTCATCCGGGCGACGATCAGCGCCCGGTGCACGCCGGTCACAGCTCCGCCGCCCGCTTCTCGACCTTCTCCCGGATCAGCTGCATCTGGACCTTCGAGTTCCGGTTGATGTGCTTGACCATGCCCTCGGTGTCGACCGGGGCGGTCGGCTTCATCGCGAAGTCCTGGATCCAGCGCATCTTCGTGCCGGCCGGCACCTCCGCGTACTCCCAGCGGATCTCCATGAACTCGAACGGGCCGGGCTCGACCCGGCGGGCGCGCACCGAGAGCGCGTCCCGGTCGGTCTCCCGCTCGGAGACCCAGCTCCACACCTGGTCGTTCTCGTCCGGGTGCATGGTGAGCCGGAACCGGACGAGGTCGCCCTGCCGGTCCAGCACCTCCACCGAGGCGTACTCGCTGAACAGCCGTGGCCAGTTCTCCAGGTCGTTGGTGATCTCCCAGACCAGGTCGAGCGGAGCGGCGATGACGATCTCGTTGTCGGTGTGTCCGGGCATCTCAGGCACCAGCCTTCATGGTGAGGGAGGAGTTGACCAGTTCCAGGAACTCGGCCGGGGTCTTGGCCGACTCGGCGCCCGAGGTGACCTTGAGGCCGTGCCGGTTCTCCAACTCGCCGACCACGCCGAGCAGGCCGAGCGAGTCGATGCCGAACGTCTCGAACTCCGCGCCCGGCAGCGCCAGGTCGCCCGGGGCGACGGCGACCCCGGCCCGGGCCTGGAGCAGCGCGGCGAGTTCGGGATAGCTGAGGGGGTTGTTCACGGGGTGTCCCTTCGAAGGTGTGACGGGTGGTTCAGGGTTGTCCGCGCCGGAGGACCAGCGCGGAGTTGGAGCCCATCAGCCCGCGGCTGAGCACCAGCGCGGTGTTCAGCTCGGCCGGGCGGGCGCGGTCGGTCACCAGGGCGAGGTCGTGGCAGACCTTGGTGACGTTGGGGGTGGGCGGCACCAGGCCGTCCTCCATGGCCAGTACGGCGGCTGCCACGTCGAGCATCGGGGCGCCGCAGTAGGCCCGGCCCGTACCGGTCTTGGGTGCGGTGACCGGGACCTGTTCGGCGGCCGGGCCGAGGGCGTCGGCCAGCGCCAGGGCCTCGGCCCGGTCGGCGGCCGGCACCCCGAGGGCGTCCGCGAAGACCACGTCGATCTCCTCGGGCACGACGCGGGCCTCGTCCAGCGCGATCCGGATCGCGGCCGCCAGTCCCTCCCGGGACTCCGCCCAGCGGGACGGCCCGGTGAAGGTGGCGGCGTGCCCGGCCAGCAGCGCCCGGACGTTGGCGCCGCGCAGGCGGGCCGTCCGTTCGTCCTCCAGCAGCAGCATCGCGCCGCCCTCGGCGGGGGAGAACCCGCAGGCCTGCTCGGTGAACGGCAGGTACGCGCGCTCGGCGTCCTCGGCCAGGCTGAGTTCGGGGTAGCCGAGCTGGCAGACCATCGAGTACGGCGCCAGCGGGGCCTCGGCGGCGCCGACCACCACCGCGTCGGTGCCGCGCTCGATCGAGCGGGCGGCGTGCGCGAGGGCGTCCAGCCCGCCGGCTTCGTCGCTGGCGACCACCCCGCACGGGCCCTTGTAGCCGCCGCGGATCGAGATCTGGCCGGTGCTGGCCGCGTAGAACCAGGCGATGGACTGGTACGGGCCGACGAACCTCGGTCCCTGGCCCCAGAGTTGTTGCAGCTCGCGCTGGCCGAACTCACCGCCGCCGGAGCCGGCCGCGGTCACCACGCCGACCGCGAAGGGCTGTTCCGGATCGGGCCGGAACCCGGCGTCCGCGACGGCCAGGTCCGCGGCGGCCATCGCGTAGTGCGTGAACCGGTCGGTCTGCACCAGGAAGCGGTTGTCGATCGCCGACTGCGGGTCGAACCCGTTCACCTGGCCTGCGATCCTGAGCGGCAGTCCCGTGCAGCCCTCGCGGGATATCCGGTCGAGGACGCTCACGCCCTGCCTGGTGGCCTTCCAGAAGGCGTCGGCCCCGACCCCGTTCGGTGCCACCACGCCGAGGCCGGTGACCGCGGCCCGGCGGCCCTGCTGACGTGACGTCATGGAACTCACCCCGTTCTGTTGAGCACGACGGCGGACTGGAATCCGCCGAATCCGCTGCCGACCGAGAGGATGTGGCTCAGCGGCAGCTCGCGCGCGGTGCGCGGCACGTAGTCGAGGTCGCACTCCGGGTCCGGAGTCTCGTAGTTGGCGGTCGGCGGCACCACGCCGTGGGCGAGCGCCAGGGTGCAGGCGACGACCTCGATGGCGCCGATGGCGCCGAGCGAGTGCCCGACCATCGACTTGATCGAGCTCATCGGAGTGCCGAAGGCGTGCCCGCCGAGCGATCGCTTGACCGCGGCGGTCTCGTGCCGGTCGTTCTGCTTGGTGCCCGAGCCGTGCGCGTTGACGTAGTCCACCTCGGTGCGGTCCACCCGGGCGTGGGCGAGCGCGTGGTCGATCGCCCGGGACATCTCCAGCCCCTCCTTGGTGAGGCCGGTCATGTGGTAGGCGTTGCCGAAGGTGGCGAAGCCGCCGATCTCGCCGTAGATCCTGGCGCCGCGGCGGCGGGCGTGCTCCAGCTCCTCCAGTACGAGGACGGCGCCGCCCTCACCGAGCACGAAGCCGTCCCGGCCGGCGTCGAAGGGGCGGGAAGCGTGCTGCGGGTCGTCGTTGCGTTCGCTGGTGGCCTTGATGGCGTCGAAGCAGGCGACGGTGATCGGCGAGATCGGGGAGTCGGAGGCGCCGGCGACACAGATGTCGGCGCGTCCTTCCTCGACCGCCTGGAAGCCGT
The DNA here is from genome assembly GCF_040683915.1 of Kitasatospora sp. NPDC093102. NCBI lineage: Bacteria > Bacillati > Actinomycetota > Actinomycetes > Kitasatosporales > Streptomycetaceae > Kitasatospora > Kitasatospora sp. NPDC093102. Next base: position 77,716 of record NZ_JBFBFA010000018.1, on the reverse strand, counting down.
AGCCGATCGCGTCCAGGCCGGAGGTGCAGCCGGTGGAGACGGTCTGCACCGGGCCGTGCGCGCCGGTACGCTCCGCGACCGCGGAGGCCAGCGTGCTGGGCGCGAAGGCCCGGTGCAGCTGTGGCTCGGCCTGCCGGTGGTCCACGTCCCAGCGGGCGCCGGCCGAGCTCACCAGGGCGTAGTCGTGCTCCAGCCGGGTGGTGCCGCCGACGGCGGTGCCGAGCGAGACGGCGATCCGCCACGGGTTCTCGGCGGCCAGGTCCAGACCGGCGTCGGCGATCGCCTCGTCGGCCGCGACCATCGCGAACTGCACGTAGCGGTCGGCCCGTTGGACGTCCTCCGGGCCCAGCCCGTGGGCCGCCGGGTCGAAGTCGACCTCAGCGGCGATCCGGGAGCGGAACCCGGTGGGGTCGAAGAGCGTGATGCCCCGGGTCGCGGTACGGCCGGAGGTCAGCAGGTCCCAGAACGCCGGGACACCGACCCCGCCGGGTGCGACCACGCCGATCCCGGTGACGGCGACGCGCCGGGTCACGAGCCCACCTTGGCGTGTTCCGGCGGCCCGGAGGCCGCGGTCCCCTCGGTGCTCACGTGGCCGAGGTCGGGGCGCGGGGCGAGCGGGCCGAGGTGGAAGACCATCCGGGCCTCGGTGTCGCCGACGTTGCGGAAGCGGTGGCGCATGTTGATCGGGATCATCAGGCCCTGGTCCGGCTTGAGCGGCCGGGTCTCCCCGTCCAGGTCCACCTCCAGGTCGCCGCAGACGACGAACACGAACTCCTCGGAGTACGGGTGGTAGTGCTCGCCGATCCGCTCGCCGGGCTTGACGATCGCCAGGCCCATGAAGCCGCTGGTCGCGCCGCAGCTGGTCGGGGTGAGCATGGTGCGCAGCTCGGCGCCGTGGCGGCGGTTCTCCGGTGCCTCGTGGACGTTGACGATCCGTGGGTACTGCGTGGTCATGATGGGCTCCTCCGGTGGCACTGCCGTTAAATGACGGAACGTCAGTTGTTGATCGGGTCGGCGGAACTGCGGTCGGTGACCGGGTTCATGGCGCGGGCGGCGAGGAAGGCACTGAGCCCGGCGGCGGTGCGCAGGTCGCCCTGCGGGCCGAGGTCGAGCAGCCCCGCGAGTACGGCCGCCTGCCGGTCGCCGGCCACTCCCAGGGCGGCCGCCGGGTCGGCCTCGGCCGGCACCCGCAGGTCGACCAGGCGCACCACCACGTCCTCGCGATGGAAAACGGTGGCCGCTGCGACCGGCCCGGTCGGGTCGGCGGTGGCCAGGTTGTCGTGCCCGGCCAGCAGCTCGGCAACGGCCTGCCCCTGGCCCGGACGGACCGGGTAGAGCACGGCGTGCCGGTGCAGCCGGGCGGAGTTGGGGGAGCTGGCGATCGCCTGGTGCCGGGCGGGCAGCGCGGCCTTGGCGAAGAAGGCCCGGGCGGCCTGCGGGTCGCCCAGCTGGCGGGCCTCCTCCAGGTGCGGGTTCAGCGCCTCCTCGACGGCCCGCACCTCGGGCTGCATCGCCACGTGGCGCAGCGCGTCGCCGAGGTTGCCGATCACCTCGACGGCGCGGACCACCCGGTTTCCGAGCATGAACAGCGAGGTGCGGCGCAGCCGGGTGTGCTCGTCCACCTCGGCCTGGGGGGAGGCGTAGCCGGAGAGGATGCGGGCCACCTCGGGCTCGCTGCCCGGCTTGACGGTGAAGGTCAGCGCGTGGCGGACCACGCCGTCCGGACCCGGGTCGGCCTTGGGCGGGCCGACGTGGCCGGCCGGGGCGGTGCGGGGCAGGCCGGGCGGCACCTCCATCGGGGCCCGGGTGCCGGTCGAGCCGGCCGCCGAGGTCTCGCGCAGCACGGCGTAGCGAAGCGAGCGGAAGCTGTCGCTGACGCAGCCGTGCATCGGCTTGACCATCTCCCGGTGGGCCGGGCTCTCCACCCACTCCAGGAAGGTCTCCTGGTCCTCCCACTCGCTGGTGATCAGCCACTGGCGCGGGTCGCTGATCGACTGGCACAACTGGTCCCTGACGTGGCCGGGGACCGAGGCCACCTGGTGGCGCAGCTGCTCGTACACGTCGAGGAAGCGCTGCTGGGCGCCGTCCTGGATCTCCAGCATCAGCACCACCCGCAGCCGGGTGTCGACCTCGTCCTGCTGCTTCGGCTGGGGTTCGGACAGAGTTGTCATGATCCACTTTCTGCTCTGGGCCGCACGCTGCGGGCCGTGTCGGCCGTGCCCGGCGGGTGCTCCCCGGCCTGGGAGGGCGGTGCGACGGCGGTTCGGCCGGGCGAGTCGGCGCCAGGCCTGAGGTCGATCGTGGGCGGCGCACCGGGCGCGGCGCGAGATTTGCGGGCCATCCGGGCGAAGGGGCGGCACGGGCGCCCTCGGGCGGGGGCGGGCGGGGGATGGAAGAGCGGGGCCCCCGGCTGAGCGGGCCCCGTCGAGGGCGGCGCCGAGCCCAGTCGCCGGGCCGCGGAATCCCCTGACAGGGCGGAGCAATTGATGAATCCGAAGGTTGACGACCGGGTGCCGGTCCTGATCGTGGGTGGCTCGCTGGTCGGGCTGTCGGCCTCACTCTTCCTCGGTCGACTCGGGGTCAGACACCTGCTGGTCGAGAAGCACGCCGACACCTCGCATCACCCGCGGGGGCGAGGCAACAACGTCCGCACCATGGAGCTGTACCGGGTGGCCGGGATCGAACCGGCGATCCGCGAGGCGGCCTCGATCCTGGCCCCCAACCACGGCATCCTCCAGGCGCCCTCGCTGACCGGCGCCGAGCAGGAGTGGCTGTTCCGGGAGATCGACCCGGGCGGCAGGCTGGCCCGGTTCAGCCCCAGTTCCTGGTGCCTGTGCAGCCAGAACGACCTGGAGCCGGTGCTCCTGCGGGCGGCCCGAGAGCTCGGCGGCGGCCTGCGGTTCAGCACCGAGCTGGTCTCCTTCGAGCAGGACGAGACCGGCGTCACGTCGGTGCTGCGCAGCCGGGAGAGCGGGGAGGAGCGGGTGGTGCGCTCGGAGTTCCTGATCGCCGCGGACGGCCCGCGCAGCCCGGTCCGGGAGCGGCTGGGCATCGGCCAGACCGGCAAGGGCGAGCTGTTCCACAACGTCAGCATCACCTTCCGGGCCAAGCGGCTGGCCGAGGTGGTCGGCGACCGGCACTTCATCGCCTGCTATCTGACCAACCCGGAGGCGGACGGAGCGCTGCTGCCGGTGGACAACCAGGAGGAGTGGGTCTTCCACGCGCCCTGGCACCCCGAGCACGGCGAGCCGCTGGAGGCCTTCACCGACGAGCGCTGCGTGCGGCACATCCGCACCGCCGTCGGCCTGCCGGAGCTGGACGTCGAGGTGACCGGCCGGGCTCCCTGGCACGCTGCCGAGCGGGTGGCGGAGCGGTACGGCACCGGGCGGGTCTTCCTCGCCGGGGACTCCGCCCACGAGATGTCGCCGACCGGGGCGTTCGGTTCCAACACCGGCATCCAGGACGCCCACAACCTGGCCTGGAAGATGGCCGCCGTGCTGTGCGGCTGGGCCGGGCCGCGGCTGCTGGAGACGTACGGGCAGGAGCGCCGCCCGGTCGCCCTGGTGACCGGCGAGCGGGCCTCGGCCCGCTCCGCCGAGCACAGCCACCCGGGCTACTCGGTGGTGCCGGGCGTCGGCCGGCAGGCCGGGGTGCTGGCGGTGGCGCTCGGCTACCGGTACCCGGTGGGCGCGGTGATCGGCGCGGACCGGACCGGGCCGGTGGTCCCCGAGCAGTTCGAGGCGGCGGGCGAGCCGGGCAGCCGGGCCCCGCACCAGTGGCTGCTGCGGGCGGGGGTCAGGCTCTCCACCCTGGACCTGTACGAGCAGGCGATGGTGCTGCTCACCGGACCCGAGGGTGGTGCCTGGCAGGCGGGCGCCCGGCGCGCGGCCGACCGGCTGGCGGTCCCGCTGGACGGCTACCGGATCGGCGACGGCGCCGAGGACGACCTGGCCCCGGAGCCCGGGACGGACTTCGCCGGCCTGCACGGCATCGGCCCGCAGGGCGCCGTGCTGGTCCGCCCGGACGGCTTCGTCGCCTGGCGCTCGCCCGGCCCGGCGCAGGACGCGGAGGCCGAGCTCACCACGGCGCTGCGGACGGTGCTCAGCCTCTGACGCACGTGGAAGGGCCCGCCGGTCGCACGGCGGGCCCTTCCTGTCGGTCGTCGGTGCTCAGTGGCCGCCCTCGTCGACCACCTCGACGTCGGAGACCTCGTGCTCGATCGCCTCGGCCGGCAGCGCCACCCGGATCGCCCAGAAGTAGATGACCAGCGAGAACACCGCCACCAGGGCCATGTCGGCCCACATCGGGATGTTGCCGGTGCCGTCCCCGAAGCTGCCCTGCCAGGAGATCAGGCCGAGGCCGACCAGGTAGGGGGGCAGCCACTGGGCGGACTTCCAGCTCAGCCGGGGCGCGTTCGGCAGGCCCTTCTTGATCGCGTACGCGGCGTAGCTGCCGAGGAGGACGTAGCCGAGCACGATCGCGATGCCCAGGCGGGAGAGGGTGTGCCAGCCGGACCAGTAGATGATGAGGCTGGAGACCACGAACGCGGCCGGGGAGATCAGCTCACCGGCCGGCAGCCGGTAGGGGCGCTCGCGTTCGGGCAGCCGGCGGCGCATCGCGCCGAAGGCCAGCGGGGCGCCGGCGTACATCAGCACGCTGGCGGAGGTGATGAAGCCGACCAGCTCCTGCCAGCTCGGGAAGGGCAGGAAGCAGATCACGCCGGTGACGAAGGCGATGGCCAGGCCGAACCACGGCACGCCGTTCCTGTCCAGCTCCTCGAACTTCCGCGGGGCGTAGCCGTTGCGGCTCAGGCCGTAGGAGATGCGCGAGGTCGAGGTGGTGTAGATCAGGCCGCTGCCGCCGGGGGAGATCACGGCGTCCACGTAGAGCACCCAGGCCAGCCAGCCGAGGCCGACCAGGGTGGCGAGGCCCGCGAAGGGGCCGTCGATGCCGGGGAAGTCGAGCTTGTCCCAGCCGTTGGCGAAGGCGCTCAGGGGCAGCGCGCCGATGAAGACGACCTGGAGCAGGGTGTAGATCAGGCTGCCGATGGCGACCGAGCCGAGCACGGCGCGGGGGATGTCACGCTTGGGGTTACGGCTCTCGCCGGCGAGCTGGATGGCCTGCTCGAAGCCGAGCAGGGCGAAGATGATGCCGCTGGTGCTGATCGCCGCGAGCACGCCCTTGGCGCCGAACGGCGCGAAGCCGTGCGAGGTGAAGTTGGAGCCGTGGAAGTTGGTCACGGCCAGCACGAAGATGGTGAGCAGCGGGACGAAGATCTTCAGCCAGGTGGCGATGTTGTTGGTGCGGGCCAGGACGCGCACACCGAGGAAGTTCACCGCGACGAACACCGCCATGAGGACGGTGGAGACGGCGAAACCGCTGGCGGTGAGGGTGTTGTTGTCGTTGAGCAGGCCGTCGGCCCAGGGCCAGTGCCGGGCGTAGCCGATCATCGCCTCGACCTCGATCGGCGCGACGGTGGCCGCCTGGAGCCAGGAGAACCAGCCGAAGGACATCCCCGCGAGGCCGCCGAAGGCGTAGTGCGGGTAGCGCGCGGTACCGCCCGAGACCGGGAACATGCTGCCGAGTTCGGCGTGCACGAGCGCGAGCAGCACGATCGCGACCGTGCCGATGCCCCAGGACAGCACGGCGGCCGGGCCGGCCGCCATCACGCCCTCCTTCGCGCCGAACAGCCAGCCGGAGCCGATGATCGAGCCGACCGAGGCCCACATGAGGCCGACGAGGCCGACGTGGCGGCGCAGCGACCGTTGGGTGGTCCCGTCGGGGCCGGTGCTCTGGCCGGGTGGGGAGGAGACCTGGTTGAGGGAAGCCATGAACGATCTCTCTGTGGGTGGGGGCTCCGAGGTGGGCGGAGCGCGGAGAGTTGCCACACAGTAGGTCTATTCATAGAGGTCTGCACAGATTTCATTACTGAATATTTACGTTCTTTGCCGGATATCCGTGCAGGTAGGGGGCCTCCCGCTCTTGTGCGTGTTACCCGACTCGCGGGTAGGTCCGGTACTTGAGCGTGAATTGAGCTTCGCTCCCGGGTCCCGGCAATGCGGAGCCCCATTCGTTCGTGGAAGTGGCGGGTATCGCATGGTTGTGCAGGTACCCGCCGCCGTGCCGTGTCTGGCGACCCGCTGCGCATCACGCCGGACCGCCGAGTGGCCGCTGTTGGGCCGCCTCGGCGGACGTCACTCACAGGTTGGGTTCGTAAACTTATGGGACACTGCACATGTCGGTGCCCCGGCCCGATTACGGCGGGCCGGGGCTCCACGTTATGCCGTTATGTCGTTATGCCGTTGGATCAGCGCTTCCCGCCCTCGCCGTAGCCCTCGCCCTCGCCGTAGCCCTCGCCGCGGCCTTCGCCGTAGTGGTGCACGACTCGGAAGCTGCCGACGACGCCGTCCTTGACCTCGATACCGTCGTGGTGGTGGAGGTGCTTCGGGCGCACGCCGTCGCTGGAGCTGCGGGGCCCGACGGTGGCGATGGGGGCGCCGTTGTCGCAGACCGCGCCGCTGAAGACCTCGACGGTCCGGTGGCTGTCGTTGCGGATGTTCAGCGTCTTGGCACCCAGGCCGCTGACCACGGTGATGCAGCCGAAGTCGTCGGCGGAGTACGAGCGCTCGTTGACGTGGATCACGCCCCGGTGGTGGCGCTTGTGCTCCCGGTGCTCCCGGCGCTCCTCGCCCCTGCCCTCGTTGCCCTTGCCCTCGTTGCCCTTCGAGCCGCCGTCGAGCGGCGCCAGGGCGGGAGCGGCCGCCGGGGCAACAGCCGCCGGGGCGACCGCTGCCGGAGCGGCCACCGGGGCCGCCTTCTGAACGACCGGGGCCGCCTTCGCCACGGGCTCGGGAGTGGCCGACGCGTAGGTGATACCGGTCACGGCGACGGCCGCCGACGCCGCGAGGACAATGGCGGTGGTCATCTTGTTCATGGACCTTCTCCTGTTTCTGGACTGGATCGGCTTGGTGCCGACATGAATGAACGTACCTACTGGCTAAATGACTGTCATATCAATCCGTGCCAAATGGTTGACGCCCAGGGCCGAACGGGTGGTCAAGTGCGTCGTCGAACTGCCCTCAGGATCGATTCGGCCGGTTATAAGTACTTCTCAAATCGCCTGGAAATTGGGGGAGTTGGCGGCGTGGGCTGGGTCGTTCAGGTGGCGCCAAATCCTGCTCACTCATTTGGAGTGCTGCCGGCCTCGCCCGCCGCGGCGGGGTCGGAATGACGGGGTGCCACATTGCGGGGGCGCCGCTGTTCGCTCCGAGGGTCGGTGTCGGGTCGGGTGGCCGTGGCGTGCCTGCCGCTGCCGCCGTCCGGGAGGCCGCCGGTCCCGGCCTGCCCGCCCGGCCCGCCCTCGGTGTCGGTGCTCGCCTGTCCAGCCCTCAGCCAATCGAACTCCCTTGGCGCCAGGACGGGTTGACGGTTCACCGGGGCGCCTCGACCAGGCCCGACGGGGCGGCATCAGCGTCGCGCGGCGGGACGGCGATGCCCTCGCCGTCCACCTGGTCCGGCGCGGCCGAGGCGGAGGAGGCCCTCGGTCGGCTCGCCCCGCCGGCGGGCCCGCGCCCGGCCCTCGGCGTCGCGCCGGCCGCCCTCGCGGGCGCAGGGCGGAGCGGCATCACCCTTTGGGCCCGGGGCGGCACCGGCGCCTTCACCTCCGGTCTGTTCTGCCGCCTCCCGCTCGCGGCCGTCCGGGGCGTCCAGGGCGCCCTACCGGCGGGACGGGACCCGATGGTGACGGCGGTGGAGCCGCTCCTCCTCGGCGCGGTGCCCACCCTGTTCGCCTTCCACTGGCTACTTCACCGGCCCGACCACCGTGCCCGGCACGGCGGCCGGGGTGCTGCTCCTGCCGGAGCCCGCGACGGCGGCGGTGACCGGCGTGCCGGTCCCCGGCGAGCCGCTGACGGCGGGCCTGCCGGCGGGCTCGGTGCCGCTGCTCGCGGCCGTCGCGGCGCCGGCGCCTGAGGAGCGGATGACGGCCGGTCCGCGGGGGCCACCCCGGCGGCCACCCGCGCGGGCGCCCTGTGGTCGCCGGGGCCCCGGTGGCGTGCTGTGGTGGTCCGCATGAACAGCTCACTCCCGGCCCGGGTGGCTACCGCGACCGCCTCCGTCCTCCTGCTCGCCGCCGCCGTCGGAACTGTGGTCGCGGCCGCCGGACCGGCATCCGCAACCGGACGCCGGGACGTCACCGCGGACCAGTGCCGGAGCGCGGGCGGGCACGTCGAGGGCAGCGGTTACTGCGTCGGCGCGGCCGGCGACGACACCTGGGGCCAGCCGATCGACGGCCAGGCGGTCAACCCGGACCCGCGGCCCGGAGAGGAGTGAGCGCGGTCGGGCGCCCCGCCCCGGACAGGGAGCGGGGCGCCGGACCGATGCCGATCAGGGCACCGGCCGCAGGGTGACGGGGGCCGGGGTGAGAGCGCGCAGGACGAGGTCGATGTGCACCCGGGCGGCGCCCGCGCGGTGCAGGGCGGCGGCGATCGTCCGCAGCTCCTCGGGGCCGGTGCAGGCGAGCCGCAGTTCGAGGTCGGCCTCGCCGACCAGGGACAGGCCGCTCTGGACGGCCGGGAACTCCGCCGCGAGGCGGTCGAAGTCGAGCGGGACCGGGCCGTGGCTGATCCGGGCGATCGCGTGCAGCGCCCGGACCGGCTGAGCCCGTCCCGCCGGAGCCGGACCGCCCGGGACGATCTGGAGCGGGGCCGTCACCGGTGCTGGAACCGGACGGTCGGGGCCGGGACGGGTGGTGCGGCGGGGGTGGCAGCGGGCGGGGCGGTGACGAACGGGACGGTGACGGAGGGGGCGACCAGCCTCGGGTCCACCACCAGGGTGTCGATCCCGAGCGGGACGGTGAGGTCACGGAGGGCGGGCTCGCCGAGTTCGACGTGGCCCTGGTCGGGCCCGAGGAGGGCGACGAGGGCCTCGGGGCTGGAGAATCCGACCGCGCAGCGGCGGCCGTCGCGCAGGTGGAACAGACGGAGTGCGGCGGTGCCTCCGGTGCCGGAGGCGGTGACCGGAACGTGCCAGACGACGCGGGCCATGCGGATGCTCCCGAGTGGGGTGGTGGTGCCTGCCGGAACTGACTGCCTCGACGCTAGGACGGCCCGGCCCGGGTGCCGCCGGTCCTGACGCGGCGTTGACCGAATGGGGACGTGCGTTGACGCAGCCCTGACGTCCGGCTCACCCGAGTGGACCAACCCACTGGTCGAGCGCTCCGCTTGCCGCGCGTCCCGAGCCGGACGACCGTGGAGTTCGTCCCCTGTCACGTCCCCCGTCGCGAGCCCCGTCACGACCGCTGTCGCGACCGCCGGAGCGACCCCGACGCGAGGGCCGCAGCGCCCCCGACGCGAGGGTCGCAGCGCCCGCCGACCGGGCCGGTGCGCGCCCGGGGGCGGGGGGAGGTGGAGCTGGGGGCCCGTGACGAGATATCTTGACGTCAAGACGTTGGAGACGTGAAGCGGAGTACCGATGACTGACTCGACCATCATCTATACGCACACCGACGAGGCTCCGGCCCTGGCGACCTACTCGTTCCTGCCGGTGGTCCAGGCGTACGCCTCGACCGCGGGTGTGCGGGTGGAGACCCGCGACATCTCCCTGGCCGGGCGGATCATCGCGAGCTTCCCGGAGCGTCTGACCGAGGCGCAGCGGATCGGCGACGCCCTGGCCGAGCTGGGTGAGCTGGCCAAGACCCCGGGTGCCAACATCATCAAGCTGCCGAACATCTCGGCCTCGGTGCCGCAGCTCAAGGCCGCCATCGCCGAGCTCCAGGCCCAGGGCTACGCCCTGCCGGACTACCCGGACGACCCGCAGACCGACGAGGACAAGGACGTCCGCGCCCGCTACGACAAGGTCAAGGGCAGCGCCGTCAACCCGGTCCTGCGCGAGGGCAACTCGGACCGTCGCGCCCCGCAGTCGGTCAAGAACTACGCCAAGACCCACCCGCACCGCATGGGTGCCTGGACGGCCGACTCCAAGACCAACGTCGCCACCATGGGTGAGAACGACTTCCGGTCCACCGAGAAGTCCGCCGTGATCGCCGCCGACGGTGCGCTGCGCATCGAGCTGCTCGGCGAGGACGGCACCACCACCGTGCTGCGTGAGAAGGTGCCGGTGCTGGCCGGCGAGGTCGTCGACGCCTCGGTGATGCGGGCCGCCGCCCTCAACGAGTTCCTGGCCGCGCAGGTCGCCCGTGCCAAGGCCGAGGGCGTGCTGTTCTCGGTGCACCTGAAGGCCACCATGATGAAGGTCTCCGACCCGATCATCTTCGGCCACGTGGTCCGCGCCTTCTTCCCGAAGACCTTCGCCAAGTACGGCGAGGTGCTGGTCGCCGCCGGTCTGAACCCGAACAACGGCCTCGGCGGCATCCTGGCCGGCCTCGACAACGTGCCGCACCTCGGTGCCGAGATCAAGGCCTCCTTCGAGGCCGAGCTGGCCGAGGGCCCGGCCCTGGCCATGGTCGACTCCGACAAGGGCATCACCAACCTGCACGTGCCGAGCGACGTCATCGTCGACGCCTCGATGCCGGCCATGATCCGCACCTCCGGCCACATGTGGGGCCCGGACGGCGAGGAGGCCGACACCCTCGCCGTGCTGCCGGACAGCAGCTACTCCGGCGTGTACCAGGCCGTCATCGACGACTGCCGCGCCCACGGTGCCCTGGACCCGGCGACCATCGGCTCGGTGCCGAACGTCGGCCTCATGGCCCAGAAGGCCGAGGAGTACGGCTCGCACGACAAGACCTTCGAGATCGACGCCGCGGGCACCGTCCGCCTGGTCGACACCGAGGGCAACGTGGTGCTGGAGCAGACCGTCCAGCCGGGCGACATCTTCCGTGCCTGCCAGACCAAGGACCTGCCGATCCAGGACTGGGTCAAGCTGGCCGTCACCCGCGCCCGCGCCACCGGTGTCCCGGCGGTGTTCTGGCTGGACGAGCACCGCGCCCACGACGCTGTGCTGATCGAGAAGGTCAAGACGTACCTGTCGGAGCACGACACCACCGGCCTGCAGATCGAGATCAAGTCCCCGGTCGAGGCCACCAAGTTCTCGCTGGAGCGCATCCGCCGCGGCGAGGACACCATCTCGGTGACCGGCAACGTGCTGCGCGACTACCTGACCGACCTGTTCCCGATCCTGGAGCTGGGCACCAGCGCCAAGATGCTGTCGGTCGTCCCGCTGATGGCGGGCGGCGGCCTGTTCGAGACCGGCGCCGGCGGCTCCGCCCCGAAGCACGTCCAGCAGCTGGTCAAGGAGAACTACCTGCGCTGGGACAGCCTGGGCGAGTTCTTCGCGCTGGCCGCCAGCTTCGAGCACCTGGCCAGCAGCACCGACAACGCCCGCGCCCAGGTGCTGGCCGACACCCTGGACCGCGCCACCGGCACCTTCCTCAACGAGGACAAGTCGCCGAGCCGCCGCCTCGGTGGCATCGACAACCGCGGCAGCCACTTCTACCTGGCCCTGTACTGGGCCCAGGAGCTGGCCGAGCAGACCGCCGACGCCGAGCTGGCCCAGGCCTTCGCCGGCCTGGCCGCGGCGCTGACCGAGCAGGAGTCGGCCATCGTGGACGAGCTGATCGCCGTCCAGGGCTCGCCGGTCGACCTCGGCGGCTACTACCAGCCGGACCCGGCCAAGGCCGCCGCCGTGATGCGCCCGTCCAAGACCTTCAACGAGGCGATCGCCAACCTCGGCTGAATCCGGCCGAGTTGAGGCACCGGGAGGCCCCCGGGTCCGTCCTACGGACCCGGGGGCCTCCTCCGTGCTCAGGCGCCGGCCGTCCGCCGGCGGCCGAGCAGGCCGTCCTCGGGCAGGAGGATCAGCTGCCCGCCCCAGACCAGCACGGTGGCGACCAGGCAGGCGAGTGCGATCAGGATGCCCATCCCGATCCTGAACGGCCGGTGCTCGGCCACCTCGCCGGTCGAACCGTCCGCCCAGACCTGCTCCTGACGGCCGTCCGGATGGTTCCCGCCGGGGGAGCGCCGGACCTGCTCCCAGTCCTGCCCGGCGGTAGGTGCAGCTGTAGACGTCGACCGCGCCGATCGGTCCGCGGTCGGTGTCCAGGGTCTCCGAACCGGAGACGTGGCAGCCGCTCAGGGTGGCCGTCACCGCCTGGTCGCTGCGCATCCAGCTCCGGATGTCGTACGTGGCGGACGCCGTCATCAGGACGCCGAGCAGCGGTGGCACGAGCAGGAAGAGACCGACGCCCGCGACCGCACCGGGGGAGAGCTCGTCCCGCAGGAACGGCCCCGAGGTGGCCCAGAGCCCGGCTCCGGGACCGGCCCTCAGGCGCGGCCGAGCAGGGCGAGGGCGGTGCCGACGGCCTCGCGCAGCAGGAGGTACGGGCCGTGTGCCAGCGGGCCGTCCGCGCCGAGCACGGCGGCGGGGACACCGGCCCGGCGGGCGGCCAGGGAGGAGCGGACGGTGTGGAAGCCGTTGGTGACCACCGTGCAGCGGTAGCCGGGGCGCTCGGCGGCCATCAGGGCGGCGCTGAAGCGCAGGTTCTCGGCGGTGTTCACGGCCCGCTCCTCGCGCCGGATGCGCTCCTCCGGGACGCCCCGGGCGACCAGGTAGCGGGCCATCGCGGCGGCCTCGGTGCAGTCCTCGTGCGGGCCCTTCCCGCCGGTCACCAGGACCAGCGGGGCGTACCCGGCGGCCTCCTCGGCAGCGAAACGTTCCAGCGCGGCGTCCAGCCGGGCCGCCAGCGGGGGTGCGGGCTCGCAGCCGTCCAGCGCGGCGCCCAGGACCACCAGGTAATCGGAGCCGGCCGGCGCGGGCCGGCGGCGGTGGTACAGCGCCAGGCCGAGGAAGCCGAGCAGCCAGAGCAGGACGTACCCGCAGAGCAGGGCGGCGACGATCGGCAGGACGTGCATATCCCTTCGAACGCATCCGGCGGAACGACCGTTCCGTCGTGGGCCGCACACGGCGGAACCCCCGTTCCGGAGGTGGAACGGGGGTTCACGGGAAGGGGGGTTCCGTGGAGGGCGGCGGCGGCCTCAGCCGGCGTCGGCCGCCGGGGCGGCACCGGTGACCGGGGCGGCCGGGGCCGCGCCCGCGCGCCGGTCGCGCTTGTGCAGGGAGGCCAGGTAGGCGTTGTACGCCTCCAGCTCGGCGTCGCCGGAGCGTTCCTCGGCACGGTCGGTGCGGCGGGCCTGGCGCTGCTCGGAGCCCATCCACTGGTAGACCAGTGCGATCAGCACGATCGCGGTCGGGATCTCGCCGAACGCCCAGGTGATGCCGCCGGCCAGCTTCTGATCCTCCAGCAGGTTCGTGCCGGGCGGCGAGCCCTCCGCGGTGAAGGTGGTGACCAGCGGGTGGCCGGCCATCATCACCGCCACGCCGAAGAAGGCGTGGAACGGCATCCCCATGAACAGCTCGATGATCCGCATCACGTGGCCGGGGCGGTGCGGGCCCGGGTCCACGCCCATGATCGGCCAGAAGAAGGCCAGGCCGGTGAACAGGAAGTGCACCATCATGAAGATGTGCCCGAGGCGGTACTGCATCAGGAAGTCGAACAGCGGGGTGAAGTAGACCCCGTACAGGCTCGCGATGAACATCGGGATGGTGAACGCCGGGTGCGAGATGATCCGGACGTACCGGCTGTGCAGCAGCGCCACCAGCAGCTCGCGCGGCCCGCGCGGACGGCCCTTGCCGGCCGGGCGCAGCGCCCGCAGCGCCAGCGTGATCGGGGCGCCGAGCAGCAGCAGGATCGGCGTCAGCATGGAGAGCACCATGTGCTGGATCATGTGCGCGCTGAACAGCACCATGCCGTAGTCGTTCAGCCCGGTGCAGGTGACCAGCAGCATGCTGGCGACACCCGTTGCCCAGCCGACCATCCGGCCGATCGGCCAGCGGTCGCCACGCCTGTACAGCCGCACCACGCCCGCCGCGTACAGCCCCAGCACGACCAGGCCGCCGAGCAGGAACACCCAGTCCGGGGACCAGGTCCAGACGTTCGACAAGGTGAACGGGCCTAGCTGGGTCATCCCGCCGTGGTGGTGCATTCCTGACATTCCGTCGCCCATCGGCGGGTCCTGCTTTCCGTCCTCGTGGTCCCTGGTGCGGGTCCGGTTCGCCCGTTTTGCTTGACATACAGCCTAGGTGGGCCTTACCTCGGGCCACCCCCCGCCCCCTCCGTACGGGTGCCTCCCCACCGGGGCGCCTCCTGGCTAGACTGACCGGCCGGTCGGCAGGGAGGCTCGGAGATGGCGGCGGAACACGGACCCGCGGCGCGCCCCACGGTCGCGCTGACCGGGGCGACAGGCTTCATCGGCTCCGCCGTGCTGGCGGCCCTCGCGGCGCGCGGCGTCCCGGTGCGCGCCCTGGTCCGCAAGCCGCCGCAGAGCGCCGTACCCGGCACCGCCTGGGTGCCGGGCGACCTCGCCGACCCGGTGGCGCTCACGGAGCTCTGTACCGGCGCCGGGGCGCTGGTGCACCTCGCCTCCCGGGTCGACGGCGGCGCCGAGGAGTGCGAGGCGGTGAACGACCGGGGCACCGCCGCGCTGGTGGCGGCCGCCACCCGTGCCGGGGTGCGGCGGATCGTCCACCTCTCCACCGCGGCGGTCTACGGCGAGGGCCCGCACGCGGGCATCGAGGTGGACGAGGCGCCGCCCGCCCCGGTGTCCGAGGCCAGCCGCACCCGGCTGCTCGGCGAGCGCCACGCGCTGGCGGTCGGCGGGTACGTGCTGCGCCCCGGGCTGGTGACCGGGACCGGCGACCGCTGGGTGGTGCCCGCGCTGGCCGAGCTGGTCCGCCGGGTGCCGGTCCGCTGGGAGGGCGGCAGTGCCCGGCTCTCGATGGTGGACCGCACCGACCTGGCCCGGCTGATCACGGTGCTCGCCCTGGACGGGCACGCTGCTGCGCCGGGCGTCCACCACGCCTCGCACCCCGAGCCGGTCCGCGGCGGCGACCTGCTCGCCGCTCTGGCCGCCCTCGGCCTGCTGTCCGCCCCGGACGGCCCGGCCGTGCCCTGGGAGGAGTGCCGTCGGCTGTTGGCCGTCGCGCCCGGCCGGGTCTCCGAGCGGCAGTTCGGCCTGATCGCCCGCGATCACTGGTACCGCAGCGAGCGGATCTGGCGGCTCGCCGCCTGCCCGCCCGGTCCGGGCCCGGTGGCCCGGCTCCCGGAGGCCGTCGCCTGGTACCGGGAGGCGCTGGGTTAGGCCTGCGGCGCGGCCGGGACCAGGGCGTTCTCGTTGCTGCGGCCGGCGGCGAAGCCGTCGATGCCGCGGGCCGTGGTGTCGATGATCCGGCCGACGGGGTGCGGGTGAAGTCAGAGCCGCCCGTGCACGTACGGTCGCCGTCGACCGCACAGCGTGTCCGCCGAAACGGCGCCGCCGTGCCGCCCGGGGATCGGGCGGCACGGCGGCGTTCGGGGCGGTGCGGGATCAGGCCGTGAAGTAGCCGTTCAGGTCGGCGATCACGTGCGTGTCACCCCACTGGTTGAAGAGTGACACCCGGCCGTCCACCACCGGGACGACGACCAGGTTGGCCCTGGTCTGCCCGGCCGTGAAGGTGAGGTTCGCCGCGTCCGGGCGGGCGGTCCCGTGCGGGTAGACGGTCAGTCGGCTGTCCGCCGTCGGCTCGGTGACCGTGACGTTCAGGACCACGGCGGTCACACCGGTGGCCGGCACGCCCTCGATCGCGGTCACCGGCACGCTGAGGACGCCGCCGGGGCCCACCGTCCCGGCCCGGGCGCCGACACCCTTGCGGGTGTCCAGCAGCCGAACCGGGGTGGTCGGGGAGAAGGCCGAGCCGGAGTCCCCGTAGTAGCCGGTGACGTCGGCGGTCAGGTCGACCGAGCCTGCTTCGTTGCGCAGGTCGACCTTCCCGTTCACCACCGGCACCGTCACCAGGTTGGAGACGGTGTGCCCGGTCCCGAAGTTGAGGTTGGACACGCCCGGAAGCGGCCCGCCGTCGGGGTAGACCGTGACCCAGCCCGGTTCGGTCGGGTCCACGGCCGTGACGTTCATGACGACCGCCGTGACCCCGGTCGCCGGGACACCGTTCACACCCGCCACCTGAAGCTCGACCACGCCGCCCGGGCCGACCCGCTGCGCGGGGGCGCCGGTGCCGTCCCGGGTGTCCAGGAAACGGGCCGGAGTGATCGGGGAGAAGGCCGAGCCGGTGGCCGCGTCGGTGTAGTAGCCGGTGACGTCGGCGGTCAGGTCGACCGAGCCTGCTTCGTTGCGCAGGTCGACCTTCCCGTTCACCACCGGCACCGTCACCAGGTTCGGGACGGTGTGCCCGGTCCCGAAGTTGAGGTTGGACACGCCCGGAAGCGGCCCGCCGTCGGGGTAGACCGTGACCCAGCCCGGTTCGGTCGGGTCCACGGCCGTGACGTTCATGACGACCGCCGTGACCCCGGTCGCCGGGACACCGTTCACACCCGCCACCTGAAGCTCGACCACGCCGCCCGGGCCGACCCGCTGCGCGGGGGCGCCGGTGCCGTCCCGGGTGTCCAGGAAGCGGGCCGGAGTGATCGGGACGAACCGGCTCCTGGCCGGGGCGGTGGCGGCGGTGACGGTGAAGGCGTCGGGGAGCGAGACCCCGTAGACGCCGTCGAGCTCGATGCCGTAACTGCCCGGCGCCAGGCCGTTGGTGTCGAGCAGCACGTCGAGCGCGGTGCCGTCGGCGTTCACGGAGAGCGTCGACAGCAGCGGCCAGCTGGAGGAGCCGTTGCCCACCAGCTTGGCCCTGCTGCCCAGGGTGAGCCCCTTGCCCCGGATCACGGCCTGGACCCTCGTCCCGGCGGCGCCGCTGGACGGGCTGACCGAGGTCAGGGCCGTCTGCGGCCGCGGTACCGGGCAGGCGGAGTCGCAGGTGCCCTGCATGCTGTACTCGACCGGTGTGCCCGCCGTGACGCTGCTCAGCACCAGTACGGCCTGCTCGGCCTGCGAGTCGGACAGGCACCGGCCCCCGAAGGTCCCGTAGTTGGAGATGCACTGGTAGCCGGAGTAGTCGTCCCACCGGGAGCCCCGCATCAGGCCCAGCCACGGGATGTCGTTCATCCCGGTGGCGCTGCTGGTGCCGACCACGTTGAAGGACTGGTTGGCCTTCATGTCGACCACCGCGCAGTAGCCGGTCGAGTCGTCGGTGAACACCCCGCTGCGCTGCGGGAAGCCCTCGACGGCGATCGGGTTCGTGGTGCACTCGGGCGCCCAGCCCTCGGCCGTCTGGAACTTCCAGGCGTCGACCCTGGTGTGGATCGGCTTGCCCTGGTACCCGGAGGCGAGCACGACCGCGGTGTACGAGCCCGTGCCGGTGAGCTTGCAGGCGGTGCCGAACTGGGTGCAGAGCCACTTGCCCTCGGTGTCGACGACGCTGAGCAGTGCGTTCTTGCCGTTCGGGCCGTCCGAGGTCCGGACGCCCAGCGTGTACTTGTCGCTGCTCGCGGCGGTGATCCGGACGCAGCGGGCGTCCAGCGCCGAGGTCAGGTCGAAGGAGGTGCCGGGGCCGCCGACCTTGGTCGAGGCCGGGGTCAGGCAGTTCCCGCTCGGCGAGATGTCGTGCCGGACGAGCTTGTACGTGTCCGGCCCGCCCCAGCCGTTCAGCAGCGCGGTGTACGGGGCGCCGGCGGCCAGTCGGCAGGTCTTGGCCGAGTTCCCGTACGAGACCGCCGTGCAGACCGGGGTACCGGCGGCGTCGACCACCGTCACCTCGGCGTTGAGCTGGTTCTTGATGTTGGTGTAGTCGACCAGTTCGAGGGTGGAGTGCCGGTCCGCGGGCAGGCTCAGGCAGGCCTGCGGTGCGGCCGCGGTCAGCGGGACCTCGGCGCCCCAGGTGCCGTCGAACCCGCTCTGCGGCCAGGCGGTGCAGCCGTCGGTCACCTCGGTCCGGTGGACCACCAGCCCGTAGGCCTTGGACGGCGTTCCGGTCAGCACCGCGCGGAACGGGGCGGTGCCGGTCAGCTTGCAGGTGGTGGACGAGCCGCCGCTGATCTCGCACTGCTTGGCGCCCGAGGCGTCGAGAACCTGGGCATTGACCGGCGCGCCGTCGGCGGGCGGCCGGTTGAGCAGGTGGACGCCCTTTCCGGAGGCGGTCGGCAGGGACAGGCAGAGTTGCTGGCCGGGCCCGTCGAAGGTGCCCGTGGCCGGGCCGGCCGTCAGGCCGGTGTCGTTGGTGGCGACGCAGCCCCTGGTCTCCTTGGCCGAGTGGAAGGCCATGCCGAACGCGCCGACCGAGGTGGCGTACGCGTCGACGGCCCAGGTGTAGTCACCAGGTGTCAGGTCGCAGGCGCCCTGGTAGCAGAGTCCGCCCTTCGGGGTGCCGTCGGCTGCGAGCAGCCCGCCGGAGACGGAGCCGTCGTTCTGGACGACCGGGCCGAAGTCGTACCTCGCGGACTCCGGGACGCGCAGGGTGCGGCACCGGGCGGCGGAGGTCGGGTCCGGGGAGACACCGAACGCCTGGGGCTCGACCAGCGTGCAGCCCTCCGGGTGGGAGAGCCGCGCCGCGAAGAAGTCGTACGCCAGGGCCTCGCCGTTGTAGCGCTGGACGGTGATCCGGAACGGTGCGGTGCCGGTGAGCCGGCAGTCGGGGTAGACCCACCGGCCGCAGACCTGGGCGCCCGTGGCGTCGTAGACGACGACGGTGCCGCGCTGGACCGCGGAACCGGTGCGGAGCATGTCGCCGGCGACGAGGTCGTTCGCCTGGTAGCAGTCACCGGCCGAACCGAGTGCCAGCGAGCCCTGGAAGACGGCCGGGGCGCCCAGGGCGAGGTCGGCGGCGCTCACCGTCCGGCAGGCCGCGGTGGACAGCAGCGGCAGGTACGACACCGCGAGACCGGTCGCCGAACCGGTGACGGTGCCGACCTTCAGCGTGTACGTGCCCGCCTGGGTGGTGGCGCACCGCAGGGCCTTGTTGCTGCCCCAGCTCGGGCCGACCGGGTCGTCGCAGCTCACGATGGTGCTGTCCGGTGCGACCACGGTCGGGGTGATCGATCCCTGGGCGGCGACGATCTGCACGAGCAGCAGGTCCTTCTGCTGCGGCAGGGTGAGGCTGAAGACGGCGGTCGCGCTCTGGTCGAGGGTGCAGCTCGCCACCGTGCCGGGCTGCAGCTCCGTCGGGCACGGGCCGTTCGAGGCGGCCTGCTGGAGCTCGCGGGCGGCGGCTCCTCGGTCGGCCTTCCGGTCCGGCGCGGCGGCCGTGGTGCCCGCGGTCGCGGTCGGGCTCGGGTCAGCGGTCGGGCTCGGGTTCTGGCTCGGCTTCGCGGTCGGGCTCGGGTCAGCGGCCGGGCTCGGGTCAGCGGTCGGGCTCGGGTTCTGGCTCGGCTTCGCAGTCGGACTCGGGTCAGCGGTCGGACTCGGCTTCGAGCTCTGGTCCGCCGGAGCGCCCGCCTGCGGCGCGGCGGCCGCCGTAGGCGGTGCCCCCACGGCCTGGGCCGGTGCGGCCTGGCCCACCAGCGAGGCCAGAACGGCCAGCAGGAGAGCCCCGGAGGCGGCTGCGCGGCCGCCTCCACCTCGCTTCCGTCGTACTCGTCTGCCGATCGGCAGCACGTTCATCCATTCCCCCCATGTTGGGCAGGTCGCGCTCACGGAAAGACCACACATGTGATCGAGCGGGCGGAGTCTAGCGAGGCGCATACGCACGGTGCCATCGGATTCCGGAACTCCGACCAGACCGTCCCGCACCCCAGCTGACGATGGATCAGGGGCCTCCGGCGGGAGGGCGGCAGGACCGTGGGTTCGGATGCGGCCCGTGAGGGCGCGAGGTCGGCGAGGGTGTCGTCACCGTCGCGTTGGCGGGACGTCGGCGCGTGTTCCGCGGATGGGCTGTGCCGGTTCCGACCCCGAAAGTGCCCGGACGACGCTGGGCGGGTTCCACTTCCTCGGCCTGGGCTCCGTGCTCCGACACGGACTGCCGGGTCCCGGAGGCGTGCGGCGCCCTGGGAAGGGGGCCCCGGGCCCCGGCAGGACGGTCGGCGGTGCGGCCCGGCGAGGCGTCGGCCGTCCGTCGCCGCCGGACGTCCTTCGCCCGCTGTGGCCGGCGGGCCTCACGGTCCGTGAACGCCGGGACGACCCGGCTCCTCGCGGGGTCAGGCCTTCGGTACCAGGGTGTTCTCGTTGCGGTGGCCGGCGGCGTAGTCGTCGATGTTGCGGGCGGTGGCGTCGATGATCTGGCCGACGGCGGTGCGGGTGAAGTAGGCCTGGTGGCTGGTGACGAGGACCTGGGGGAAGGTGACGAGGCGGGCGAGGGTGTCGTCGGTGATGCCCTGGATGGAGCGGTCGGTGAAGAAGACGCCGGTCTCCTCCTCGTAGACGTCGAGGCCGACGCCGGAGAGGCGTCCGGCGCGCAGCGTCTCGACCAGGGCGAGGCTGTCGACGAGGCCGCCGCGGCTGGAGTTGATGAGGATGGCGTCGTCCTTCATCCGGGCGAGGGCGGCCCCGTCGATGAGGTGATGGGTGGCGGGGAGGAGGGGGACGTGAAGGCTCACCAGGTCGGCGCGGGTGAGGAGTTCGGGCAGCTCGGTGTACGTCATGCCGAGGTCCAGGCAGGCCGGGTTCTGCGCGATGTCCCAGCCGAGCAGTTCGGTGCCGAAGCCGGCCGCGATCCGGGCGAAGCACTCGCCGATCTTGCCGGTGCCGATCACGCCGACGGTCATGCCGTGGACGTCCCGTCCGAGCAGGCCGTCGAGGCGGAAGTCGAACTCGCGGGTGCGGTTGGCGGCGCGGTTGAGGCGGCGGTTGACGGCCAGGGCGAGGGCCCACGCGTGCTCGGCGACGGAGTACGGGCTGTAGTGGGAGACCCGGGCGACGGTGAGGCCGAGCTCGGCGGCGGCGTCGAGGTCGATGTTGTTGAAGCCGGTGGAGCGCTGGGCGATGAGTTTGGTGCCGCCCGCCGCCAGGACCGTGAGGGTCTCGGCGTCCAGGACGGCGTTGACGCTGCTGCTGACGGCCGGGTAGCCGGCGGCGAGTGGGGCGGTGTCGCGGTTGAGGAACACGTCCAGGCAGCGCAGCCCGTGCCGGCCGGCGAAGGCCTGCTCCAGCAGCGGCCGCTCGTCGGCCTGCACTCCGTACGCGAGGATCTCCATGCCCGGTCCCTCCAGTCGGCTCCTGCGGCCACGCTAGCGGGCGGGGCCGGGCGCGGGCCACCGGACGTCCCGGACGTGCGCAGGCCCCCGGAGCGCGCGGTGCGGTCCGGGGGCCTGCGGGAGGGCGGAGGGCGGTCAGATGACCGTCTCGGCCTCCAGGTAGCGCTCCTGTGGCACGGTCTTCAGCTCGGCGACCGCCTCGGCCAGCGGCACCAGGTTGATGTTGGTTCCCTGCAGCGCGGTGATGTGTCCGAAGGCGCCCTTGTGGACGGCCTCGACGGCGTGCCAGCCGAAGCGGGTGGCGAGCACCCGGTCGTAGGCGGTGGGGGTGCCGCCGCGCTGGGTGTGGCCGAGGATCACCGGGCGGGCCTCCTTGCCGAGGCGGTGCTCCAGTTCGCGGGAGAGCTGGGTGGCGATGCCGGTGAACCGCTCGTGGCCGTAGATGTCCTTGGTGCCCTCCTCCCAGTGCATGGTGCCGGGCTCGGGCTTGGCGCCCTCGGCGCAGACCACGATGGCGAACTTCTTCTGCCGGTCGAAGCGCTCGCGGACGACGGCGGTGAGCTTCTCGATGTGGAACGGGCGCTCCGGGACGACGATGGCGTGCGCGCCGGCCGCCATGCCCGCGTTCAGCGCGATCCAGCCGGTGTGCCGGCCCATGACCTCGACGACCATGACCCGCTGGTGGGACTCGGCGGTGGTCTTCAGCCGGTCCAGCGCCTCGGTGGCCACCGAGACGGCGGTGTCGAAGCCGAAGGTCACGTCGGTGGCGGCGATGTCGTTGTCGATGGTCTTCGGCACGCCGACGATCGGCAGGCCCGCGTCGCTCATCAGCTTGGCGGCCTTCAGGGTGCCCTCGCCGCCGATCGGGATGACCGCGTCCAGACCGAGGTCGGAGCAGTACTTCCTGGCCCGCTCGACGCCGTCCCGCAGGTGGCTCGGCTGGACCCGGGAGGAACCGAGGATGGTGCCGCCCTGGGCCAGGATGCCGCTCACCGAGTCCAGGGTCAGGGGGCGGTGGTGGCCCTCCAGGAATCCGCGCCACCCGTCCTCGAACCCGATGATCTCGTCGCCGTGGTCGACCACCCCCCGGTGGACCACGGAGCGGATCACCGCGTTCAGGCCGGGGCAGTCACCGCCGCTGGTCAGCACTCCGATACGCATTAGCTTTGCAACTCCCGAGCAGAACCGAGGAACGGCCGGACTACAGGCTGGGACGACGAGCCGACACCGTCACGGGGCGCTCCCGCACCGTGGTGGCGGGGAGGCGGCCGTGGGGTGAAGGACCGGCCGATCCGGACAGAACGCCCGAAAACGGCCGTGAAGTCGAGCATACGGCCCCTGGTCCGGCCGGGCAGGAGCCGACGCGGGAGCGGCGCCGTCGGCGCCCCCGCGCGGAATTGCAGCCTGCTGCCGAGGAGGGTGTGCAGTAGGCAGCCCCATTGTGGTACTTCCGGGGCCGCCCGCGGACCGGGTGACCGCATGGCGGGCACCCGACCGGGGCGTACGGGTGTACTACTGGGGGCGCGTCGCGGCCGCGATGCGCTCGGCGCGCAGCGCGTCGTACCAGGTGGTGTCGGCCGGCGGCAGGGCGCTGACGTCCAGCGCCAGCTTGAGCAGCATGTCGGCCACGGCGGGGTTGCGGGCCAGCACCGGGCCGTGCAGGTAGGTGCCGAACACGGTGTCCCGCCAGGCGCCCTCGGTGCCGTCACCGGTGCCGTTGCCCCGGCCGACGGAGACGTTCGCGAACGGCTGGACGCCCTGGCCGAGGTGGGTGACGCCCTGGTGGTTCTCGAAGCCGGTCAGCTGCGGCAGGCCGAGCCGGGGGTCGACGTCGGCGAGCACGTCGCCGACGCAGCGGGCGCCCTCGCCGCGGGTGGTCCAGACGTCGAGCAGGCCCAGGCCCGGCTCGCGCTCGCCGAGGTCGTTGATGAACTCGTGGCCCATGATCTGGAAGCCGGCGCAGACGCCGAAGATGATCGCGCCGTTCTCGGCGGCCCGCACCAGGCCGCTGTCGGCGCGCAGCCGCTCGGCGGCCAGGCGCTGCGGGCGGTCCTCGCCGCCGCCGATCAGGTAGATGTCGCCGCTGGTGGGGATCGCCTGGTCGGAGCGGACGTCGATCCGGGTCACGTTGAGGCGGCGCTGGCGGGCACGGCGCTCCACGACCAGGGCGTTGCCCCGGTCGCCGTAGGTGCTGAGCAGGTCCGGGTAGACCCAGACCACGCGCAGGCTGCTCTCACTCATCCTCGAAGGCCTTCCGTCACGTAAAGACTGGTGTGCGGGCGCGGCATCAGCCGGCCACGACCTTCCGCAGCTGCTGGAAGGCGGTGTAGTTGGCGATGGCCTCGATCCGGCCGGGCGGGGCCATCCGGACGGCCTGTTCCAGGGTGTCGACCACGTGGAACTGGAGCCCGGCGACCTCCAGGCGGACCGCCAGGTCCAGCTTGCGCTGGCCCATCACGAAGACCGGGTGCCCGGCGAGGCGCTCGTAGTCGACGTCCCACAGCCAGGAGGTGTCGGTGCCGTCGGCGTCGAGGGCGTTGACGGAGAGGATCACCGGAGCGGGCGGGCCGTCGATCAGCGAGAAGGTCTCCAGCCAGCCGGCCGGGTTCTTGGCCAGCAGCAGGCGGATGTCCCGGCCCTGGTACTGGACCACGTCGTAGCGGCCGGCCACGGCGGCCACCGAGCGCATCCGCTCCAGGGCGACCTGCGGGGCGACGCCGAACACGGCGGCGACGGCGGCCGAGCTGGTGGCGTTGGCCAGGTTGGCCCGGCCGGGCAGCTGGAGCTGGATGGGCCAGGCGCCGCGCTGCGGGTCGATCACGTGGGTGCCCTGGAGCGCCCAGTGCGGGTTGGGACGGCGGAAGCCGCAGTCCTGGCAGAACCAGTCGTCGCCGGGCCGCTGCATCACACCGCCGCAGGCGGGGCAGGACCAGGCGTCCTCCTTCCAGGCCTGTCCGGCGGCCACCCAGACCACCTTCTTGCAGGAGGAGGCGGCCCAGGTCACCAGCGGGTCGTCGGCGTTGGCGATGACCACGGCCTCGGTGTTCTGGAGGCCCTCGCGCCACTTCTCGGCCATCATCCGGGTCTCGGCGGCGCGGTCGAGCTGGTCGCGGGAGAGGTTGAGCAGGGCGATCGCCTTGGGGCGGGTGTCGCGGGCGACCGTCGCCAGGTACTTCTCGTCGACCTCGATCACGCCGAAGCGGGCGTCCGTGCCGCCGGCCAGGGCGGAGGTGATGCCGGCGGGCATGTTGGCGCCCAGGGCGTTGGAGACCACCGGGCCCGCGGCGCGCAGCGCCTCGGCGATCAGGCGGGTGGTGGTGGTCTTGCCGTTGGTCGCGCTGACCAGGACGACGTCCAGGTGGTCGGCGAGGGTGGCGAGCAGGTCGGGGTCGAGCTTGAGGGCGACCTTGCCGCCGATCACCGAGCCGCTCCCGCGCCCGGCCTTGCGCGACACGGCGGCGGCGACCCGGCCGGCGGTGACCGCGATCTTGGCGCGGGCCGGCAGCGAGGCGTCGCGTGCGCCTGTGGGCTCCGATTCGGTGCCTGCCATGCTCAGTGGTTCCTCCTTGCTGCGGCACCGCCTGCGACCGGATAACGGGCCGTCGGGCGGCGGGGACGGGGGTCAGCCTACCGACTCCGTCGCCCGACCGGACGATCCGGACCCCGCGCCGCCTGCTGCGACGCGTTCGCGGGTGCTGCTGAGGGCCCGTCAAGGAGGGCGGTGTACGGAGCGACCCCTTACTGCTTGACGACGCTCCGCGGGTACCGCCGGGTTCCCGAGCCGCCCGGTAAGGATCTGGTGAAGAAACGATCAGTGGTCCGGATGGTGGGTGCAGCCGGCCGGATTCCCGGCGGCCAGCGTGGCGGTGATCACCAGGGTGCCGTCGTCGGCCCGGAAGTCCAGCGGTGCGTCCAGCCGTCGCATCGCGGCGATCAGCCCGGTGTTGGTGCCGTGGGTCACCGCGTAGACCGTCCGGACGCCTGCCGCCCGGGCCGTCGCCGACAGCCGCCGCAGCAACGCCAGGCCCAGCCCGCGCCGCTGCCAGGCGTCCTCGACCAGGACGGCCAGCTCGGCCTCGCCGTCGTCCCACATCAGGTGCCCGAGCGCGACGATCCGCCCGTCCGGGGCGGTCACCGCGAGGCTGCGGCCGTGCCGGGGGTCCAGCAGGTGGTCCAGGTAGCGGCCGGCGTCGCGGACCGGGCCGTGGTAGCGCAGTCGCAGCGCGGCGGGGGAGCAGCGGCCGTGCATCGCCAGCGCCGCCGCCCGGTCGGCAGGCCCGGCCGGACGCAGCAGCAGCCCGGTCCCGTCCGGCAGGGACAGCCGGGACGGGGCCTCCGGTGCCTGGCCGGCGGTGCGGGTGGCGGACGGGTGCGGCCGGACGGTCCGGTACGGGCCGCCGGTGAGCGCGGGCAGCCGGGTGGCCTGGCCCTCGGGCGCCGCGCACCTGCGGCCGGACCTGCGGAAGGGCCGGTGCCAGAGCCGTTCGGGGCGCGTGCGTGATGCCTTCATGCCGCCGACGCTACCGACGGTGCGCTTCCGTTCGGTTACGTGATCGTGAACGTGCGAATGCCCCGCGTCGCGGCCGGGCGGTGGGGCGCCGGGCGGGACGGGCCGTCGAGGGCGGCACCGGCTGCTCCGCCGCCCCGCCCGCCCTCGCCCAGCCCGCCGCCGCCGAGCACAACGGACCCAGGACACCCGGGGAGGCCGCCGCCTGCCACCAGGTGATCGGCGCCCTGTTCGGCGGTTTCGGGCCGGTGCTCGCGAACTCGGCCGGTGTCCTGCGGCCCGCCGTCGAGGGCTGGGCGGCCGTCCTCACGGCGCCTTCGCCGGTGCGGGCCCCGGCGGGACCCGCGCCGGCGCACCGCTGCGCGGAGCCGGGCCTCAGGGCAGTCGCGAGACCTGGTAGTGCGCGATGGCCCACCCGTCGTCGGAGCGTCGCAGCAGGACACCGAGGTTGACGGTGAGGGTCGGGCGGTCGGTGAAGGCGAACTCGGTGCCGAGGTAGCCGAGGAGCAGGCCGTCGGCCGGCCGGCGGGTCTCCAGGACGCGGTACTCGGCGGTCATCCCGAGCGGCTGGGACTCGTAGTAGGCGGCGACGCCCGCGCGTCCGACGCTGTAGGGGTGGAGGCCCTGGAGGACCGCGTCCTCGGTGAAGAGGGCGGCCACCCGGTCGGGCCGGTGCTGGTCGACGGCGGCCTTCCAGCGGTCGAGCACGTCGCGCAGGATCGCCTCGTCCTGGGCGTTGGTCCGGTTCATCGCTCTGCTCCGGGAGTCGAAGGGAGGGACGGGGCAACGGGGGCTCAGTGGCCGGCGCTCATGCCGCCGTCCACGTGGAGGATCTCCCCGGTGACGAAGGCCGCGTTCTCCAGGTAGAGCACGGCGTCGACGATGTCGGCGATCTCGCCCAGGCGGCCGACGGGGTTCATCCGGGCCAGGTGGTCGTGGGTCTCGGGGGCGTGCATCGGGGTCCGGACGTTGCCGGGGGAGACGGCGTTCACCCGGATGCCCCGGGTGGCGTACTCGATGGCCAGGGACTTGGTGGCGGACTGCAGGCCGCCCTTGGTCAGCGAGGCGAGCACGGAGGGGGCCCGGGTGTCGGCGTTGTCGACCAGGCTGGTGGTGATGTTGACGATGTGTCCGCCGCCCTGCGAGAGCATCTGACCGACGGCCAGCTGGGTGAGGTGGAAGAAGCCGGTCAGGTTGACGCCGGTCACGGCGGCGTAGTCGGCGGGCGTGTAGTCGGTGAAGGGCTTGGCGATGAACAGGCCCGCGTTGTTGACCAGGGTGTCGATCCGGCCGAAGCGCTCGATCGCGGCGGAGACCAGCCGTTCGGCGGTCGCCGGGTCGGCGATGTCGCCCGGGACGGCGAGGACGCCCGCGTCGTCGGCGGGGGCGATGCCGCGCGAGGTGGCCACCACGGCGTGGCCGAGCTTGCGGTAGCCGTCGACCAGGCCGGCCCCGATGCCCTGGGAGGCTCCGGTGATGAGGGCGACCTTCTGCCGCGGCCCCGGCTTGGACGTAGACATGACATACCTCCGGTGGGTGCGGCCGGGCATCGGCCCGGTGGCGGGTGCGGGATCGCTGTCGACCACGGTTGCGGCCCCGTCCTTCGGGGCGTCCGCCGGCCGACTCCTCGACGGTAGGCCGGGCGCCATGGTCGGGCAACGCCGAACCGCCCCAGCGCCGGGACCGGCGGTGGGCCGCCTGCCCCGGCGCAGTGGCCTACCGCAGCAGTTCCGACGCCGCGGCCTTGACCTCGGCGAGCAGGAGGTGGAGGTCGGCCTCCGTGGTGGCGGCGTTGAGGAGGCAGGCGCGGAGCATCTCGGCGCCGCCCAGACGGGCGCCGGTGACGAAGACCCGGCCGCGCCGCTGGACGGCGACGGGGAGCTCGCGGTTGAGGGCGTCGCGGGCGGCCTCGTCCAGACCGGGCGCGCGGTGGCGGAACGCCACGATCGAGGTCTGCACCTCGGCGAGCAGCTCCAACTCCCCGTCCGCTTCGACGAGTTCACCGAGCCGGCGGGCCAGGGCGGTGCACCGGGCGATGTCCTGGACGAGGCCGTCGCGGCCCTTGTGGGCGATGGTGGCCCAGACCTTGAGGGCCCGGAAGGGCCGGGTCTGCTCGGTGCCGTACTCGGAGAACCAGCCGAGCGCGCCGGACGCCTCGTCGCGCAGGTAGGACGGGACGAGGCTGAAGGTGCCGCGCAGCTCCTCGGTGTCGCGGACCAGCGCGCAGCCGCAGTCGACCGGGACGCCGAGCCACTTGTGCGGGTCGAGGGCGAGCGAGTCGGCGCGCTCCAGGCCGGTGTAGCGGTGGGCGATGGCCGGGTCGAGCCGGCCGAAGGCGCCGTACGCGCCGTCCACGTGCAGCCAGAGGCCCTGGTCCTCGCACAGGTCGGCGATCGGGCCGAACTCGTCCACCGCGCCGGCGCCGACGGTGCCGGCCGAGGCGACCACCAGGAAGGGCAGCAGGCCGGCCGCGCGGTCGCGCTCGATCGCCGCCCGCAGGTCGGCGGTGTCCAGTCGGCCGTCCGGGCCGGTGGCCACGGTGCGCAGGTGCCTGCTGCCGAGGCCGAGGAGCTCGGCGGCCTTGCGGACGCAGGAGTGGGTCTCGCCGGTGACGTAGCCGACCAGCGGCGGGAGTCCCGTCAGGCCGTCCTCGCGGACGTCCCGGCCGGCGAGCCGGGCGGCGCGGTCGCGGGCGGCGGCGAGGCAGACGATGGTCGCCATCGAGGTGCCGGAGGTGAGCAGACCGCCGCCGGCCGGGTGCGGGAAGCCGACCAGCTCGGCTATCCAGCGGACCACGGCGCGCTCCAGGTGGACGTCGGCGTGGTCGCCGCCGGCCGAGCTGGGGTTCATCGCGGAGGCGGCGAGGGTGGCGAGCACCCCGGCGGGGGCGGGGGCGGAGTTGACCCAGCCGAAGAAGCGCGGGTTGCCGTTGCCCATCGGGTACGGCAGGACGTCCCGCCCGATGGCGCCGATCAGCTCGTGGAGCGGGCGGCCGCCGGCGGGCAGCGGGGCGTCGAGCAGGGCTTGGCGGGCGGTCTCGTCCATGGGCTGCCAGACCGGGCGCCCGGGCAGTTCGGCGAGGTAGTCGGAGACCAGGTCGGCGGTGGCGTGCGCGGCGGCGCGGAAGTCCTCGGTGGTCATGGCGTGCTCCAGGGAGGCCGGGGGACTGGCTGGGCGAGGCGCGGCTTCCTCGGCGCACCCTGATCTGGCGATGATCGGGGGATCCTATGCATGAGGGCCCTCGCCGTGCGGCGAGGGCCCTCATGCTGAGACCGGGAGCGTCGGTCCGGGAGACCGGGAGCGTCAGTCCAACGTGCTGGACAGGCCGCCGGCCGAGCGGCAGTAGCCCTGCATCTCCTTGTTGGTGATCTTGGCGCAGAGCCGTCCGGCCGCGCCGCCGTCGGTGTAGTTGACCGTGTAGTAGCTGACCAGGCCCTCGGCACAGGCCTTGCGCTGCCAGCCGTCGGCGGCGGTGGCGCACTGCTCGGCCGCCCAGTCCTCGCGGTCCAGGTTGTACTTCATGGTGCGTGAGCCGACGCCGCGGCTGCAGTCCACCGCCCCGCCGTCGGCCTTGCCGTTCAGGCACCACTTGAGGGCCTCGGCGTAGACCTCGGGGTGGTTCGGGTAGTCGTGCGAGGACAGGTAGAAGGTCGGGGCGTAGAAGTAGCAGGCGGACTGGAACAACGCCGGCTGGTCCTTGCACGGGTAGAGCGGATCCTGGGCGAGCTTGTCGGCGGGCAGGTTGGCCTTGGCCTGCTCGTCCTCCTCGTCCGGGCCGAAGAGCTGCATGAACAGGCCCTCGGAGCAGCGGATCCGGTTCTGCTCGGAGGGGAACTTGTTGCACAGGTCGCGCGCCTTGGCGACGTCCTGCTTGACCACGAACATGGTGCCGTGGCCGACGCCGTGGATACAGGGCCCGGCGTTCTTGGGCGCGCAGAGCTTGAGCAGGTCCGTCTCGGGCTGGGTGGAGGCGTTGAGCATCTCCTCGACCGCGCCGTGCAGGTAGCCGGCCGCGCAGGTCTCGTGCGGGAAGGAGATGACCTTCTGGAAGTCGGCGTTGAAGCGCTTGACCGCCGCGTGGCCGAGCTCGTGCGCGATCGGGTGGCAGAAGCGCACGGTGTACGGCTTCTCCTTGGTGATCTTGTCGAGGTCGGCCAGGGCGACGCCGGGGTCGGTGGCGTCCATCTCGGCCATCAGCTTGTTGCGCAGCGTGGAGCGGGTCCACACCGCCGGGTCGCCGGTCGGGGTGGCGCTCGCGGGGCCGGTCACGGCGAGCCGGGCGCCGGCGCTCCCGGGGGCGACGGCGGCCTGGGTCGCGGTGGCCGCCGCGGGCGACCAGTCGGTGACGGCCACCGACCCCAGGCCCAGGACGCCCAGGAGCAGGGCGGTGAGAATCGCGAAGACTCGCGGCTGCATGACGGGATCCCCCGGCGGATCGAGGTGAACGTTTCGCTTCCATCCTGACGGTACGTGAGCGGTAATCCGCGAGTTCGTCCGCCATTCGGGAGGTGTCGGCGACGCTACCTCACCCCGGGACCTCCGGGCCTGGCGGGATGGTCCCGCACAATCACCCGGACGGAGTATGGGGGCGCGGGCGTCGGCGGCTGCGCCGTCCGGGTGGTGGTGCCGGGCGCCCCGGCGCCTCGTGGGTGGCGGCGCCGGCGGCCCCGCCCTCCGCTGTTCGGGCGCTGACGGCTCCGCCGCTCACAGCTCCAGCGTCACCCGGTACTCCGTCAGCCAGGCGTCGAAGTCCAGTGCGAGGTCGACGGCCAGCCGGACGGACTGCGGGTCGGTGTCCGGGGCGAGCGCGTCGGCGAGGCGCTGCCGGTCCAGCAGGTCCAGGGCAGGGGACGTGCGTTCGGCGGCGAGCCGGGCCAGTCCGGCGCGCAGCTTCGCCGGGTAGTGCGGGTCGGTGGTGACCGGGTACGGGCTCTTCGCCCGCTCGGCGACCGCTTGCGGCAGCACGTCCCGGACCGCGGCGCGCAGCAGGCTCTTCTCCCGTCCGTCGAAGGACTTCATCGCCCACGGGGTGTTGAAGACGTACTGCACCAGCCGGTGGTCGCAGAACGGCACCCGCACCTCCAGGCCGTTGGCCATGCTCATCCGGTCCTTGCGGTCGAGCAGGATGCAGACGAAGCGGGTCAGGTTGAGGTACGAGATCTCGCGCATCCGCCGTTCCAGTGAATCGGCGGCCGGAAGGTGCGGGACTTCGGCGATCGCCTCGCGGTAGCGGGCCTTGCGGTAGCCGTCCAGGTCGAGCTTGCGGAGCAGTCCGGCGTCGAGGAGGTGCTCGCGCGGGGTGGCTCCGCCGCCGGCGATGTCGGTGAGGCCGAGCGCCCAGGGGAAGTCCTCGACGGCGATCGTCTTCGGGTCGTGGAACCAGCGGTAGCCGCCGAAGAGCTCGTCCGCGGACTCGCCGGACAGTGCGACGGTGGAGTGTCGGCGCACGCCCCGGAAGAGCAGCAGCAGCGAGGTGTCCATGTCGCCGACGCCGTTCGGCAGGTCGCGGGCGCGCAGCACGGCGGAGCGCCGGGACGGGTCGGTCAGGTCGGCCGCGTCCAGCTCGACGACGCTGTGGTCGGCGCCGACGTGGTCGGCGAGCAGCCGGGCGTACGGGCCGTCCTGGGTTTGCCGGACGTCGTCGGCGTGGAAGTTCTCGCTCTGCCCGGCGAAGCCGACGGAGAAGGAGCGCACCGGCCCGGCCCCGGCGGCGCCCAGTGTCCGGGCGGCCAGGGCGGTGACGGCGCTGGAGTCCAGGCCGCCGGAGAGCAGCGAGCAGAGCGGGACGTCCGCCTCCAGCTGGCGGTGCACGATGTCGTCCAGCAGGGCCCGGACGGTGGCCACGGTGGCCTCCAGGCTGTCGCCGTGCTCGCGTGCCTCCAGCGCCCAGTAGCGGCGGATCGAGAGGCCCTCGCGGCGCACCCGGACGACGTGCCCGGGCCGGACCTCGTGGATGTCCCGGTACGGGGTGAGGCCGGGGGTGCGGGTGTAGCCGAGCAGTTCGCGCAGCCCGTCCAGGTCCACCACCGGGCGGACGGCGGGGTGGGCGAGCAGGGCCTTGACCTCGGAGCCGAAGACCACGCCGTCCGGGGTGCGGTGGTAGTGCAGGGGCTTGACGCCCATTCGGTCGCGGACCAGCAGCAGCTCCTCGCGCCGGACGTCCCAGACCGCGAAGGCGAACATGCCGTTGAGTCGCTCGGCCAGGTGCTCGCCCCACTCCAGGTAGGCGCGCAGCACGACCTCGGTGTCGCTGTGGGTGCGGAAGCGGTGCCCGGCCGCCTCCAGTTCCGCGCGCAGTTCGCGGTGGTTGTAGACCTCGCCGCTGTAGGTGAGCACGGCCAGCGGCCGGCCGTCGTGTTCGACCGTCATCGGCTGGACGCCGCCCGCGATGTCGATCACCGCGAGCCGGCGGTGGCCGAGCGCGGCGTGCGGCTCCAGGTGGACGCCGCCGGCGTCCGGGCCGCGGCGGAGCTGGGTGGCCGTCATCGCGTCGAGGACACCCCGTTCGGCGGTGAGGTCGCGCTCGAACGCGACCCATCCGGTGATCCCGCACATCAGCAAGCCTCCGGTCTTCCGCTTCGTGTTCAGGGGGTCACGCTACGTGCGGAGTCGGCGCCGCTTCAAGGGGCTTTCGGGAACGGGGGCGAACGGGCGGCCGGTTGACGGTCGAATGTGGAGGAGGTGTGAAGGTGGGCTGAAAGTCGTAATGTCTGCCCGATTTCGGGCAGGAACTTTGGCTTCGGTGGGCCGCGCGACCTAGGCTCCTCATTCGTGCCGAGCTCACCCCACCCTCACGAAGACCTCCTCGCCCACCTCACCCGGACCAGCCCGCTCGGGCCCCGGGAGGCGGCGCGGGTCGTGGCGGAGGTGCTGGCGTACTTCTCCGAGAGCACCGAGGAGTACGTGCGCCGCCGCCACACCGAGCTCCAGGCACGCGGTCTGACCAACGAGCGGATCTTCGCCCGGCTCGCCGAGGAACTGCCGCAGCGCCGGGTCTCGGCGCCGGAGCTCTCGGCCCGCCAGCTGCGGCGGATCGTCTACGGCTGAGCCGTCGTTCCCGACCTTCCGAAGACTTCGAAGAGGAGACCACGCATGTGCGGAATCGTGGCCTACATCGGCCCCAAGGACGCGACCCCCTTCCTGCTGGAGGGGCTGGCGCGGCTGGAGTACCGCGGGTACGACTCGGCCGGCGTCGCCGTCACCGGGCGCAGCGGCGGGATCAAGCTCCGCAAGGTGAAGGGCCGGGTCGCGGACCTGGCCGCCGCCGTGCCGGCCCGGTTCAAGGGCACCACCGGCATCGGCCACACCCGCTGGGCCACCCACGGCGTCCCCAGCGACGCCAATGCGCACCCGCACCTGGACAACGCCGAGCGGATCGCCGTCGTCCACAACGGCATCATCGAGAACGCCGACGAGCTGCGCGCCAAGCTCACCGCCGACGGCGCGGTGTTCCGCTCCGAGACCGACACCGAGGTGCTCGCCCACCTGATCGCCGCGCACGTCGCCGAGGGCGTCGAGCTGGAGGACGCGGTGCGGGCCGCGCTCGGCCGGGTGGTCGGCACCTACGGCATAGCCGTGCTCGACGCCCAGCAGCCGGACCGGATCGTGGTCGCCCGCAACGGCAGCCCGATCGTGCTGGGCATCGGCGAGAAGGAGATGTTCGCCGCCTCGGACGTCTCCGCGCTGGTCCGCTACACCCGCCAGGTCGTCCACCTGGAGGACGGCGAGCTGGCCACCGTCCGGGCCGACGGCTTCCGCACCTTCACCGCGGACGCCCGCACCACGCACCGCCAGCCGTCCACCGTGGACTGGGAGGTCGACTCCTACGACACCGGCGGCTTCGAGCACTTCCTGCTCAAGGAGATCCACGAGCAGCCCGGCTCGGTCGAGCGCACCCTGAGCGGCCGGCTCGACGAGCGCTTCGCCACCGCGCACCTCGGCGGCCTCAACCTGGACGCCCGGGAGCTGCGCGAGATCCGCCGGGTGAAGATCCTCGGCTGCGGATCGGCCTACTACGCGGGAGAGATGGGTGCGCAGCTGATCGAGGAGCTGGCCCGCATTCCTGCGCACAGCGAGCCCGCCTCGGAGTTCCGCTACCGCAACCCGGTGATCGAGGCGGACACCCTGTACGTCGCGGTCAGCCAGTCCGGCGAGACCTACGACACCCTGGCCGCCGTCCAGGAGATCAAGCGCAAGGGCGGCCGGGTGCTCGGCGTCGTCAACACCGTGGGCAGCGCTATCGCCCGGGAGTGCGACGGCGGCATCTACCTGCACGCCGGTCCGGAGGTGTCGGTCGCCTCCACCAAGGCGTTCACCTCCACCGTGGTCGCCTTCGCGCTGCTCGCCCTGCACTTCGGTCGCATCCACGACCTGTCGCCCGCCGACGGGCGCCGGATCGTCTCGGCACTCCAGGCGCTGCCGGACCAGATCCGCGAGGTGCTGGAGCAGAGCGAGGCGATCGCCGGACTCGCCGCCGAGTACGCCGACTCGGTGGGCATGATGTTCATCGGCCGGGTGCGCGGCTACCCGGTGGCTCGCGAGGGCGCGCAGAAGCTCAAGGAGATCTCCTACGTGCACGCCGAGGCCTACCCGGCGAGCGAGCTCAAGCACGGTCCGCTGGCGCTGATCAGCCCCGAACTTCCCACCGTGGCACTGGTTCCGGACGACGAGCTGCTGGACAAGAACCTGACCACGCTGGGCGAGATCAAGGCCCGCTCCGGGCGGGTCATCGCCGTTGCCCACCGGCGGCCGGAGGAGAAGCTCGCGGACCACTGCATCCTGGTGCCGAAGAGCGAGCCCGAGCTGGACCCGCTGCTGCTCAACATCCCGCTCCAGCTGCTCGCCTACCACGCCGCCGTCGCCCTGGAGCGGGACGTGGACAGGCCGCGCAACCTCGCGAAGAGCGTGACGGTGGAGTAGGGCCCTTCGGGGAGGGCGCCCTCGGAGCCGGGCGCGTGCATCGGACTCGCGGGTTCCGGTCGCTGTGCGGACGGCCGGGGCCCGCGTCCGGCTGGACTTCGCCTCGCCGGGCGGCTGACCCGGCGAGGCGGTCCGGTCGGCCGGGCCGGCCCGGTCAGGCGGCAGGCCGGCGGAACTGTTCGATCAGGGCCGCGTAGCCGCTTCCGGCGTGGCCCGCGGCGATCGCTCGGTCGACCAACTCCCGGTAGAAGTGGGGAAGTTCGACGTTCACGCCAAGGGCTTCACTCTCCTCGGTGAGGTGGCGCAGGCCGCCCGGTGGCGGCTCGGAACCGATCAGAACACCGAGCACCCGGAGAGGGTGGTCAGAGTGTCCAGGGCGGTGACCGCGGCGACGGAGTTGCCGGCCTGGTCCAGGCGCGGGCCCCAGGCGCAGACGGCGGCGCGGCCGGGGAGTATGGCGAGGATGCCGCCGCCGACGCCGCTCTTGCCGGGCAGACCCACGCGGAAGGCGAACTCGCCGGCGGCGTCGTAGGTGCCGCAGGTGAGCAGGACGGCGTTGATCCGCTTGGCCTCGCTGCGGGACATCAGCCGGGTGCCGTCGGCGCGCACGCCGTAGCGGGCGAGGAAGGAGCCGGCCAGCACCAGGTCGCGGCAGCTGGTGGCGACGGCGCAGTGGGCGTAGTAGTGCTCCAGGACGGTCTCGACCGGGTTCTCCAGGTTGCCGTGGCTGGCGATGAAGTGGGCCAGCGCGGCGTTGCGGTGGCCGTGTTCGGCCTCCGAGGCGGCGACCACCGGGTCGGTGTCGAGCAGCGGGTTGCCGGACTCGCGGCGCAGGAACTCCCGCACCGCACCGGAGGCGTCGCCGGTCATGGTCTGGAGGCGGTCGGTGACCACCAGGGCGCCCGCGTTGATGAACGGGTTGCGCGGGATGCCGTGCTCGGTCTCCAGCTGCACCAGGGAGTTGAACGGGTTGCCGGACGGTTCGCGGCCGACGCCCCGCCAGAGCGTGTCACCGCCGTAGGCCACCGCGAGGGCGAGCGAGAACAGCTTGGAGACGCTCTGGACGGAGAACGGCTGCTCCCAGTCCCCGACGCCGTACAGCTCCCCGTCGACGGTGGCGACGGCCATGCCGAAGGCCTCCGGGTCGGCGGTGGCGAGGGCCGGGATGTAGTCGGCGACCCGGCCCCGGCCCGTGGTCGCCCGGGCGGCCGCCTCGGCGGCCTCCAGCAGCACCGGCCAGTCCAGGATCTCCCCGCCGGGCACACCGTTCAACGCTTCTCCTCCACCGGCACCGACTGGGGACACGACCGGGACCGGGCGCGCGGTGCGGGTGCGTCCGGTCCGACCAGGATTATCCGTGTTTCGGGCGGGTGGTTCGGGAGGGGGTGGGGGTTGGCCTGGTGCGGCGTGGTGCGGAGCCGTGCGGAGTGGTGCGGAGCCGGTGTCGCTCGGGGGCGGCTACGGCGCGTTGGTGGGGGCCTGGACGGGCGGGCCGGTGAGCAGGGTGCCGGTGTCCGAGTACGGCCGGCCGTTGGGGACGCAGCCGTGCAGCCCCTTGATCTGCTGCATCATCACCGGTGCCGGGGCGCCCGGGCCGGGGCAGTCGACGTGACCGTAGCCGAGGATGTGGCCGACCTCGTGGTTGACGGCGAGTGCGTGGTACGGCTCGGGCCTGCCCTGGTAGAACTCGGACAGCTCGGTCCAGCGCTTGAGGTTGATGACCACCTGGTGGGTGACGCCGCAGTTCACCCAGCCGCCGGTGTCCAGGCCGTACTGGCCGCAGATCCGGTCGGTGGACTTCGGGGTGGCCAGGTAGACGGTGAAGTCCACCGGGTCGGCGGGCATCCGCTGGAACGAGGCCGTGCCGCCGGCCGCCCAGCCGTGCTCGACGTCGCCGAGGACCGCGTCCACCTCGGCGGCGAACTGCGCCGGGCTCTCCGCGATCCCGTCCTCCACCCGCACCTTGTAGCGGTACAGGCGCTCGCCGGTGCCGAAGCGGGCGGAGCCGCCGGGCGCGGTGGTGAACGCCAGCCGGTCCCGGTCCTCGCCCCCGCCGCTCCACGGTTGCCACCAGAGCAGCCCGGCGGTCAGCGCCGCGACCAGCGCGAGGGCGAGCACGCCGCGGCGGGTCTTCCAGCGGCGGAGCCGCGCGAGCGCCCTCAACGGCCCGCTCCCGCCGCGTCCAGGTGGCCGTACACCCTGCGCGTCCGCCGATGGTGGACGGGGAGCGTCGGGCGGAAGGCGCGGACGGCGCGGAAGGCGGCGATCCCGGCGCGCCGCGCCCCCGCGCCGGGAGCGCGACAGGCCCCGGCGAGGCGGGCGGACTCGCCGCGTAGGGCGGAGCGGGCCGTCAGAAGGGCGGTGGTGCCCGGTCGGGCGGGAATCGGGGCCGGAGCGGACATGGCGGAAGTACTCCAGGACGGGATCGACGGGCCGTGGCGGCCGATCGGTGGCCGGGCCGTCGCCCGGTTGCGCGAAGGGGTTGTACCTGGAGGAACGGGGCGGGGCGGGGCGGCGGTTCAGGAAGTGGCGTGCGCCACGGCGGGATCCCTGTCGGACGGGAGGCCCGGGCGGTTCCCGGAACCGCTCGATGGTGTCACCCGGGCGGCGTGTCCCTGGGCGGTGCCGTCGGATTCGGGTGTCGTAGGGCGGGTCGACCCGTCCGGGTCGATTCGTCGGGGCCGATCCGCCCGGGTCGGCCCCGTCCCGTCCGGAACGCCATCGGAGGCACCGTCATGTCCATCACCGCCGTTTTCACCGTCGACGGCATGAGCTGCGGCCACTGCGAGGAGACGGTCAGCGCCGGGCTGGCCGCCCTGCCGGGCGTCACCGACGTCAGTGCCGACGCACCGAGCGGCCGGGTCGCCGTGGCCTCCGCGCAGCCGCTGGACGAGTCCCTGGTCCGCAGCGTGGTCGACGGGGCCGGGTTCACCTTCGTCGGGCGGGCCTGAGGGCGGCTCCCGGGTGCGGGTGCGGGTGCGGGTGTGAGGGGTCGGGGTTTTGAGGGGGCGCGGGGCCCGCCGGTCGTCGCCGACGGGCCCCGCTGCCGTGCGGACCGGGCTCAGCCCATGCTCTTCGCGCCGTCCAGGGACTCGCGGATGATGTCGGCGTGGCCGGCGTGCTGGGCGGTCTCCGAGACGATGTGCAGCAGCACCCGGCGGGCCGACCACTCGGTGTCCGCCTCGAACCACGGGGCCTTCGGCAGCGGCTGAGTGGCGTCCAGGTCGGGGAGGGTGACCACCAGCTCGTCGGTCCGGCGGGCCACCTCGGCGTAGGCCGCGAGGACACCGGCCAGCGTCTCGCCGGGCAGCAGGCGGAACTCGTCCGCGCGGCGGGCGAAGTCCTCCTCGGTGAAGCTGGTGAAGTCGGGCATCGCGGACGGGCCCTGCACGATGAACTCCGCCCAGAGCCGCTCGACGCTGGTCACGTGCTTGATCAGGCCGCCCAGGCACAGCTCGCTCGCACAGGACCGCAGACCGGCCTGCTCGTCGGTGAGGTCCCGGGTGGTGAAGCGCAGGAAGTGCCGCTGCTTCTCCAGGGCCACCAGGAGGTCGGCGCGCTCGCCGGTGGGGCTCTCGGTGGTGGCGGCGGCGGTGGTGGTCGTGCTGGTCATGGTTCCGGCCCTTCGTTCGGTTCCTGCTCCCTCGGACAAGAACAACGCTATGGGCCATTGCGGTCACTTCCTGTCCTGAATTCCGGGAAGAATCGACGCATGGCGAACACCAGCACCCGGACGCTGCGACTGCTCTCGCTGCTCCAGACCCACCGGTACTGGCCGGGCGAGGAACTGGCCGACCGGCTCGGCGTCTCCGCCCGCACCCTGCGCCGCGACATCGACCGTCTGCGCGAACTCGGCTACCCCGTCGAGGCGCAGCGCGGCGTCGACGGCGGCTACCAGCTGGCGGCGGGCGCGGCGCTGCCGCCGCTGGTGATCGACGACGAGGAGGCGGTGGCCCTCGCGGTGGGTCTGCAAGCGGCCGCCGACAGCCCGGTGGAGGGGGTCGCGGAGGCCTCGGTGCGGGTGCTGGCGAAAGTGGTCCAGGTGATGCCGGCCCGGCTGCGCCGACGGGTGGAGGCGCTGCGCGCGATGACCGTCCCGGTGGACTGGGGGACGCAGCCGAGCGCGGGTGTCGACCCGGACGCCCTGACGGTGGTGGCGCTCGCCTGCCGGGACGGCGAGCGGGTGCGGTTCTCCTACACGGCTGCCGACGGGCGCGGTTCGGAACGGCACGTCGAACCGCACTGGTTGGTCTGCCTGAACCGCCGCTGGTACCTGGTCGCGTACGACCTCGACCGGGCGGACTGGCGCAGCTTCCGCCTCGACCGCCTCACCGCCCCGTCCGGCAGCGGCGCACGCTTCGCCCCGCGCACCCTCCCGGCGGCCGACGCGGCGGAGTTCGTCCGCGCGGGCCTCAACGGCATGCCCCGGCCGCACCGGGTGGAGGCCCTGATCGAGGCGCCGGCCGACTACGTCCGGGCCCGGGTCGGCCGCTGGGCCACCGTGGAGCCCGTCACCCCGCACCGCTGCCACCTGCGGATGACCGCCGACTCGCTCGACTGGCCCGCCATGGCCCTGGGCTCCCTCGGCGCCGAGTTTCGGGTGCTCGCCCCGGACGCCCTGCGGACACTCCTCGCGGACTGGAGCGCCCGCTTCGCCCGAGCGGTGGCGCAGGGGGAGGCGTAGGACCTCGCCGTCGGGAGCCGCGGCACTCCCGCCGTGCCGGAGCCCGACGTGCGCCGGCCCCGCCATGGCCGGGTGGTGGCGCGGATCGGAGCGGGGAGCGGGATGTCAGTGGCGGGGTTC
Organism: Kitasatospora sp. NPDC093102; assembly: GCF_040683915.1. Lineage (NCBI taxonomy): Bacteria > Bacillati > Actinomycetota > Actinomycetes > Kitasatosporales > Streptomycetaceae > Kitasatospora > Kitasatospora sp. NPDC093102. The sequence continues at coordinate 38,464 of NZ_JBFBFA010000018.1, read as the reverse complement.
GCTCAGGGGGCGATGGCTTCGAGCGTGGTGCGGAGGCGGGTGAGGACGGTGGGGAGGGTGGGGAGCGGGGGTGTGGCGAGGGCCAGGCGGAGGGCGTTCGGGTGGTGGGGGGTGGTGGCGAAGGCGTCGGCGGTGGAGATCAGGATGCCCTCGGCGGCCAGGGCGGCGGCTGCGTGGTCGGCGCGCTGGTGGGGTTCGAGGGTGAGCCACACGATGTAGGAGGTGGGGTGGGCGATGGTGGCCAGGCCCGCCAGGGCGGTGCGGGCGACGGACTGGCGGGCGGCGGCGTCCGTGCGGCGTTCCTGTTCCAGGCGGGCGACCGTGCCGTCGGTGAGCCAGCCGGTGGCGAGGGCGGTGATCAGGCCGGGGGCACCCCAGGCCGCCGTGCGAAGGCTGGTGGTGGCGGCCCGGAGGAGGTGGTCGGGCAGGACGGCGAAGCCGAACCGCAGGCCCGGTGCGACGCTCTTGGAGAGGCCGGCCAGGTAGCAGGTGCGTTCGGGGGCGAGGGTGTGCAGGGGCGGGGGCGGTGCGGCTTCCAGGAAGGCGTAGGTGCCGTCCTCGATCAGGGTGAAGCCGTGGTCGGCGGCGAGCCGGACGAGGTGCTCGCGCTGCGCCGGGCCGAGCACCCAGCCGAGCGGGTTGTGGACGGTCGGCTGGGTGTACACCGCCCGCACCGGCCGGGTGCGGCAGAGGCGGTCGAGTGCGTCGAGGTCCGGGCCCGCGGCGGTGACCGGGACGGGGACCGGGTCCAGCCCGTGGGCGGCGGCGAGCAGCTTGATGCCCGGGTAGCCGAGGGCGTCCACGGCGAGGACGTCCCCGGGGCGGGTGAGCGTGCGCAGGACGCAGTCCAGGGCCTGCTGCGCCCCGCTGGTGAGCAGGACGTTCTCGGGGGCGGTGTCGATCCCGCGGTCCAGCAGGTGGGTGGCCACCGCGGCCCGGTCGTGGCGGTGGCCACCCGGCGGGTGCTGGCGCAGCAGGGCTTCGGCGTCGCCGGAGGAGGCGAGCGCGCGCAGGGCCTGCCGCAGCTGGTCGCCCTGCCCGGGGGCGAGCGGCTGGTTGAAGGAGAGGTCGGCCACCCGCGGAACCGGGAGTGCGCGCGAGGGTTCGAGGCCGTCGTAGCCGGAGCGCAGCCGGACGAAGGTGCCGCGGCCCTGCTCGCCCACCACCAGTCCGGCGGCGGCCAGTTCGGCGTAGACCCGGGTGGCGGTGGCGAGGGCGATCCGCCGTTCGCGGGCGAGGGTGCGGTGGGCCGGCAGCCGGGTGCCGGCCGGGAGCGCGCCGGAGCGGATGGCGGCGGCGTACTCGTCGACGATGGCCTTGTAGGAGGGCGGCCGCACGGATCACCTGCCGTTCCTGGGAGTGGAGGCGTGCTCCGGGGCGTACGGGCGTGCACCGGAGTGTATCCAGGACAATAAGTGGATTGTCCTGGGCGGGTGTTCCTAGCCTCGTCACATCCAGCAGCGAGGCCAGGAACGGAGCACGCGCCCATGACCATCCGCAGCGAGCGGGACCGGCACGTCGTCACCCTCACCATCGACCGGGAGAAGAAGCTCAACGCCCTCGACTACCCGACGATCGACGCACTGCTCGCCGAGCTCGACCGGATCGACGCCGACGACACCGTCCGTGCCGTGATCCTCACCGGCGCCGGGGGGCGGGCGTTCAGTGCGGGAGCCGACATCCCGTCGTTGGCGGCCAGCATCGCGGGCGGGCCCGAGCGGGCGCTGCGCGAGTTCGTCCGGCGCGGGCACACCCTCACCCGACGGATCGAGGAGTTCCCCAAGCCGGTCATCGTGGCCGTCAACGGCCTCGCGTACGGCGGTGGTTGCGAGATCACCGAGGCCGCACCGCTGGCCGTCGCGGCCGAGCACGCGAGCTTCGCCAAGCCCGAGATCACGCTCGGTTTCCCGCCGCCCTTCGGCGGTTCGCAGCGGCTGCCGCGGCACGTCGGCCGCAAGCGCGGCCTGGAGCTGATCCTCACCGGTGACCCCATCCCGGCCGCCCGCGCCGCCGAGATCGGCCTGGTCAACTCGGTCGTCCCGGCGGATGAACTGCTGGACTCGGCACGGCACCTGGCCGAGCGGATCATCCGGCACGCGCCGACCGCCGTGGCCGCCTGCCTGCGGGCGGTGACCCGGGGCATCAACCTGCCGATCGACGAGGGGCTCGCGGTGGAGGCGGCGGCCTTCGCGGCGACCGTGCCGACCGACGGCGTGCGGGACGGGATCCGGCGCTTCCTGGACCGTTCGTCCCCCGCCTCGTCCTCCTGAGGCGCACGGGAAAGCCGTTGCCCGCAGCGGCCGAGCGGGTGATCATGGCGGGATGTCGGATCTGCTTGCACGCGTGACCGCCTTCCGTGCCGCCTTCGCCCGTCGCCAGGCGGCGGACCTCAGCGAACTCCCGGAATTTCCCGGGGTGTTCGCCGTTCGGAACACCGAGTTCGTCCGCTCCGAGGAACACAACCAGCTGATCGTCGAGGGCCCGGGCACCGACCCGGAGGCATTGCCCGGGCTCGCCGCCCGATGGCTGGGGCGGCGCCGCCGCTACTGCATCACCGTGCTGGACCCGGAGTCGGGCGAGCGGGCCGCCCCCGTCCTGGCGGCGGCGGGGTGGGAGCGGGAGAGCGTGGTGATCCTGGCCCGGCCGACGGACAGCTGTGTGCTGCCCGAACCGGCCGCGATTCCTGTGGAGTTGAGCGAGGTGCGGGAGGCGGTGCTGCGCCAGCAGCGGGAGTGGAGCGAGGACGAGGAGCTCGCCCGGCAGCTGACCGACCGCCGCACCGCCCGGCTGCGCGGAGCCGAGCGGGTGCACTTCCTGGCCGCGCGGACGCCGGCCGTCGAGGTCGCGGCCTGGGGCGACCTCCACCTCGAACCAGCCTTCGGGCTCGCCCAGTTGGAGGATGTGGTGACCGGTTCGCAGCACCGCGGTGCGGGGCACGGCGACACCCTGCTCGCCACCGGCCTGGCGCTGGCGGCCGAGGCCGGCATCCCGCAGCTGTTCCTGCTCGCGGACGCGGCGGACTGGCCGCGCGCGTGGTACGGCCGCCGGGGCTTCGTGGAGATCGGGCGCAGCCACTCCTTCTACGGCCGGTGAGCGCCTGACGCCCGGAGGGGTGACGGGCGCCACCACCGCACACCGCCACCACCGCACACGGGGAGGCGCGGCGGTCAGACCGTACCGGCCCCGGCGGGCGGCGTGGCCCCGCGGCCGCAGTGGGCGGCGACGGTGTCGGCGAAGGCGCGGGCGAGCGGGCAGAGGTTCTCCCAGTCCCGGACGGCCCAGCCGGCGGTGAGGGCGGGCAGGTCGGGCAGCGGGAGCAGCCGCAGTCCGGGGTGGCCGGGGCCCTGCCACTGCGGGAGGGCCGGGACGACGGCGTGACCGAGGCCGAGTTCGGCGAGCAGGATCGCGGTGTCCCAGTCCGCGACGCTGGTGTCGAAGACCGGCCGGATGCCCGACTTCCCCAGCCAGGCCTCGACTTGGGAGCGGGAGACGGCGTTCTGCGGCAGCCCGATCAGCCGGGCGTCCTGGAGGTCGGCGGGCGAGATCCGGGCCCGGGTGGCGAGCGGGTCGCCCGCCGCGACGGCGAGCACCCAGGGCAGGTCGACCACCGGCCGCTGGTCGATGCCCCGGGCCGGGACGCCGAGGGTGATCCAGGCGAGGTCGGCCCGGCCGGTGTTGAGCGACTCCAGGCAGCTGCGGCTGGAGACCTCGGTCTGGAACTCCAGGCTGACCTGGGGGAAGCGCCGCCGGAAGTCCACCACGGCCGCGGACATGAAGTGCCGGATGCTGGTGGCCCCGGTGGTGATCCGTACGGACCCGCCCTCGCCGCGCGCGAGTTCGGCGATCCGGTGCAGCGCATGGTCGATGCTGCCGAGCCCGGCGGCGATCGCCGTGCGCAGCAGGATCCCCGCCTTGGTGGGGACGACCCCGCGCGGGTGGCGTTCGATCAGGGCGAGGCCGACCTCCCGTTCGAGCCGCTTCACGTGCTGGCTGACCGCGGACTGGGTGCAGTTCAGGTCGCGGGCGACGGCGCTGAGCGAGCCGGCCCGGCACACCGCGGCGAAGACGCGGAGGTCGTCAATGGTCACGGAGGCCCAAGGTATCGCTTGGGGGTATCCCAGTAAATCGGCGGATTGACTTGGGTGTTCCGCGGGATCGATCATCGAACCAGGGCCCAGGGCGGCAACCCGCCCGCTGCCCTCGCGGCGTTCCGGACGCAGTGGCGGGGGCACGGGCGGGTGTCGACCCGCATCGATGTGCAAGAGCGGTGCAAGAGCGGTGACGTACGACGGAGGGGAGCGGGCATGCGGTACGCAGACGGTCCGGGTGTGCAGTGCGAGGTGTTCGTCGCGGCACCGGTGGAGCAGGTGTGGGAGCTGGTGACGGACATCGGCCTGCCCGCCCGTCTCAGCCCGGAGCTCCAGCGGGTCGCCTGGCTGGACGGCGCGGACCGCCCCGCGCCGGGCGCCCGCTTCGAGGGGCACAACAGCCGCGAGAACATGCCCGACTGGCGGACGGTCTCCGAGGTGACGGAGCTGACCGGGCCGGCCGACGGGACGGCACCGGCCGAGCCGGGCGCCCGGCGGGTCTTCGCCTGGGGCGTGATGGACGCGGACGGCCGCTACGGCGAGCCGGTGTCCGACCTCTCCGGGGCACTGGCCCGGTGGCGCTTCGAGCTGACCCCCGAGGACGCCGGCACCCGGCTGCGCCAGTCGGTGGTGATCGGCCCCGGCCGCAGCGGTGCCAGCCTGGTCATCGACGCCAGGCCGGAGCTGGAGGAGAAGATCGTCGAGTTCCGGTTGAACGAGCTGCGCACCGGCATGACGGCCACCCTCGAAGGCATCAGGTCGCTGGCCGAGCAGGGGGACCGGGCCCGGCCCGAGCGCTGATCCCGAGCCCTCGGGGCGGGACGGACCGGGCGACCACCGAGCACGGCCCGTCCATCGGGCCGTGCCGTCCGAACGGAGGGGACGGTGTCATGGCACATGTGAGCTGGGCGGGCTCCGAGGTCATCTGGGCGGGACAGCTCGGTCGGCTGCTCGCCGTGGTGCGAGAGACGGCCGGTGAGCGGATCCTGCACATCGACGACTGGTCCACGGTGGTGGACGACCGGACCGAGATCCGGCACCAGGGCGGTATGCGGCGCCGCCGGCTCACCGTCCGTCGGCCCGGCGAGCAGCCGGTCGTCTTCCGCTACCGGCTGTCGTGGCTGGTTCTGGTGGAGATGTTCCTGGACGTCGGTTATGACCGGTGGGTGGACGAGGAGAACGATCCGGGACTGCTGCTGGTCGAACTGCTGGGCGGAACGGACGACTGGAAGTAGCCGAAGCCCTGATGGGCCGGGAGGCCCGGTCAGCCCGCCACCCGGGCGCCCGGGCGGCGCAGCGCGGCCCGGGCCGGCAGCACGCCGGCGAACAGGGCCAGGAGCAGGCAGACGCCGACGGTCAGGGCCGTGGTCGACCAGGGCAGGGCGAGGTCGACCCGGGTGCCGAGCCGGGCGGAGAGGCCGGAGCGGACGCCCGCCAGGGTGACCACCGCGATCAGCAGGCCGAGCGCGGCGCCGATCCCGACCGCGAGGGTCGACTCGGCGGCGACGATCCGCAGCACCTGTCGGCGGGTCGCGCCGGACAGCCGCAGCACCGCGAAGTCCGGGGCCCGTTGGGCGGTGGCCATCAGCTGGGTGTTGGCGACGGCGAGGCAGCTGTAGCCGAGGGACATGCCGATCAGGATGACCAGGAAGATCCGGACCAGGGCGTCGTCCTCGGAGGTGGTGCGGGAGGCGTACTCGGCGCTGCTCAGCGCCTGGGCACCGAGCGGGGCGAGCGCGGCGGCCGAGGTGGCGCCGGCCGTGTGGACGACCGAGGTGAGTGCCGAGGGGTCGTGCGCCCGGACGGTGCCGGTGGTCAGCAGCACGCTCGCGGTGGCGGAGCCGTCGGTGATCTCGGCGACGACCGTGACGTCCACGGTGCTGCCGTCCTCGAAGGTGACCGGGACGCGGCGGCCGGTGGTCCAGCCCAGCCAGGCGGCGGTGCCGGTCTTGACCACCATGGTGTGTTCGCCCGTCAGGCCGTCCAGGGAGCCGGAGGTGACGGTCATCCGGGTGCGGGCCTTGCGGAACGCGGCCTCGCTCATCCCCACCGCGCCGACGTGGTCGGTGCCGCCGGCGTAGAGCCGGGTGGGCAGCAGCGAGGCGCCACCCGGAACAGCGGCCACGGCGGCGTCGGAGAGCCCGGGCGTGCCGTGCGGGGTGACCACCGAGGCGGCCTCCTGCCGGACGGTCTCCTCCAACGCGTAACCGGTGGCCCGCAGTTGGAACAGCCCGGCGATCAGGACGGCGAAGCCCACGGTGACCAGCACCGGCGCGGCGGTGGAGGCCGTGCGCCGGACGGCGGTCAGCGCGCTCTCCCGGGCCACCGTGACGGTGGCGCCGCGCAGTCCGGCCAGTGGCCGGCAGACCGCGCGGACGATCGGCGGGATCACGGCGGGCGCGAACAGGGTGAGGCCGACGATCAGCGCCATGGCCGCGTACAGGGCATTGTTGATCATGCCGTCGGACTCGCTGCCGGCCGCGACCACCACCAGCCCGAGGCCGAGCGCGGTGCACACCCCGCCGGCGATCCACCGGCCGCGGGTCATCGGCCGGTGTTCGACGGCCGCCTCGCGCAGCGCCTCCAGCGGGGCCGTCCGGGCCGCCCGGCGGGAGGCCGACCAGACCCCGAGCAGCGCGACCACCAGGCCCAGCGCGAAGGAGCCGAGCAGCGGCAGCGCCCGGAACCGTACGGTGAAACCGGCCGGCTCCACGCCGCCCTCGACCATCAGCGCGCCCAGCGCGGGTGCCAGCAGTGCGCCGAGCAGCACGCCTGCGCCGCCGGCCACAACGCCCACCCCGAGCGATTCGGCGTACACCATCCGAGCGATCTGACGCGGGGTGGCGCCGACGGTGCGCAGCAGGCCGAACTCGCGCCGTCGCTGGACGATCGCGAAGGCGAAGGTGGAGGCGACCACGAAGACGGAGACGAAGGCGGTCAGCCCGGCCATCGCGGTCAGGATCTGCAGGCCGATCCAGCGGGTCTTCTCGGCGTTCCTCTCCTCCAGCGCGGTGAGCGCGGCACCGTGCAGCACCGTCCCGTCGCCGCCCACGGCGGAGGCCGTGGCCGCGGCGACGGCCGGGACGTCCGCGCCCGGTGCGGTGACCAGGCCGATCACCCGGACCCCGGGGGCGAGGGCCTCGGCGGCGCGGTCGGAGAGGTAGAAGGCCGGCGAGTCGACGGTGCCGGACACGGTGTAGCGGTCCGGTCCGGCGGCGGTGAGCAGGGTGACCGGGGAACCGGGCGCCAGCCCCAGCGAGGCGTCCAGCACCACCTGGTGCTCGTCGGCCGGGGCGCTGCCCGCGGTGAGCCGCTCGGGGCCGAACGCGGCACCGGACCAGTTGTGGCCGCGCAGCTCCGGGCCCGGGTCGGCGACCGGCCTGCCGTCGATCACGGCCTGGGCGTAGAAGGCGCGGTCCGGTACGGCCCGTGCCACGCCCGGAACGGCGGCCAGGGCCCGCAGCAGTTCCCGCGTGCGCTCTCGGGACCAGGGCCGGCCCGGGGTGAAGGTGCCGTCGGACTGGTCGACGGCGGGGCCCTGCACCACGACCCGGGTACCGGCGTAGCGCCGGGGCACTTCCGGTTCGGCGGAGGTGAGCACCAGGGCGGTCATGGACAGGATCGTCACGCCCAGGCCGAGCGCGACGAAGGTGCCGAGGAAGGACGCCCAGCGGGCGCGGACGGAGGCGAGGCTCAGCATGCCGGCGCCTCCAGGGCGGCCATCCGGCCGGCGATGACCGCGGCCTCGCTGCGGCCGTGCAGCTGCTCCACGATCCGTCCGTCGGCGAGCAGCAGGACGCGGTCGGCGTAGCAGGCGGCGGCCGGGTCGTGGGTCACCATGATCACGGTCTGCCGGTGGCGGTCCACGATGCCGCGCAGCAGCGTGAGCACCTCGCGCGAGGTGCGGGTGTCCAGGGCGCCGGTCGGCTCGTCGGCGAAGAGTACGGCGGGCCGGGTGATCAGGGCCCGGGCGATCGCGACGCGCTGCTGCTCCCCGCCGGACAGCTCGCCCGGCCGGTGCCCGCCGCGGTGGCCGAGCCCGACCTCGGTGAGTGCGGCGGCGAGTTCGCCCCGGTCCGGGCGGCGCCGGGCCAGTCGCAGCGGCAGCGCCACGTTCTGTTCGGCGGTCAGCGCGGAGACCAGGTTGAAGGACTGGAAGACGAAGCCGAGCCGCTCGCGGCGCAGCAGGGTCAGCCGGGTCTCGTCCAGGCCGCCGAGCTCGGTGCCGTCGATGACCACGGTGCCGTCGCTGACCCGGTCCAGGCCGGCCGCGCAGTGCAGCAGCGTCGACTTGCCGGAGCCGGAGGGGCCCATCACCGCGGTGAAGCTGCCGCCCGGGAAGGCGACGGTCACGTCGTCCAGTGCGGTCACGGCGCGGGCCCCGGTGCCGTACTGCTTGGTCACGGCCCGGAGGAGGACCGCGTCGGTCGAGTTCGTCATGCGCCCAGGCAACCCGTCAGGGGCGGGGAAGCGCAGGGGTGTTGGGGCGAGAGCGGAGGTAGTGCCAGCACCCCTGCGGCGGGTGGTGGGCGGCGGCTAGGGTCGGCAGGGTGATCGCTGTCCGCAACACCCTGGAGGCGCTGGCCCGGCGGCCGTCCGCGTTCCTCGGCTCCGCGTGGCCGTGGCGCTCGCTGGGCTTCCTGCTCTCGGGAGCGGTGGTGGGGGCGACGGCCGTCGGGCTGTCGGCGCTGCCGGTGCTGCTGTGGGACGGGCTGGGGCCCGGGGTGGTGGCGGTCGTGCTGGCGCCGCTGGCCCTGGCGGGGTGGGCGGCGGCCCGGTACGAGCGGTGGCGGCTGCGGCTGGTGCTGCCGGGGTGGGAGGAGGCGGGCCGGCGTCGACGGGCCCGCGAACTTTCCAGGGGGCCAGGGGCGTGGCGCGACCTCGGCTACGGGCTGGTGTCCCTGCTGCTGCTCTGGTGGATCGACCTCGGACTGGCCGCGGTGGGCCTCGGCACCCCGCTGTTCCTGCTGGCCGCGCCGTTCCAGCCGACCGCGAACCCCACCGTCTCCTGGCTCGGGCCGCTCGCCGGGCTGGTGCTGCTGCCGGTGGCGGCCTACCCGCTGGCGGCCTGGGCGGGGGTGCGGGCGATGACGGCCAGGGCCGTGCTGGAGCCCGCCGAGGACGAGCTGACCCAGGTGGTGGCCTCCCGGGCCCGGCTGGTGGACGCGTACGAGGTGGAACGGCGGCGGATCGAGCGCGACCTGCACGACGGCGCCCAGCAGCGGCTGGTCTCGCTCTCCGTCAGGCTCGGCCTGGCCGGCCTCGACCTGCCCGAGGACTCGGCCGGCGCCCGGCAGGTCCGGGAGGCCCGGGAGGAGGTGCAGGTGGCGCTGCGGGAGCTGCGCGAGCTGATCCACGGCATCCACCCGCAGGTCCTCACCGACCGGGGGCTGGAACCCGCGGTGCGGGACCTCGCGGGCCGCTCGGCCGTGCCGGTGGACGTCGACATCGCGCTGCCCGGGCGGCCGCCCGCCCCGGTCGAGGCCGCCGCCTACTTCGTGGTCTGCGAGGCGCTGGCCAACGTGGTCAGGCACAGCGGCGCCCGGCGTGCCGCGGTGCACGGCCGCGCGGCGGCGGACGGGCTGGTGCTGGAGATCCGGGACGACGGGGCAGGCGGCGCCGACCCGGCCGCCGGAACCGGCCTGCTGGGCATCACCGACCGACTCGCCGTCATCGACGGCACCCTGTCGCTGCGTTCCCCGGCCGGCGGGCCGACCGTCCTGCGAGTGGAGATCCCATGCCGGCACTTCGGCTAGTCGTCGCGGAGGACTCGGTGCTCCTGCGGGAGGGCCTGGTCTCCCTGCTGGAGCGGTTCGGGCACACCGTGGCGGCCGCCGTCGGCGACGCGCCGGCACTGGTCGAGGCGGTCCGGGAACACCGGCCGGACGTGGTGGTCGTCGACGTCCGGATGCCCCCGGACAACACCGACGACGGCCTGCGCGCGGCCCGGCGGCTGCGCGAGGACGACCCGCGGCTGCCCGTCCTGGTGCTCAGCCAGTACGTCTCGCAGGGGTACACCGCGGAGCTGATCTCCGCCGGCGACCGCGGCGCGGGCACCGGCTACCTGCTCAAGGACCGGATCGGCGAGGTGCGGGAGTTCGTCGACGCCCTCACCAGCGTGGCCGGGGGCGGGACGGTGGTGGACCCGGAGGTGGTCCGTCAGCTGCTGACCCGCCGGCACGACCCGCTGCGGCGCCTGAGTCCCAAGGAGCGCGAGGTGCTGGCGCTGATCGCGGAGGGACGTTCCAACGCGGCCGTCGCCCGCCGGCTGGTGGTCACCGAGGCCACGGTGTCCAAGCGGATCGCGAGCATCTTCACCAAGCTCGACCTGCCGCAGGCCCCGGACGACCACCGCCGGGTGCTGGCGGTGCTGACGTACCTGGGGTCCTGAGGGCGTTGCGGTTCCGCGGTCCTGCCGGGGCTTCAGCCGGCGTCGGCCGTGCCGGAGTTGCGGGTGGCCTCGTCCTCCGCCGTGCGCAGTGCCTCGGCGATGGCGCGGAAACCGCGGCGCTCGGCGTGGGTACGGGCGGTGACGCCGTCGGCGTCGGCGAGGTACGGGTCGGCGCCGTGGGCGAGCAGGACGTCGACGATCTCGCGGTGGGCCGGGCCGCCGTCGCCGAGGAGGACGGCCTCCAGCAGGGCCGTCCAGCCGAGGTCGTTGACGTGGTCGACGTCGATCGCGGTCTCGGCGAGGACCGCGCGGACGTAGGCGACGTGGCCGCGTTCGGCGGCGGGGATGACCGACACCCCGCCGTAGCGGTTGCGGCGGGTGAGGTCCGGGCCGCCGGGGAGCAGGGCGCGCAGCATCGGGACGCTGCCGGTGATGCCGGTGACCAGCCAGGGGCTGTTCAGCTGGGGGTCCTGCGCGTTGACGTCCGCACCGGCCTCGACCAGCAGCCGGGCGACGGCGACCCGGTCGGCGAAGGCGGCCCGCAGCAGCGGGGTGCGGCCCTCGGCGTCGCGGGCCTCGACGGTCGCGCCCGCGGTCAGGGCCGCGCGGACGGCGTCGAGGTCGCCGCGGTCGGCGGCGTCCAGCAGGGCCTGATCGGCGGGGGAGAGCGGACGGGCGGTCATGGCGGGGACTCCTCGGCGGGGTGGGCGGACGGCGCGATGCTCCCAGCCTGCCGTTGCGGGCGCACGGCGGCGTCGGCGGGGCGGTCGCCCTTGTTCGGCGGATCGGATGACGGTCGGGTCGTCCGATCGGATGACCCGACCGTTCGCGTTCAGTAGGAGAGTGGACAGCCGGTCACCAAGGCGCCGTCGGCCGACGGCGGGATCAGCAGCGGTTGGTCGAACAGGACGCCCACCCCGACCAGCAGGAGCAGGGCGGACGGGGACCCGGAGATGATCAACAGACTGTTGAATGAAAGGTAGGATGTTTTGCCTGTCGGACCGATTCCGTCCAGGGAGCCGGATCACCCCGGGAACCAGAGCGAGAGCGAGCACCCCATGGCCACACCTTCCGGCGCCGCGCGATCCGACGCCACTCCTTCCGCCACCGTGCCGGCCGTCACGGTCTTCCGGGACGTCCGTCCGTACGGCGCCGACCGGGCCGTCGACCTGATCGCCGTGGACGGCCTGCTGGCCGAGCGGGTGCCGGACGGGGTGGTGCCGGAGGTGGTCGGGGGTGGCGGCCGGATCGTGCTGCCCACCCTGGTGGACGCGCACATCCACCCGGACAAGACCGCCTGGGGCGAGCGCTGGTACAGCCGCCGCCCGGCCGGCTCGCTGCCCGAGTACGTGCGGGGCGACGTCGACCTCCACCGGCACCAGCGCACCCCGCTCGCCGACCGCGCCCACCGGCTGCTGAGCCACGCCGTGACGCGCGGCACCCGCGCGGTGCGGGCCCACGTGGACGTGGCGCCGGCTTACGGGCTGGCCGGGGTGACCGGGCTCGCCGAGGTGCGCGAGCGGCTGGCCGGCGTGCTGGACGTCCAGCTGGTGGCCTTCCCGCAGCACGGGGTCCGGCGGATGCCCGGCGCGGGCGCGCTGCTCGCGGAGGCGGCGGCGAGCGGGCTGATCGATGCCGTCGGCGGGATCGACCCGGCGGGCTTCGACGGCGCCCCGGCCGAGGGTTCCGCCGGCGAGGGGCCCGCCCAGCTGGAGCTGCTGTTCGGTCTGGCCGAGCAGCACGGACTGCGCCTCGACATCCACCTGCACGACCGGGGCGAGCGCGGCCTCGGCCCGCTGCGCGACATCGCCGCGCGGACCAGGGCGGCCGGACTGGCCGGGCGGGTGGTCGTCAGCCACGCCTTCTGCGTCCCCGAGCTGACCGGCGACCCGCTTGCCGACCTCGCCGCCGAGCTGGCCGAGTCCGGCGTCGGCCTCACCACCGTGGCGCCCTCGGCCCACCAGGTGCTGCCGTTCCGTGAGCTGCGGGCGCACGGGGTGCGGGTCGGGCTCGGCTCGGACGGCGTGCGCGACTCGTGGAGCCCGTACGGCAACGCCGACATGCTGCACCGAGCCCACCTGCTCGGCTGGACCACCGACGCCCGCACCGACGAGCAGCTGGCCGACTGCTTCGCCCTGGCGGCCGACGGCGGCGCCGAACTGCTGGACCTGCCGGCCGCCACCCTGAAGCCGGGCTCGCCCGCCGACTTCATGCTGGTGACGGGTGAGTGCCTGCCGCAGGTGGTGATCGACCTGCCGGTGCGTGAACTGGTGGTCCGCGCGGGCCGGGTGGTGGCGCGGGACGGACGGTTCACGGGCTGACGGTGTGCGCCGACCGGCGCGGGCGGGGCGACGGGCGCTGATCAGTCCGTACCGGTCAGTCCGTACCGGTCGGCGACGCCGGGAGGCAGGCCCCCACGGAGGGCCCCGGGAAGGGGACGGCCGCGTCGAGGTCCACGGCATCGACCACATCCCCGGCACCGAGCGGCGCGGGCGGCGCCTGGCGGACCGGCCGGGGCAGGAGGGGCTCCGGGGTGGGACCGCTCCGGTGCGGCCGGTTCGGTGTGAGCGGGTGGGACCGGCGGCCAAAGGAAACGGCAAGGAGGACCAATCCCCTTGCCACTATCAAGCTATAGCGTGCCCCGGGGCTTGCGGCAAGCCCCCCGTTGTGCCGCAGAATCCCGGCCGTAAGGCCATGACCTGCGGAAACGGGAGTCGTGAAATGCGTGTGTTGATGACGACGTGGGGATCGCGCGGAGATGTCGAGCCGCTGGCGGGGCTGGCGGCGGCGCTGCGGGGGCTCGGTGCGGAGGTACGGGTGTGTGCGCCGCCGGACGAGGAGTTCGTGGACCTGCTGGCGCGGGTCGGGGTGCCGTTGGTGCCGCTCGGTCCGTCGGTGCACTCGGTGGTCGCCGGTCCGAAGCCGCCGACGGCCGAGGACGCGTTCCGGCTCGCCCGCGAGCTGGTCGCCGCGCGGTTCGAGACGCTGACCGCGGCCGCCGAGGGCTTCGACGTGCTGCTGGCGACCGGCCTGATGCCGGCCGGGGCGCGGGACGTCGCCGAGAGGCTCGGCCTCCACTACGTGTTGGCCTGCTTCCACATCTTCGGACTGCCCTCGCGGCACTTCCGGCCCGGGCGGCGGCCGGGGACGCCGTCCCCGCAGGACGAGACCGACCACCGGAAGCTGTGGGAGCAGGACGCCCAGCGGGTGAACGGGCTGTACGGGGACGCACTCAACAGCCACCGCGCGGCGATCGGCCTGCCGCCGGTGGAGAACGTCCGCGACCACGTCTTCACCGAGCGGCCGTGGCTGGCGGCGGACCCGACGCTGTGCCCGTCGGAGGGCAGGACGGAGCTCGACCTGGTGCCGACCGGGGCGTGGATCCTGCCCGATGACCGCCCGCTTCCGGCCGACCTGGAGGCGTTCCTGGACGCTGGTGAACCGCCCGTGTACGTCGGCTTCGGCAGCATGGCCGCGTACGCACCGGAGGGCATCGCGCGGGTGGCCGTCGAAGCGAGCCGGGCGCACGGCCGCCGCGTGCTCCTCGCCCGTGGCTGGGCCGGGCTCGCCCCGATCGACGACCGCGAGGACTGCCACGTCGTCGGTGAGGTGAACCAGCAAGCCCTGTTCCGCCGGGTGGCCGCCGTCGTCCACCACGGCGGTGCGGGTACCACGACGACCGCGGCCGTGGCGGGCGCACCCCAGGTGATCGTCCCCCGGATCGCGGACCAGCCGTACTGGGCCGGCCGGGTGGCCGAGTTGGGCATCGGCGCGGCCCACCTCGACCTCACGCCGACCGTCGACTCGCTCTCCGCCGCGCTCACCACGGCCCTGGCGCCCGAGGCTCAGGCCCGGGCGAAGACCGTCGCCGGCAGCATCCGCACCGACGGGGCGACGGTGGCCGCGAAGTTGCTGTTCGAAGCGGTGGGTCAGGAGGTGCCGACCGTTTCCGGATGAGTCGTGCGGTGCCGACGCAGGCGTCGGTGCCGGTGCCGGGCGAATTGCGCTGCGGGCCGGGTGAGTTCGGCTCCGGATCAGCCCCCTTCCGATCGATCAGGGGTGGTTGTCGGCCCACGCGCGGCCGGTTCCGGCACCGATCCGGCGACCGGTCTCCGGCTGTCGGCCGGGTCGGTTAGGGTGCCGACCGGCGCGCCCGGTCACCGCAGGCCACGCGCGAGGGGAGGGCGGCATGACCGACGGCACGCACGAGGGAGTGGGGCCGGACGGAGATGGCATCCAGTGGCTCGCGGAGATCGGCGGGCCGGGCGCCGGCCGATCGTCAACGGGCCGCCTCGACGCGGACGGTGAGCTCGGCGGTGTCGTCTTCGCCCGGGGGATCACGCCCGAGGAGCTCGCCCGCCGGATGGGCGCGGACCCGGCCACCGCGACCCGGCCGATCAGCGACACCGAGATCCGGGACCTGGACATCGAGGTCTACCGCCCGGGTGGCGACGGCGACGGCGTGATCCGGGTCGGTGCGTGCGCCGGCTGGTCGTTCGCGATCGAGTACGGCGACTCCACCGGCGGTGAGCTGCTCACCGAGATAGCGCGCGACGGCGTCGAGGTGGTGCACTTCCGCGCGATGCCGGAGCAGCGGCAGGCCCTGCTCGACTACGCCCGGGACGGCGCCGTGCTGTGCGGCTTCGGCCTCGGTGAGGAGCGCTGGCGCTGGGGCCAGGAGCCGGACCTGTTGGTGCCGGACCTGGTCGCCGCCAGCGTCCTGGAGGCCGATGGCGTGACCTCGTGCGACCCCGGGCGGCAGGCCGACGGGGCCGCCCGACGCCGCACCCTCGGCGCCGTCGAGCGGCGCTTCGGACTGAGCCTGCCCCGCGCAGCCCTCGGCGGGCTGCGCCTGCCGGCGTACGCGGTGCGGGGAACCCCGGGCATGGCGCTGCGCTGAGGGGATGCGCCGGCGACGCGTGGCGTGCAGGGCGTTGACGCGGGCGCAGGGGGAGACGCCGAAGGCAGCGGACAGGGCGAGGCGCAGGACCGGGAACGGCAGGAAGAGGCACGACAGGAACAGGCACGGCAGGACCGGGAACGGCAGGACAGAGAACGGCAGGAACAGGGCGGTCACGGCAGGGCTCCTTCCCGGGCCCCACCGGCGGGGCCCCGATGGCCGTCATCCTTGCGCGCCGCCAGTCCGTCGCACAGGTGCCGATCGGGAGGTTCCCGGGCCGCGATCGCCGTCGCCACCCTGCCGATCGGCAGGGTGGCGACGGGACAAGGCGGTGGAGACGTGCCCCACCGCCACCGTGAGGCGCCGCAACCGGGCTGCGCGGATCGACCTCTCACCCGGTCGGCCGGTGGCAGTCGGTTCGGCGCGCGCCCCCCATCCGGCGGTTGCCGCAGGGCATCGCCGGGCCCCGGCCCCTAGGGTCTGTGATGCGTCGAAGAACCGAGCGCCGGGCGCGCACGCAATCCTGTCGTGGGCCGGGGCGGTCGGCAGACCCGAGACCGCGCCCCGAGGTGCCCGGCCGACCCGAGAGGTGGTCCCACCCCATGCACACCGTCGTCCGCGGCGCCGGAGCAATCGGCCTGACCGTCCTGCTGCTCACTGCCGCCACCGGCTGCCAGGGTGACGGCTCCTTCGCAGCCGAGCCCGAGCAGGCCCCCCCGGCCATCGGGACCGGAGCCGCCACCGGACTGGCCGCCCAGCAGCTGCACTGGCACGCCTGCGCCGCCCCCACCAGCGCCCAGGGCACCAGCACCGCGCCCGCCGCCGACTGGCAGTGCGCCACCCTCAAGGCCCCGCTGGACCACAGCAAGCCGGACGGTACGACGATCGACCTCGCGCTGATCCGCAGCCGGGCCAAGGACGAGCAGCACCGGATCGGCTCGCTGCTGTTCAACTTCGGCGGCCCCGGCGCCTCCGGCGTGGCCACCCTACCCGCCCTCGCCGCGGCCTACGCCTCGCTCAACTCCCGCTACGACCTGGTGAGTTTCGACCCGCGCGGGGTCGGCGCCAGCGCCGGGGTGAAGTGCCTGGACGACCGGGCGATGGACGAGGCCACCGCCGCCGACAGCACCCCCGAGACCCCCGGCGCGGTGAAGGCACTGGACGACGGCAACGCCCGTTTCGTCGCCGCCTGCGAGCACAACTCCGGTGCGGTGCTGCCGTACGTGGACACCGAGAGCGCCGCGCGGGACATGGACCTCATGCGGCAGGTGCTCGGCGACCGGAAGCTGTCCTACTTCGGCATCAGCTACGGCACCCAGCTCGGCGGCGTCTACGCGCACCTGTTCCCGCAGCACGTCGGCCGGATGGTGCTGGACTCGGTGGTCGACCCGACCAAGGACCCGCAGCAGTCCGCGCTCGGCCAGGCCCAGGGCTTCCAACTCGCACTCGGCGACTTCATGAAGGCCTGCGCAGCCCAGGCCGGGACCGCCTGCCCGACCGGCGCGGGCGGCGACGAGGGCACCGCGAAGGTCGTCGCACTGGTACAGAAGCTGGCGCAGTCGCCGCTCCCCACCAGCCAGGGGCGGCAGCTCACCGAGAGCCTGGCGATCACCGGCATCGCGGGCGCCCTGTACACCACGGAGACCTGGCCCGCGCTGGCCGCCGGGCTGACCGAGGCGACGCAGCAGGGAACCGGCGACACGCTGCTCCGGCTTGCCGACGCGTTGAACGGGCGCGACGCCCAGGGGCACTACACCGACCTGAACGCCGCGAACCGGGCGATCACCTGCGTGGACGCCCGGCAGCGCTACTCCGACCAGGACGTGCAACGGCAGCTGCCGCAGTTCCGCGCCGCCTCGCCGGTGTTCGGGCCCTACACCGCCTGGGGCCTGACCGGCTGCACCGGCTGGCCCGTCCCCGGCAAGGCCGCCCACCCGGAGGTCTCCGCACCGGGCGCCGCCCCGATCCTGGTGATCGGCACCACCGGAGACCCGGCCACCCCGGTCGAGGGCGCCCGCGCCATGGCGCAGCAGCTCGGCGCGGGCGTCGGCGTCACCGTCACCTTGCAGGGCGAGGGGCACGGCGGCTACAACACCGGCAACCCGTGCCTGAAGCAGATCGTGGACGCCTACCTGCTGGACGGCACGGTGCCGGCGGACGGGACGACGTGCGGTTGAGCGGCCGGCCGGGTGGAGAAGTGGCCCACCGGGTCAGTCGACGATTGGCCCTGGAGAGTGGGCCACCCGGATCCTAGCCTCTCCGGTGTGACAAACGATGCGACGAACAGCGCGCCCCACCGGCACCTCGACAACGGCCACCCGACCGACACCGACACCACCGAGGTCGACTTCTACTTCGACCCCATCTGCCCGTTCGCCTGGATAACCTCCCGGTGGATCCTGGAGGTCGAGCGGCAGCGCGAACTCGACCTGAACTTCCGGGTGATGAGCCTGTCCGTCCTCAACGAGGGCCGCACCGACCTGCCCGAGCGCTACCAGCGCCTGCTGACCACCGGCTGGGGCCCCGTGCGGGTCTGCACCGCCGCCGCCGCGCAGCACGGCCCGCAGGTGCTGCGCGCGCTGTACACCGAGCTCGGCACCCGGCTGCACGACCAGGACCGGCCCGCCGACGACGCCGTCATCCGGGAGGCGCTGGTGGCGGCGGGCCTGCCGGAGGAGCTGGCCGAGGCGGCGAACGGCACGGAGTACGACGAAGCGCTGCGCAAGAGCCACCACGAGGGCACGGACCCGGTCGGCGAGGAGGTCGGAACACCGACCATCCACGTGGACGGCGTCGCCTTCTTCGGCCCGGTGCTGAGCGCCGTCCCGCGCGGTGAGGAGGCCGTACGGGTCTTCGACGGTGTGCGGCTGCTGGCCGGGTACCCGAAGTTCTTCGAGCTCAAGCGGACCCGGACGGGCGGCCTCGACTTCTCCTGAGCGGCCGGGGCGCGGGGACGTGCGGCCCTGACCGGCGGCCGAAGGGGCGGTCGCGGGGACGGCCGGCGGAGCGGTCGGGCGGTGGGGCCGCAGCTGTGGCCGGCCGCCGACCCGCACCGAGCGGGCCGCGCCGAGCGGACCGTCGGGTGGACCGTCGAGTGGTGATGTTTTGCCCCGGTTGGACCGGTATCGTCCCGTTCGGGCTCCCGTCCGGGCGCGGAGCGTCCGACCATGGAGGGGCGGAGGCTGTTCGGTCCCCCAAGAGGCGGTGAGCGTGGATGATCGTACGAATCCGGCTGCGCGCTGCCCGCCACCCCACGACCCCACCGGGCCGCGGCGCCGGACCGGGGCAGGGCCGGGGCCAACCGCGAGGACCGGGCGGCCAGGGTCCGGGGCCGGGCCCCGGCGGCCCGGCCAAACCCTCGCCGCCCTCGTGGCGCCGCTGGCTGCTGCCCTTCGCCGTGCTGGCGACGCTGTTCCTGCTGGTGCTCTTCTCCAATCCCGGCAAGCCCGGCACCCGCTACGGCTACACCGACTTCCTGAACCGGGTCAACGCCGGCCAGGTGCAGACCGTGGACGTCAGCGACACCGGCGGGGTGAGCGGCACGCTCAAGGACGGCACCCACTTCACCAGCCAGATCCCCACCGCCCTGGGCACCTCCGAGCTCAGCGGCGCGCTCTCCGGCCACCACGTGACCGTCACCGGCAGCCGGACCAGCGGCGGCGGCTCGATCTGGTCCACCCTGCTGCTGTTCCTGCCGCTGCTGATCTTCGGCGCGCTCTTCCTCTGGTCCGGCCGGATGGCCGCCCGGTCGCTGGGTGGCGGCCTGAGTGCCATCGGGCGGTCCCGGGCGAAGATCATCGAGGCCGAGCGGCCGGCCACCGGATTCGCCGACGTGGCCGGGTACGAGGGGGTGAAACAGGAGGTCAGCGAGGTGGTCGACTTCCTGCGCAGCCCGGAGCGGTACGCCGCGGCCGGAGCCAAGGGGCCGCGCGGGGTGATCATGGTCGGGCCGCCCGGCACCGGCAAGACCCTGCTCGCCCGGGCGGTCGCCGGCGAGGCCTCGGTGCCCTTCCTCTCGGTGACCGGATCCGGCTTCGTGGAGATGTTCGTCGGCGTCGGCGCCTCCCGGGTCCGTGACCTCTTCGACGAGGCCCGCAAGCGCGCGCCGTCGATCATCTTCATCGACGAGATCGACGCCGTCGGCGGCCGTCGTGCGGGTGGAACCCGGATCGGCGGCAACGACGAGCGCGAGCAGACCCTGAACCAGCTGCTCGCCGAGATGGACGGCTTCGACCAGAGCACCGGCATCGTCGTCATCGCCGCCACCAACCGCCCGGACGCCCTCGACCCCGCCCTGCTGCGCCCCGGCCGCTTCGACCGGCAGGTCACCGTCCCGCTGCCCAACCAGGCCGAGCGGGCCGCCATCCTCGCCGTGCACGCCCGCGGCAAGACCCTGGCCTCGGACGTCGACCTCGGACGGCTCGCCCGCGGTACCCCCGGCTTCTCCGGCGCCGACCTCGCCAACCTGGTCAACGAGGCCGCCATCAACGCCGTGCGCGCCGACCGGGCCACCCTCACCGCCGACGACCTCGACGCCGCCCGCGACCGGGTGCTGCTCGGCCGGCGGGAGTCCTCCAACGCGCTGCTGCCCGAGGAGCGGCACGCCGTCGCGGTGCACGAGTCCGGACACGCGCTGGTGGCCGCGCTGTGCGAGCACGCCGACCCGGTCGCCAA
This sequence comes from Kitasatospora sp. NPDC093102, assembly GCF_040683915.1. Taxonomy (NCBI): domain Bacteria; kingdom Bacillati; phylum Actinomycetota; class Actinomycetes; order Kitasatosporales; family Streptomycetaceae; genus Kitasatospora; species Kitasatospora sp. NPDC093102. The sequence goes on along the minus strand of NZ_JBFBFA010000018.1, from coordinate 18,411 downwards.
GGTGACCATCCTCCCGGCCGGCGTCGCCCTCGGCGCCACCGAACAGCTGCCCGAGGCCGAACGGCACCTGTACAGCGAGGCCTACCTGACCGACCTGCTCACCGTCCAGCTCGGCGGCCGGGCCGCGGAGCTGGTGGTCTTCGGCGAGGGTTCCACGGGCGCCGCCAACGACCTCGCCAACGCCACCTCGGTCGCCACCCGGATGGTCCGCGAGTTCGGCCTCTCCCCGGAACTCGGCCCGGTCGGCTACTCCAGCGGCACCCCGCACTACCTCGGCGACAACCCCGAGGACCTGCTGCGCCGCCCGTACTCCGAACAGACCCAGCACACCGTGGACGAGGCGGTGGCCCGCCTGCTGCGCCGGGCCGAACGGCGGTCCGTCGACCTGCTCACCGAGCACCGGCACCACCTGGACGAGCTGGCGGCGCTGCTGGTCGCCCAGGAGACGGTGGACGGCCGGGTGGTGCTCGACATCCTGTCGCACCCGGCGCCGGGCCCTGATCAGCCGGGCCCGGGCCAGCCGGTCCAGCTGACGAAGCCGGAGGCACAGGTGAGGCCCGAGGCGCAGGCGGGGCCGGAGGCGCAGGCAGGGACGGACGGGACGGGGGCGCTGTCGGGACCTGCGGGACCTAGGGGACCGGGGGAGGACCCCCGCCCGTGAAGGCCGCGACCTCGGTGGTCGTATCCTCGTGACCGCGTCTCGTACCCACCGTCCCGAGGAGTCGGAATGACCGAGCCCCTGCCCGCCGACGTCCAGCGGGAGATCGCCCGCGCCCTCGGGGTCGCGTCCGTGCCCGACCCCGCGAAGGAGGCCGAGCGCCGGGTGGAGTTCCTGGCCGACCAGGTACGGGCCACCGGTGCGCGCAGCCTGGTGCTGGGCATCAGCGGCGGCGTCGACTCCACCACCGCCGGGCGGCTCTGCCAGCTCGCCGTCGAGCGGCTGCGGGCCGAGGGCCGCCAGGTGACCTTCACCGCGATGCGGCTGCCGTACGGCGTCCAGGCCGACGAGGCGGACGCCCAGCTCGCGCTCGGCTTCATCCGCGCCGACGAGGTGCTGACCGTCGACGTCAAGCCCGCCACCGACGGCGCGCTCGCCGCCCTGAAGGCCGCCGGCCTGACCTACACCGACCACGGCCACGAGGACTTCGTCGGCGGCAACGTCAAGGCCCGCCAGCGGATGGTGGTCCAGTACGCGGCCGCGGGCGCCAAGGGCGGGCTGGTCGTCGGCACCGACCACGCGGCCGAGGCCGCGGTCGGCTTCTTCACCAAGTTCGGCGACGGCGCGGCCGATGTGATGCCGCTGTCCGGCCTGACCAAGCGCCAGGTGCGGGCGATCGCGGAGGCGCTGGGCGCGCCGGCCGAGCTGGTCAAGAAGACCCCGACCGCCGACCTGGAGAACCTCGCCCCCGGCCGCCCCGACGAGGACGCCCTCGGCGTCAGCTACGACGCCCTGGACGACTTCCTGGAGGGCCTGCCGGTCAGCGAGGACGCCCACCGAACCGTCCTCGGCCACTACCGCCGCACCGAGCACAAGCGCAACCTGCCGGTCACCCCGCCCCTGGCGTGACCGGCCCGGACGAGCGCGCGGCCGGAGCCGTCCTCGGATCAGCCGTGGGCGACGCCCTCGGCGCTCCCTACGAGTTCGGTCCGGCCGGCGCCTTCTCCGCCCGCTTCCCGGACACCCCCGGTGACCTGGTGGCGGGCGGCGGCTGGGAGCTCGGCGAGGCCACCGACGACACCCAGATGGCCGTTCTGGTCGCCGAGTCCCTGATCGAACGGGGCGGCCTGGACCTCCCGGACCTCTTCGACCGGTTCCGCCGCTGGGCCGCCGCCGGGCCCCCCGACATCGGCATCCAGACCGAATCGGTCCTCACCAGCGGCCTGCCCTGGGACCTTGCGGCCGCCGTCCACTTCAACACCACGCTGCGCGCCGCCGGCAACGGCGCCCTGATGCGCGCCTCGACCTCCGCCGTCGCCTTCGCCCGCGCCGGGCGGCAGGCCACCATGGACGCTGCCCGGCGCATCGCGGCACTGACCCACGGCGACCGGGCCGCCTGGGAGGGAACGGCGATCTTCCACGAGCTCGTCCGGCTCGCGCTCGACGGCGCCGACCCGCTGGCCGAACTCCCCGCCGTCCTGGCGCATGTCGCCCCCGACCACCGCGAACGCTACGCCACCGTCCTCGCCCCCGACTGGCACCCGGAGCGCGCCACCGAGGCCAACGGCGCGGTCTGGCCCTGCCTGGGCTCGGCGGTCTGGGCGCTGCGCACCACCGACGGCTTCGAGCAGGCGCTGCGCGCCGCGGTCGACCTCGGCGGGGACACCGACACGGTCGCCGCCGTCACCGGCGGCCTGGCCGGGGCCCGGTACGGCCTGGCGGCGATCCCGGAGCGCTGGACCGGGCCGCTGCACGTGGAGCTGCCCGGGTTCGGCGGGAGGGTGCTTCGGACGCCCGAACTGCTAAATCTGACGGCCAGGTTGACGGGCCGTGGCGGCCGGTGCGCGGACGGCTGACGAGTGAGGGGGATGAAGCGATGACGGTGGATCGGCCCGCGGTGGTGTCCGGCGGCGGTACCGGGATCGGCCGGGCGATCGCGGCGCGGCCGGCCGGGGAAGGGCACCGGGTGGTCCTGGGCCGCAGGCCGGCGGTCCCGGAGCAGGCTCGGGAGGAGATCGAGCGGGCTGCCGGGCCGGGAAGGGTCGTACCGATGGCAGCCGATCCGACCGACCCGGCGGCGGTCGAGGCGGCGGCCCGGATCGCCGGACTCGGTCCGGTGGACGTGCCGGTGAACAACGCGGGTGCGATCGTCACCCCGCCCGCCGGGTACCTGACCGGTCAGGCGATCGGGCTCAACGGCGGTGCGCTGCTGGGCCGCTGAGCCGTCGAGAGGACCTCGCCGAGCCCGGCGGTGCGGTCCGTCAGTCCCCGTCGGCGTCGGGCTCCGGGGTCGGGGCGGAGCCAGTGCGGATGGCGAGCTTGGCCTCGGCGGTCGTCCAGTCGGTGGCGATCGCCTGCTGGGCGGCGGCCAGGGTGACCTGGCCCTTGCAGATCGCGGTGTGCAGGTGGGTCTCCACCGAGTCCTTGGGGTTGTTCGGGCCCTTGCCCGGGACGTGGCCGGGGGAGGGCGGCTGGACCCACAGGTTGCGCGGGTCGTTGGGGTCGCCGCCGAGCTGGAGGCTGATCAGGTGGTCGTACTCGGCGTCGCCCATCGGGCCGGTGTAGCCGTAGGACTTGGCGTTCTCGGCCTTCTCCTTGCCGGTGATGTTCACCGGCGGTCGGATGGTCGAGGTGTAGCCGCCCGGCTTGCAGATGGTGTCCTTGAGGTTGTCCTGGTTGACCGCCGGGCTGATCGCGCCCGGGGTGCAGTTGGGGTCGGGCAGCGGCTGCCTGTCCGCGGTGTAGCGGTAGTGGCAGCTGCCCGGCGCGGGCTGCGGCTGAACGTCGTAACTGCTCTTCGGGCCGGGGCCGGTGACGATCGCGGCGGCCGCGGGCGGGGCGGCTGCGGCGTCGCCCGCCGCCGGGGCGGAGCTGCGCCCGGCCCCCTTGGCGGCGTGGCCGCCGCCGGACGAGCAGCCTGCGGCTGCGGCGGCGAGCAGGACGGCCGTGGCTATGGCCAGGGCACGGCGGGCGGGAGCCGGCACGGGTTCCTCCATCGGGGTGTGCGTGGGTGGCGGTCGCCGGGTGTGCCGGGGCCGCGCCAGCGGACACTACCGTGCCGACGGGGTCGATGGGATGACGCCACGTCCGGGCGTGGGAAGCCTTTGCCGGGCGTGCGGAACCGTTTCCGCGACGGTGCCGGTTCGGCTGCCGGAGACCGTTACCGCCCTCGGGCTGGACCCCGTCGTCCGGGCCCAGCCCGGTGCGGACGGGCACACCCGCTACCCGGCCGGGTTCAAGGGCGGCGACCCCGTCCTGCGGACGGTCCGGTTCCGAGGCGGACGCGGAGGGGGCCCGAACCGGCGGCCGGACGCCGAGCAGCGTCCGGCCGCCGGCGGCCTACTGCTCCAGGATCCAGTCCGTCACCAGCTCCTCCAGCACCCCGAGCGGCAGGCTGCCGTGCCCGATCAGCTGGTGGTGGAACTCCCGGACGTCGAACCGGGCGCCGAGTGCCGCCTGGGCCCGCTCGCGGTGCCGCACGATCTCCCGGCGGCCGATCAGGTAGGCGGTGGCCTGGCCCGGCCAGGCGATGTAACGGTCGATCTCGTTGCGGACGTTGGCCTCGGGGGTGGCGGTGTTGGACCGCATGAAGGCCATCGCCCGCTCCCGGGACCAGCCGTAGTGGTGCATCCCGGTGTCCACCACCAGCCGGACCGCCCGCACCGCGTCCAGCGAGAGCATGCCGAACCGGGACAGCTCCGAGCCGTACAGCCCCATCTCGTCCGCGAGCCGCTCGGTGTACAGGCCCCAGCCCTCGACGTGGGCGGTCAGCTGGCCGCTCGGGTTCTGCCGGAACCGGGGCAGGTGGTGCAGGGTCTGCGCGACGGCGAGCTGGAGGTGGTGGCCGGGAACGCTCTCGTGGAAGGCGATCGCCTCGTACTCGTAGCTGAACCGGGTCTCCGGGCGCAGCGTGTTGATCCAGTGGGTGCCGGGCAGCCCGCCCGGGCCCGGCGGCTGGTAGTAGGCCAACGGCGCGGTCTCCGCCCCGATCGGGTCGATCTCCCTGGTCACGCAGTCGGCGATCGGGTACGGGCGGAACCAGTCGGCGCTGGCTCGGCGGGCCCGCTCCAGCGCGCCGTCCACCAGGGCGACGATCTCGGCCGCGCTGCCGAAGCGCAGCGAGCGGTCCTCGCGCAGCGCGGTCAGCACGGCCGCGGGGTCGGTGATGCCCAACACCTTGCCGCCCAGCTCGGCGAACTCCTCGCGCAGTGCCGCGACGGCCTCCAGACCGATCCGGTGCACCTCCTCCGGGGTGAGCCCGGGCCGGGTGAAGCGGGCGACGGCGTCCGCGTAGCCCTCGGTGCCGCCGGGCACGTGGCAGACCCCGGCCTTGTCGTCCGGCCGGGCGGAGGGCGCCAGCTGCTGGGCCAGCCCGGCCCGGAAGCGGGCCACCGCCGGGCGGACGGCGTCGCGCACGACGGTCCGGGCGCGCTCGTGCTCCCGGCGGTCGGCCAGCGGCCGCAGCAGCTTGTCCTCGGCAGGGGCGGTGGCCAGGTAGGCGTCCAGCTGGGCGACGGCGGCGTCGACCCCGCTGCGCAGCGGGAGGCGGCCCTCGGCGGCGGCGTCCAGGATGCCGCGCAGGGCGGCGTCGAAGTAGCCGGGCAGTCCGGCGAGGCGCTCCAGGTAGGCGTCGGCGCCCTCCTGGTCGACCGAGGTCATGGCGAGCGCGGAGAAGGCCTCGTTCTGCGGGGCGATGATGGTCGCCGAGACGCTGAACTCGGCCAGGCCGTGGGTGATCTGGCCGATGCCGTTGTCGATCAGCCGGGCGAGCACCCGGTGGGTGATCCGGTCCTCGCCGGCCAGCGTGTCGAGCGGGATCGCGGCCAGCCGTTCGGCGAAGCCGCGCAGCGCCTCGCGGTGGCGGTGCGCGGCCGCGCGGGACGGGTCGGGCACCAGGTGGGCGTAGCCCTCGACCCCGCTGAGGGTCGCATCGAACGGGTTGTGGGTGTTCTCGGCGGCGAAGAACTCGTCCGCGAGTGCGGCGATTCCGGCGTGCTGAGGCTGCTCGATCACTGGTCGCTCCCCCGATGCGATGTGGTGCGGTGCCTACCGGTGTTGCCCACCGGCAGTTCCGGCGGGCGTCGCCCGGCCGGCACGCCCGGTACGGCACGGGGCCCTGCGGTGCCCCGGTCCCGCCGATTATTCGGAGTGATCGGCGGCCCGGTCAAGACGCGCCGGCCGGAGGCGAGTTCCGCCCCCGGCCCCCGTCTGCCGGGCCGGAGGTCAGCGGTAGGCCTCCGGTGCGGCCGGCTTGCCCGCGTTCTGCACCTCGACGAGGTAGCGCCAGCAGTCCGGGCGGCTGCCGTCCCGGTCGGTGAAGCCGTACTCCAGGGCCAGCTGCCCGCTGGAGGCCGACAGACCGTTCCACCGGGCCATGGCGGGGTCGGCGGCCAGCGCGGCGACCGCGCGGCCGACGTAGTACGGGGACTCGGAGATGCCGAAGTGCGGTTCCTGGGCGAGGGCGTCGCGCCAGTTCTCCTCGGTGACGCCGAAGTGCTCCAGCATGATCTCGGAGCGCATCCAGCCGGGGGTGAGGGCGAGGGCGGTGGCGCCGCGCGGGCCCAGTTCGTGGCCGAGCGAGAAGGCCATCCGCAGCACCGAGGCCTTCGCGAGGTCGTAGAAGAAGGAGTTGCGGTAGGTGTCGCGGTTGTACTCCGCGGTGCCGTCCGTCATCTCCACCACCAGGCCGCCGGGGTGCTTCAGCAGCAGCGGCAGGGCGTGGTGGCTGGTGACGGCGTGCGTCTCCACCGCCAGGCGCAGCAGTCGCAGGCCGTCGTCCAGGTCGTGCTCCCAGACGGGGACGTCCCAGCCGAACAGCTTCTCGCCGCCCCAGATGTCGTTGACCAGCACGTCCAGCCGGCCCTGCGCGTCGCCGATCCGCTCCACCAGGGCGGCCACCTCGGAGGGGACCAGGTGGTCGGTGGGCACCGCGATTCCCCGGCCGCCCGCGGCGGTGACCAGGTCGGCGGTGTCCTCGATCGTCTCGGGGCGGTCGTACTCCGAGCGCCGCTGCCGGGTGCTGCGGCCGGTGACGTACACCGTCGCGCCGGCCGCGCCGAGCTCGACCGCGATGCCCCGCCCGGCGCCCCGCGTCGCCCCCGCGACCAGTGCGATCCTGCCTTCCAGTGTCCCCGCCATCCCTGGGCCTCCTCGCCTGTAGAACGCCCGTGTGAACCCGTGCATGACGGTGCCGACGCCCGTCGGGACGGACGTCGGCACCATCGTTGCGCAGGGGTCTGACAATCGGCGCCGGAGCGCCGCCGTGCCGGACGGGGGAGGACGGGTCAGCGGGCCTGGGTGGCCTTCGCCTCCTTGGCGGCCTTGGCGGCGTCCTCCTTCTCGTGCTTCTCCTTGATCCGGGCGGTCTCCTTGCGGACGTCCACCTGGTTGGCGCGCTCGTGCTGGAGCCAGAGCGGGTTCTCGGCCTTGAGGGCGTCGATCTGCTCGGTGGTGAGCGCCTCCGTCACGCCGCCGCGTGCCAGACCGGTGATCGAGACGCCGAGCTTGGCGGCGACCACCGGGCGCGGGTGCGGGCCGTTCTTGCGCAAGTCCTGGAGCCACTGCGGCGGCTCGGCCTGCAGCGCGTTGAGCTCCTCGCGGGAGACCACGCCCTCCTGGAAGCCGGTCGGCGCCGCGGCGAGGTAGATCCCCAGCTTCTTGGCCGCCGTGGCCGGCTTCATGGTCTGGCTGGTCTTCTGCTTGAGCGATGTCATGGTGACAAGGGTAAGGGAGTGCGCGGGCGCTTCCGGTCACGGTCGGTAGCCTTGCCCTGTGACAGACATGCAGGTGAACCCGTCCTTCCGGCTCGTGTACGTCCCGGGCGTGACCCCCGGCAAATGGGTCCGGGTCTGGGGAGAGCGGCTCCCGGACGTGCCGCTGGACCTCCTCGCGGTCCCGTCCGGCGACGGCGAGCGGATCCTGTGCGAGGGTGGCGCGGACGCCGGGCTGGTCCGGCTGCCGGTCGACAAGGACGTGCTGAGCGCGATCCCGCTCTACACCGAGACCACCGTCGTGGTCTTCCCGAAGGACCACTGGCTCGCCGCCGCCGAGGAGGTCGCGCCGGCCGACCTGGCCGAGGAGGTGGTCTTCCACCCGCTCGACGACACCCTGGGCTTCACCGCGGACACCCTGCCCGGGCGCCCCGCCATCGCGCGCCCGGACAGCACGGCGGACGCGATCGAGCTGGTCGCGGCGAACGTCGGTGTGCTCCTGGTGCCGCAGTCGCTGGCCCGGCTGCACCACCGCAAGGACCTCACCTACCGGCCGGTGGTGGAGGCGCCGCAGTCCCAGGTGGCGCTGTCCTGGCCGCAGGAGCGGACGACGGACCTGGTGGAGGAGTTCATCGGGATCGTCCGGGGCCGTACGGTCAACAGCTCGCGCGGGCGCGGGGCGGGTCAGGCGGCGCCCGAGGCGCAGCCGAAGAAGGCGGCGGCCGGCCGGGGCAAGCCGCAGCAGCAGAAGACCGGTGCGCAGAAGTCGGGCGGGCAGAAGACCGGTGCGCAGAAGTCGGGCGGGCAGCGGGCGGGGTCGCCGAAGGCCGGGGGAGCCAAGGCCGGCGGACGGGGCGCGGCGGCCCGGCGCGGTAGGCCGAAGCGGTGACCGTGGCGTAGCGTCTGCCCCGTTCCCGGCGGTCGAGGTGGGAGGAGCGGGGCAGTGTGGCACGACCTGGTGGCCGTCCAGATTCCGATCGTGGAGAAGGTCCTCCGCACGATCGCCGTCTACGCGTTGATCCTGGTGCTGTTCCGGCTCGCCGGAAAACGCGGGCTGGCGGGGCTGAACACCTTCGACATGGTGGTCGTCTTCCTGCTCTCCAACGTGGTGCAGAACGCCATCATCGGCAACGACAACAGCCTGCTCGGCGGTGCGATCGGGGCGGTCACCCTGGTCGCGGTGAACTCTGCCGTCACCCGCTGGCTCTCCCGCGACCCGCGGGCCGCCCGCATCCTGGAGGGCACGGCCACCACCGTGGTGAAGGACGGCAGGCTGGTGCCCGGCGCGCTGCACGACCTGGCGCTGCGCCCCTCCGAGCTGGAGCATGCCGTCCGGATCCAGAACGGCGACGACCTCGGCCAGGTGGCCCGTGCCCGGCTGGAGCCGGACGGGCAGCTGCTGGTCACCCTCAAGAAGACCGACCAGAGTGCCACCCGCGGCGACGTCGAGGATCTGCGGCGCCGGCTGGAGGAGATCGAGCGGCTGCTCACCGCCATCGCCGCGGACCGGCGGCCACCCCGCTGACGGGCGCTCGGTCCTGCGGCCGGACCGCGCCCCGGAGGAAGCGTCGTGGCTCCTCAGGGCGTGATCACCGCTCCGCCGGTGCCGGGCCGAGGCCCTCCGCGCGGCGGCGGGAGGCGGTGAGGGCCACGGTGATGGCCAGGGTGAAGCCGAGGGCGGCGGCGAGGAGGTGGCCGACGGTGGTGAAGGCCGGGAGGGGGCCCGGCCATTCGCCGTCGCCGGAGAGCGGCCAGGCGACGACGAAGGCGGCCCAGGGCAGCCGGGCCCAGCGGGGTACGGCGAGGGTGGCGAGGGCGAGGAGGGTCTGGGCGCCGTAGCTGATGCCGTAGTCCGAGGCCTGGCGCACGCTCTCCGGGTACCAGCCGTGCCGCAGGGCCAGCAGGATCACCGCGGTGGTGATCAGCGTGGCGCCGATGTGCCCGCCGAGGAGGACGGCGGCGGCACGCAGGCTGCCGAAGCGCCGCTCCGCCCAGGCGAGGCAGCAGCAGACGCCGAGGCCCAGGGTGATCAGGGTGCCGCCGAAGCCGGTGGAGAGGATCTCGGTGAGGGTGCCGTCGAAGAGCAGCGCGCTGCCGAGCAGGGCAGTGACCGGGTGGTCGTGCAGGTTGTCGAGGTTGGTGCTGATGTGGTCGCGGAGCGCGTCCGCCCGGTCCGCGGCGAGCAGGTTCTCGACCCAGACGTGTCCGGTCAGGAGCAGGACGACGTAGCCGAAGGTCAGTGGCGAACGGCGCGGATACGTCCGGACGGCGCGGAGCAGCCCGGTCAGGAGCCCCGATGGGGTTCGAGCGTTCATGGTCTGGTGGCGTCCCGGTCGAGCGGCGTGGTTCCGGCCGGCGCCCGTGCGGCCGGCCATGCCGGGACAGTACCGAAGCCCGGTCGGAACCCGGTCAACGGACCCGGCGGGTCAGTGTCGCGGTGAAGGGCCGGGGCGAGAGGGAGGAGCCGCGGGCGGGGCGGACGGGCCGGCCGGGGGTGGGGGCGATGGTCCAGCGGGCGGCGATGGTGGCGATGGCGAGGACGGCCTCGGTGACGCCGAAGGACTCGCCGATGCAGCGGCGGGCGCCGAGGCCGAAGGGCGTGTAGGTGCCGGGGGCGGGTCGGGCCGTGGTGAGCCAGCGGTCGGGGTCGAAGCGGTCGGGACGGGGGAACAGGTCGGCCCGGCGGTGCAGCAGGTAGGGGCTGTACAGCAGGGTGGCGCCGGCCGGGATGCGGTGGCCGCCGAGCTCGGTGTCGGTGGTGGCGGTGCGGCTGAGGATCCACGGCGGCGGGTAGAGCCGCAGGGTCTCGCTGACGATCCGGGCGGTGAGCGGCAGGGCGGGCAGGTCCTGGTGGCGGGCGGGCCGGCCGTCGAGGACGGTGTCGAGTTCGGCGTGCAGGCGCATCCGGACGGCCGGGTTGGCGGCGAGCAGCGTCCAGGCCCAGGAGAGGGTGGCGGCGGTGGTCTCCACGCCGGACAGCAGGAAGGTGACCACCTGCTCGTGGATCTCGGCGTCGGACAGGCGCCGGCCGTCCCCGTCCGTCGCGGCGAGCAGCGTGGAGAGCAGGTCGTGGCGGTCGGTGCCGGCGGCGCGGTAGTCGGCGATCAGCCGCCGGGTGATCTCCCGCAGGTCCTGCCGGGCGCGGCGGAAGCGGCGGTTGCCGGGGGTGGGGAGGCGGTCGGTGCCGGGCAGCGGCAGCATCACCCGCCGGCCGGCGCCGCGGGCCACGACGTCCATGCTCCGGTGCACCGGCAGCGAGCCGGCCCGCTCGTGCGCGGCGAACAGGCAGCGGGCGGTGACGGCGGTGGTGAGGCGGTGCATCGCGGCGGGGACGTCGATCACGTCGCCGTCGCGCCAGCGGGCGGTGGCGCCGGCGATCTCCTCGGCCGTCATCGCGGCGTAGTCGGGCAGCCGGTCGCGGTGGAACGCGGGTTGCAGCATGCGGCGCTGGCGCCGGTGGGCGGCGGCCGGGCAGGTGGCGAGGCCGTTGCCGACGACCTCCCGGGCCTTGTCGAGGAGGGGGCCGCCCTTGTCGAAGGCGCGGTCGTCGGTGAGCAGCCGGCGGACCAGCTCGGGGTGGCAGACCACGTACGCGTGGAGCGGGCCGAGCCGCAGCCGGACGAGGTCGCCGTGGGCGGGCAGGCCGGCGACGAACTCGTGCGGGCGGTGGAGGAGGGCGGGGGCGTGGCCGAGCAGCGGGAGGCCGCCGGGGGCGATGGCCGCGGTGAACCGGGTGGTCGGGAAGAAGGGGGTCGGCACGGGCGTCACCTTGGTTCGGCGGGAGGACCTGGGCGGTTCGTGAACGTGATCTTTCCCGGCGGGGTGCGGCGAAACGATCGCGGACCGGCGGACGGGGTGAACGCGGGGGCGCGGGCCGAACGCTCGTGCGCCCTCGACGATGTGACGGACGGTTCACCCGCCGGAGGCACCCCGGTCCGGTGGCTGTCGCAGGGCGCGCCTACACTCGAACCCTTGCGAGATTACCCGTCAGTAGAGCCGGGCGGGTGCGACCGGCCGGTGCGATCGCCGGACGGTGGAACGTCCGGCAGGGAGTGGGGAGTTCGGATGACCGACGAGCGGGTCCACGCGTTCGCCGACGACGCCCTGGGCGCACACGACGCGGTGGCACTCGCCGCGCTGGTGCGGGCCGGCACGGTCAACCCCCGGGAACTGGTCGGCGCGGCCGTCGAACGGGCCGCGCGGGTGGACGGCGCGCTGCTGCCCGTCGCCCATGCTTCGTACGACAAGCCGCGGATCAGCCGGGAGGGCATCGGCGGTCCGCTGTGGGGCGTGCCGACCTACCTCAAGGACAACGTGGACCTGCGCGGCCTGCCGACCGCGATGGGCAGCGAGGCCTACCGCGCCCGCCCGGCCCGCCGCAACGCGCGCTTCACCGACCAGTTCCTCTCCACCGGCCTGGCCGTCCTCGGCAAGACCAGACTGCCCGAGTTCGGCCTCAACGCCTCCACCGAGTTCGCCACCGCCCAGCCGGTGCGCAACCCGTGGAAGCCCTCGCACTCGGCCGGCGCCTCCTCGGGCGGCTCGGCGGCCCTGGTGGCCTCCGGCGTGGTGCCGATTGCGCACGCCAACGACGGAGGCGGCTCGATCCGCATCCCGGCGGCCTGCTGCGGACTGATCGGGCTCAAGCCCACCCGGGGCCGGCTGGTGACCAACGCCCAGGGCGGCAAACTGCCGATCGACCTGGTCACCGACGGCGTGCTGACCCGCTCGGTGCGCGACACCGCCGCCTTCTTCGCCGCCGCCGAGCGGCACCGCAGCAATCCCGGACTGCCCCCGCTCGGCCTGGTCGAGGGGCCGGGCCGGCAGCGGCTGCGGATCGGCCTGGTGGTGGACTCGCCGATCGCCAGGACCGACGAGCCGACCCGGCAGGTGGTCGAGGAGACCGCCGCCCGGCTGGAGGCGATGGGCCACCGGGTCGAGCCCACCGCACTGCCCTTCGGCGAGGAGTTCGCCCGCGACTTCGTCGCCTACTGGGGCTACATCGCCTGGGCCATCGCGGCCACCGGCCGGCTGCTGATCGACCCGGGCTTCCGCGCCGGGAAGCTGGACGGCCTGACCACCGGGCTGCGCCGCCGGTTCCGGAGGGAGTTCCCGCAGACCCCCGCCGTGTTGCGGCGGCTGCGCCGGGCCGAGGGTGAGTACGCGCGGATCTTCCGCCACCACGACGTGATCCTCTCCCCGGTGCTCGCCCACACGGCCCCACCGATCGGGTACCTGAGCCCGAACGTGGACTTCGACGAGCTGATGGACCGGCTGATGCGCTACGTCGCCTTCACCCCGGTCAACAACGTGACCGGCGGCCCGGGCATCGCCCTGCCGGCGGGCTCGGCGCCCAGCGGGCTGCCGGTCGGAGTGCACCTGTCGGCGGCGCACGGGCAGGAGCGGCTGCTGCTGGAACTGGCCTTCGCGCTGGAGGCGGAGCGGCCCTGGCGGCGAATCCAGGACTGAACCCGGCGAATCCAGGACTGAACCCGGCGGGTCCGGACTGAACCCGGCGGGCCCGGGGCTGAACCCGCCGGGTCCACGACTGAAGCCGGCGGGTCCAGGACCCCGCAGCTCTCAGAGCGCCGCCACCGACCGGGCGGCGTGCACCTCGTGGTGCAGCCGGGCCAGCGCGCAGTCCGGCGACAGCACGTCGGGCTGCGCCTGCGGCAGCGGCCGGCCGGTGCGCAGGGCCTCGGCCAGGTCGGTCAGCTCCCGGGTGACGGTGGTGACCTCGGCGGCGGTCGGCACCGGCGCGCCGTGCTCGATCCGTACCCGGGTGGCGGTGGTGACGTCCACGATCCGCTCGACGGCGATCACCACCGGCCACCACGCCTCCGCCCGGGCCCCGACCGGCGGCGGCTCGGTGAGGGCCCGCTGGAACTCGCTGCGCACGGTGGACAGGTCGCGGTAGAGCCGCCGTCGGTAGCGGGCGCGAGCCGGTTCGTCCCGCCCGGGTGCGGTGGTGAAGGCCAGCGACACGTACGAGGCGGTGTCCTGGACGGCGTCGGCGAGCCGGTCGCCGATCCGGGTGTGCCAGGACTCCGGCCACAGCAGGTAGCCGGCCAGCAGCGCGATGCCGCAGCCGATGAGCGAGTCGTAGAGCCGGGGCAGCACCAGGTGGAAGCCCTGGTGGTTGAGCAGGTCGGAGAGCAGCAGGATGACCGGGGTGATGGCCGCGGTCTGGAAGGCGTACCCCTTGGCGGACAGCGCCGGGATCAGCGCCGCCAGCACCGCCATCACCGGAACGTCCCACCAGCCGTGCGGCACCTCGGCCAGCACCGGCACGGCGATCAGCAGCCCGGCGGCGGTGCCGAGCGCGCGCAGTACCGCGCGGGAGAACACCGAGCCGAAGTCGGGCTTCATCACGAAGGTCACGGTCAGCGCCACCCAGTACGAGCGGGGCACCGCGATCACCGAGACCAGTACCTGCGCCAGTCCGATGCACAGCGCCAGCCGCAGTCCGTACCGCCAGGACGTGCCGGACAGCAGCAGCGACCTGGTCGCCCGCCGGGCCCTGACCACGAGGCGGGCGGGCCGGCCGAGCCGGTCGGCGGCGGCGTACGGGTCGGGCGCGGCCTCGTGCGCGACGGTGGTGGCGTGCCCGATCGCCTCGACCAGCGCGCGGGTGGACGGGCCGGCGGGGGCCGGAAGGTGGAGCGGCGGGGCCGGGCCGGTGCGGCCCCGCTCGACGGCGTCGGCCAGCGCGCGGACGGCGGCCGGGTAGCCGGCGGGCAGCGGGCCGAACTCGGGCGGGCGCAACTGCGCCGCCGCGGCCGCCTCGACCACCGGGATCACCGCGTTGAGCTGGGCGAGCAGCCGCGCCAGGCCGGCCGAGCGGCCGTGTCGGCGGGCCCGGCGGGCGAGCAGCAGGTCGTAGGACTGGTCGAGCGACCGGGTGAGCTCGTGGCGGCGGCCGTCGTACCCCGGCGTGCCGGTGGCCTCCAGCATGTCGGCGACCGCCCGGTAGGTGCCGGCCACCACCGCCCGCTCGGGAACGCCCAGGCGCAGCGGCCAGGCGAGCAGGGTCAGGGCGAGCACCACCAGGCCGCCGAGCAGCAGCAGGGCGGCCGGCAGCCACCAGGGGGAGGGCAGCGGCAGGCCGGCCCCGACCACCGCGTTGAGCAGCAGGAGCAGTCCGGAGACGGAGGCGACCGCGCCGATCGAGGAGATCATGCCGGAGACCAGCGCGACGGCGGTCACCGTGGCGACGGCCGTCCAGCCTGCGCCGAACACCAGGGTGCCGAGCAGCAGTCCGAGGGCGCCGAACAGCTGGGGCACGGCGATGTTGAACACCCGCATCCGGTACGCGTCGGCGGTGTCCCCGATGACCCCGGACAGCGCGCCCATCGACACCAGCGCGCCGTAGGCGGGCCGCCCGGTGGCGGTGCCCACCGCGAGCGGGGCGGCGAGGGCGACGGAGGCGCGGGCGACCGCCGCCCACGGGATCGGTGCGGCCCGGGGCCGCAGGATCTCGGTCAGCCAGCCGGGCGGGGCGAGCCGGACGGCTCCTCGGGGTCGTGCCACGGTCCCAAGCTACGGCGGGTGGGCGGGCCCGGCCCGGTGTGGTACGCCCGGGCGCGTCCCGGAGTCCGGTGTCACGGGGGTGCAACGGCTCTCCGACCGGTGACGGTTCAGTATCCCGCCGTTATGCCGATTCCGGAAACATACCCGCCCTTATGTCAGTCTCCGAAACATAAAGCGAACTCCGAGAGGCTTCGCGAGCTGCGCTGATTTCCCAATCGGTGACCCGCGGGAAAGGGTTGACACCATTAGTTGGTCTAGTCCAACGTATGGGGAGTGCGGTTCGGCAAAGGCTGATGCAGGGTGAGAGCCCTTGCCGGACGGGCGAGTTGGGCCCCTGACGTGGCGCTGTTCCGCGCCCGTGGGCCGAGGCGAGAAGGACCGTGTGCGGACGGCCCTCCGATCCACGCTCGAATTCCTGTTGCGGCCGGCCACCGGCCGTCGACTCGCCGTGCCCGCACCGGGCGCCCGAGGAAGCGCCACGTCGACCACGAACCATGGAGTGACTGCCCGTGCCGAGCCCTGCCGACCATCCCGACGAACCCGGGGGATACCTGTACCGGGCCGCATCGGAGCGCCCCTACTTCAGTGCCGACACCGAGAGCTACCTCGCTCGGACCGCGCTGCGCGAGATCCGCAAGAAGCACCCGCTGCGCGTGCTCTCCGAGGAGGACTACGCGTTCTGGCAGACCTACGGCTACGTGGTGGTGAAGCGGGCCGTCCCGGCCGGGGCCGCGCGCCGACTGCTGGACTTCGCCTGGGAGTTCCAGGGCCTCTCGCCGGACCGCCCCGAGGACTGGTACCGCGAGCGCGAGTACCGCGACGAACTCGACCGGCACCTGCACATCTACGGCTTCGTCGAGGCCTACCACCACCAGCTCATCTGGGACAGCCGTCAGGCGCAGCGCGTCTACGACGCCTTCGTGGACGTGTGGGACTGCGAGGAGCTCTGGGTCACCCTCGACCGGCTCAACCTCAACCCGCCGAACGTCCGCAACCGCGACCGCGCGCTGATCGAGCCCACCGACCGCGGCTTCGACATCGACCTGCACTGGGACGTCGACACCACCCGGGGCATGCTGCCGCAGCGCGTCCAGGGCATCATCGCGCTCGACGACACCGCCCCCGACCACGGCGGTTTCCAGTGCAGCCCGGAGCTGTTCCGCCGCTTCAACGAGTGGCAGGCCGCCCAGCCCGCCGACCGCGACCCGATCCGCCCGGACGTCGACCGCACCGAGTTCCCCGTCGTGCGGCCCGAGTTGAAGGCCGGCGACCTGCTGATCTGGAACGGCCTGCTCGCCCACGGCGTCGAGCGCAACACTTCCGAGAACGGTGTGCGCGCGGTGCAGTACCTGTCGATGATGCCCGCGCTGGAGGAGTCCGGGAAGCTGCGCCGTTCCCGGGTGGAGTCCTGGCGCACGCTCGCCACCCCGGACTGGAACCGCACCCTGGTCGGCGACGCCGGCCGGCCCGAGGCGCAGCGTTACGGAACCGCCGAACTCACCGAGCTGGGGGAGAAGTTGCTCGGCCTGCGGTCATGGAGCGGCAAACCGTTCGAGCAGTGCGGGGAAGACCGGCAGGGCGCCACGGGGGAGCGGGAATGCGCGACGTCTGTCTGACCCTGCCCACCAACCGCGAGTGCGCGGACACCATCACCGCGATCGGTGCCGAAGCCGCCTACGCCGCAAGGCGGTTCGGCGTCCGGGTGCACCTGCTGGTGCTGGACTCCGCCGACCCCGCTTCCCGCACCCGGCACGCCGGGGCCCTCACCGCCCTGCCGGCCGTCGAGGGCGTGGTCGTCCACCACCTGGACGAGGAAGCCCAGCGCGCCTTCCTGAGCGAGGTGATCGACCGCTCCGGCGCGGCCGGCCCGGACAAGCTGCTGGACCTCATGCTGCCCGACGCCGTCTCCTACGGCGCCTGCACCAACCGGGCGTTCCTGCTGGCCGCCGCACTCGGCTGCGAGTCGGTGCACCGCCGCGACTCCGACAGCCGCTACCAACTCCTCGACGGAGAACCGGTGTTCCCGATCGAGCACGAGCTGGCCACGCTCGGACTGAAGGCCGCCGAAGCGGCCGCGGCCGTCACCGGGAACAGCCTCGACGCGGTGCACGCGGACAAGCCCGTCGTGCTGGTCGGCGCCTCCTTCGTCGGCGAACTCTCCGTCGACATCGGCGAGATCCGGGAGCTCGATCCCGAGGCCTACCACGACGTGGTCGCGCTCTGGGCACCCACCGGCGCGAGCGAGGAGGAGAAGCGCGAACTCGTCGCCGGGTCCTTCGTCGGCGGCGGCACCGAGCCGTTCACCGCCGACCGCGCGGTGCTCGACCTGCCCGACATCTGGCACATCGACATGTGCAACATCGGCCTCGACCGCGAGGTGTACGAACGGGTGCCGCTGCCGCCCGCGACCGACACCATCGGCAGCGACTACTTCCTGCACCACCTGGTGCGTGACGCGACCCTGCCGGGCGTCACCCACAACCGCCACATCGTCAATTACCACACCCCGGAACGGCGCACCGGCCCCGGCTTCACCGCCTACCAGCTGCGCTACGCCAAGTTCCTGCTCTCCATGCTCTACCTCTACCCGGTCTACTCCGAGATGGAGGCCGCCGGCGGCGCTCTGCTGGACGAGTGGCACCGCGTCCGCCCCGAGGTGATCGCCGACTCCGTCCGTCGCAGCGCCGCGACGGACCGCGCGGAGAACCACCGCAGGCTCGCCGAGCTCGACCGCTGCTACCGGCGGCTCGGCGGGAAGTACGCCGAGTTCGCAGACCACCTGACGCCCCTGCGGGCGCGCCTGCTCGACGAGGCGCAGGCGGACATCGAGGACTTCGCAGCGCTGATCGACGCGTGGGGCCCGCTGGTGCGGGCGAGCAAGGCCACCCCCGCCGACCGGCTGCCGCGCTAGTCGGACGGGAAGCTCCACGTGATACACCAGACCACCAGCCAGCCGACCGGCCGGCCCACCGGCCACAGCGTCGGTCACCGTGCCGGTCACGCCACCGGCCACCACACCGGCCACCCGCCCACCCACCGCATCCCGGCCGTTTCCGCGGTCCACACCGACGCGCCCCGGCCCGGGCCGCTCCGCCCCGGCGAGCACGACCGCGCCGCGCTGCGCGCCGCGCTCGCCGCCGCCACCGAGGACCGGATCATCTACGACCTCGACGGCATCGGCCGCCAGTACGCCACGCTGTGCGCCGAACTGCCCGGCGTGGCCGTCCGGTTCGCGATGAAGGCCTGCCCCGTCGACGAGGTGCTCGGCCACCTCGCCGCGCTCGGCTCCGGCTTCGACGCGGCCAGCCCGCAGGAGATCGCCCAGGCACTGCGCACCGGTGTGCCGCCCGGGCTGATCCACTACGGCAACACCATCAAGTCCGACCGCAACATCGCCGAGGCCCACCGGCTGGGCGTACGGGACTTCGCCACCGACAGCCTGGAGGACGTCGCCGCGATCGCCGAACACGCCCCCGGCGCACGGGTGTTCTGCCGGATCGCGACCACCGGCGA